>NZ_CP011053.1:0-313995 GCF_000734975.2 Halomonas sp. KO116
GCAGGGTATTGAAACCAGCGCTAGATTTTGCCACCACACCAATCGAACGGTCGCTCGCATTGCCGTTCGGGTCTCGCGGATGCCCGAGATCAAGGCTCACGTCGGTGTCGCCATTACTTAGCTTTCCGTTCTCGCTCATGCGGTACCGTACTCATGAGCCAGACGGCTGAAGAATGCCAAAAATACCATGAAGTCTCCTTACTCGCCTCAGTGGAATCCGGCGAGCACCGCTCCCAACAGTAAAACCACCTTCCGACCCGACCCGCTCACGCGACTTCGTTGGCGTCGTTTTCCAGGGCATGCTCCCAATCCGCGATGTAGTTCCGGTGCGAGGGAACGGCGTCCCGCTGGCGTGTGAGCTGGATCTGGAAGACCATTATCGGTCCGTTGCGAAAGGCCATCTCGCACATGTTTAGATAGAATTCCCACATGCGACAGAAGCGTTCGTCGTAGAATGCACGCACCTGCTCGCGGTTGGCCGCGAAGCGTCGCGCCCACTCCCGCAGCGTCTCCGCATAGTCGAGGCGCAGCACCTCGATGTCCGTTACCCACAGGCCGGCCTTTTCCACCGCGGCCAGCACCTCCGAGAGCGCGGGGCAATAGCCGCCCGGGAAGATGTACTTGCGCAGCCAGGGATTGGTTTGCCCCGGCGGCTCCATGCGCCCGATGGCATGGATCAGGGCGACGCCGTCGGGCTTGAGCAGGCCCTTCAGGGTGCGGAAGAACCCCCCATAGTGCGACACCCCGACGTGCTCGAACATGCCGACCGAGACGATCCGGTCGTAGACCTCGCGCTCCGCTCGGTAGTCGAGCAGCTCGAAGCGCGCACGCTCGGCCAGCCCGGAGCGCACCGCCCGCTGCTGGGCGACCTTCAACTGCTCCTCGGAGAGGGTGATCCCCTTGACACGGGCCCCGGCGCTCTCGGCGATATGCAGGGCGAGGCCGCCCCAGCCCGAGCCGATATCGAGCACGCGCATGTCCGGCTGCAACAACAGCTTGGCGGCGATATGGCGCTTCTTTTTCTCCTGCGCCTGCTCGAGGCTCTCGTTGCCGTCCGGGAAATAGGCGCAGGAATACTGGCGATCCCGGTCGAGGAATAGATCGAACAGCTCGGCCGAGAGATCGTAATGATGGGCGACATTCGCGCGCGAGCGGCCGAGCGGATTGTACTGCTGCAGATAACGCAGGGGCCGGCCGAGCCGCCGCCGCACCCGCTGAATCGGATGGCTATCGAGAGCCTCGCCGTTGGCGGTGCAGAGCTCGAGCAAGTCGCGCAGGCTCCCCTCCTCCACGGTCAAGGTCCCGTCCATGTAGGCCTCGCCCAGATACAGATCGGGGTTCATGATCAGTTTGCGATAGAGCGCCCGGTGGTGGAGCCGCACCGTGACCGCGGGCGCGCCACCCGGCCCGAAACGCTGCCGCCGCCCGGACGGCGTTATCACCGTGAGCTCTCCGACCCGAACGATGCGGCTGAGAAATGCCGACAACATCATGGAAGCCTCCTTGCTAGTTGCAGTGAAATGTCATGACTCAGTGAAATACCATGCCGGCGGCATGAAAGCCGGCGTCGACGTAGAGCACCTCGCCGGTGATCGCCGTGGTGTAGTCGCTGGCCAACACCAGCGCGGTGCGACCGACCTCGTCGGCCTCCACGGTGCGGCGCAGCGGCGCCCGCTTCGCGGACTCGTTGAGCAGTTCGTCGAAATGCTCGATACCGGAGGCCGCCCGGGTCTTGACCGTACCGGCGGAGAGCGCGTTGACGCGGATGTTGCGGGGGCCCAGTTCGTGGGCCAGGTAGCGCACCGAGGCCTCCAGCGCGGCCTTGACGGGCCCCATGACGTTGTAGTGATCGACGACCTTCTCGGCACCGACGTAGCTCAGCGTCATGAGGCTGCCGCCCCGGTCCATCAACGGCTCGGCCAACTGGGCCATGCGGATCAGCGAGTGGCAGGACACCAGCATCGACTCCGCGAAGCCCTCCGCCGAGCAGTCCGTGAGGCGTCCGTGCAGCTCCTCCTTGCGGGCCCAGGCGATGGCGTGCAGGAGAAAGTCCAGCCGCCCCCAGCGCTGGCGGATCGCCTCGATCACCGCCTCCAGCTGCCCCGGCACCGTCACGTCGCAGGGCAGCAAGAGCCCGGCATCCACCTCCCGGGCCAGCGGCTCGACATGGGGACGGGCCTTGTCGTTGAGATAGGTAAGCGCCAACTCCGCGCCGGCATGGCGAAAATGCCGGGCGGCCGACCAGGCCAGGCTATGTTCGTTGGCGATGCCCACGACCAAGCCCTTGCGTCCTTTCATGTCAATGGTTTCCATGTTTGTTTTCTATCTCCCTAGAATTCCAGCGGCCGAGGATCCTGCCGCGACGCGGCGGCCCCCGAGTTGATATGACGCCCGCACAGGCAACGCAGGCAGGTGCAGGCGTTGTCGCAGCAGTCCGGATCGTGCTGGGGTATGCGTCCGTGGCGTCGCGCGAATGGGTACAGGACCCGGCCCAACAGGCTCGGGCGGTATAGCTTGGCGAGCATCGGGCGCGCATCTCCCGCCGCCAGCCGGCGAAACATGGCCCGTCGTCCTCGGTCACCGACCTTCGCGTACAGCAGTCGGTTGCCGATGCCCTGGCGGATGGCCGGCAGCAGCGAGCGTCGCCACAGCGAGTCGTAATCGCTACCCTCCAGCAGGCTGCGCGCGGCCAGGACGCCCGAGCGCAGGGCATAACGCATGCCGAAGCCCGCCAGTGCATCCTGAAAGCCCGCATGCTCGCCCACCAGCAGGCGTCCCTCGTGCTCGCCCCGGCAGGGCGGTCCATAGTTGCCGACCCCACCGAAGGGGCGAGCGGTGCGCATGTCCAGCCCGGCATGCTCGGTAAAGAAGGCGATCGTGCGCGCCAGGAATTCGTCGTTGCGGGTGAACTCCCTGAACAGACAGGTGGCGACGGTCCCCCGCCCACCCTGCACCAGCAGGTAGGCATAGCCGTCCGGCGCCAGGCGGTCGCTGAAGCAGGCCCACTGGCCGTCCGGCATAGCGGTCTCGAACAGGTAGCCCACCGCCATGATGTTGGCGAGCACCGGCCCCGTGGCCACGACGGCGAGGCCGGGAGCGCTCTTGAGGGGAGAGGAGAGCCTTACCTCCACGCCGCTGGCCTGGGCCTGCTCGAGCAGCGCCTGATCCAGCGTGTCCGTCCCCGACCCGCGCCGGACCAGGTAGTACAATGGCTTCTCCGCACGAATCTCGTGGCGAGCGTCCCGGCCGTCGAAGGCCGTCACGTGCGAGATGGCATGATGCTCGAAGCTGGGTCGGATCCCCGCGCTCGCGAGTTCATCGAGCACATCGATGTCGTCACTCCAGCTCTCGAGCCCTTGGAAGTCACCGTGAAAGCGGGCGCCAACGCGACGGCGGCGCTCGTGCACGATCACGCGCTGCCCGGCGCGCGCCAGCACGATGGCGCAGGCCAACCCGGCGGGGCCCGCGCCGATCACGGTCACGGGCTCCCGGCGCGTGGGGACGGCGCAGACGGTCTGGGCCTGGATCACGGCTGAAGGGCCTCGACGTTCACCCACGTCTCGACCTATGCTGCCACTGCGCACGAGCGTACCGTTCGGGATCCGCCTCGAACTGTTCGCGGCAAGCCGCTGAACAGAAGTAATAGCGCTTTCCCCGGTATTCACTCCCCACGGCGGCAGTCTGGAAGCTGATCGCCATGCCACATACCGGATCCACGAAAGACTTCCGTTCCGCTTGTTCGTGTTTCATTGCTGTTCACTCCTTTATAAGTCAGAACCACGCCTTCTTGCTGCGCCCCCGTCTACAAACGCAGCCCGCCATCCAACGCCAGGATGCGGCCATTGAAGTAGTCGTTTTCGAAGATGAACTGCGCCGCGTGCGCGACCTCTTCAGGATCGCCGAGCCGTCCCAGCGGGATCTGGGCCCGCAGCTTGTCGAGGATCTTGTCGGGCATTGCCTCGACCATGGCCGTGCGGAAGAATCCTGGAGCGATGGCGGCGACACGGATGTTGTGGCGGGCGAGCTCCTTGGCCCAGGTGACGGTCATCGCATCCACCCCCGACTTGGCCGCCGAGTAGTTGGTCTGGCCGATATTGCCCGCACGGCTGATACTCGAAATATTAAGGATCAGCCCAGGGGATTGGCGGGTGGTGTCATCCGCCCGCATCTCGATCATCCGCGCCACCGCCTCCCGGGCGCACAGAAAGACGCCACGCATATCGATATGCGAGACTGCGTCCCAGTCCGCCAATGACATCTTCTTGACGACATGGCCATCCTTGGCCTTGACCAGCAGGCCATCCTGGGTGATGCCGGCGTTGTTGATCACCCCGTCCAGCGCGCCGAAATCATTCGCCAGCGCCTGGAAACAGGCTTCCACATGGGTTTCCTCGGTAATATCCACGGGATAGTACCGGCTTCGCACTCCCGCTTGCTCGCAAGCGGCGTGGGTCTGTTGCAGGCCGTCCTCATCCCTGTCCAGCAGAGCGGTCCGCGCGCCATATTGCGCCAGGCGTACCGCCATGGCGCGGCCAAGCCCTTGGGCGGCGCCGGTGATCGCGATCGTCTTGCCGTTCAACTCCATGCTTGAGCTCCTTGATTGACAGGATCGATATCGGTGACCTCGAGGTGACCGCCATTCGCGGTGCGGGTGAGCATCACTCGGCGGTCAGCAGCATCTTGATGGCCTGCTCCTTCGCCGCCTGGGAAAACACGTCGTAGGCTTTCTCGATGTCGTCAAGCTTGAAGCGGTGGGTCACCAAACCCGCGGGCTCGACGCCACCGGCCTCGACGATGCGCATCAGCACCGGAGTCGTGTTGGTGTTCACTAGGCCGGTACGCACCGTGACATTCTTGATCCACAGATCCTGTAGGCGGAACTCGACGCTCTTGCCGTGTACGCCGATGTTGGCGATATGCCCCCCGGGCGCACGATGCGCTGGCAGATATCGAAGGTCTCGGGAATGCCTACCGCCTCCATGGCCACGTCCACGCCTTCGCCACCGGTCAGCTTGTCGATGGCTTCAAGTGGGTCCCGGGCAATGGTGTCGGTGGCACCCAATTGGCGGGCCATGGCCAGTCGGTTCTCGTCGGGGTCGATCATGATAATCCGTGCGGGAGAATAGAAACGTGAGGTCATCAGGGCCGCCAGACCGATGGGGCCGGCGCCGACGATGGCCACCGTGTCGCCGAGCCCCACCTCGCCGTTCAGGGCGCCGATCTCATGACCGGTAGGCAGAATGTCGCTGAGCATTACCGCCGCGGCGCGGTCCATGTCCTTGGGTAAACGGTGCAGGCTGTTGTCCGCGTGCGGGATACGCACGTACTCGGCCTGGGTGCCGTCGATCAGGTGACCGAGGATCCAGCCGCCGTCGCGGCAGTGGGCATAGAGACCCCGCTTGCAATAGTCGCAGCGGCCACACGAGGTGATGCAGGAAATCAGCACCTCATCGCCGACCTGAATATGGCTCACGCCGTCGCCGACCTCCTCGACGACGCCGACGCCCTCGTGGCCGAGGATACGACCATCCTCCACGGCGGGTACGTCGCCCTTGAGGATGTGCAGGTCGGTGCCGCAGATGGTGGTATGGGTAATGCGCACCACCGCATCCGTGGGCTTGGTGATGCCTGGGCGCGGTTTGTCCTCCCAGCGACGCTGGCCAGGACCATGATAGACGAGTGCTTTCATGATGTTGCCTCCTTGAGTGGCGCGGCTCGGCACTTTCATAGCGAGCCGCGCGTACGGGTTGATTCGCGGTTACGCTAGGCGCTCCAGCGCCAGCGCCACCCCCTGGCCGCCACCGATGCACAAGGTGACCACGCCGCGGCGCACGTCGTCCCGGGCCATGGCGTGCAGCAGCCGGGTGGTCAGCACCGCCCCGGTGGCGCCGATGGGATGGCCATGGGCGATCGCGCCGCCTTCCACATTGACGATGTCCTCGGCCAGCCCGAGCTCCCCGATCAGGGCAAGGACGATGGCCGCGAAGGCCTCGTTGATCTCGATGCGCTCGACATCACCCATGCGCCAGCCGGCGCGTGCTAGTGCCTGTTGCACCGCCGGCACCGGGCCGAGGCCGAAGTAGCCGGGCTCGACGGCGCCGACGCCGTAGCTCACCAGACGCGCCATGGGCGCGAGGCCCTGGCGTTCCGCCCAGGCGCGATCGGCGACGATCATCGCCGCCGCGCCCGTGTTCAGCCCGGGGGCGTTGCCGGCGGTGATGGTGCCCTCCTTGCGGAAGGCCGGCCTGAGTTTGCCGAGGCCCTCGGCGGTGGCGTCGGGGCGGTTGTGCTCATCGCGCCCGAAGGCCACCGTGCCCTTGCGGGAGTTGACTTCGACCGGCACGATCTCGGCGTCGAAGCGTCCTGCCGCCTGCGCCTCGCCGAAGCGCTGCTGGCTGCGCGCCGCCCATCGGTCCTGATCCTCGCGGCTGATGCCGAAGCGGCTGACCAGATCCTCGGTGTGCCACCCCGAGTGCTGATCGGAGAAGGCATCATTGAGCCCGTCGCGCAGCATGCTGTCGTAGATTTCGGCATTGCCCATGCGATGGCCCCAGCGTCCGGCGAGATCCAGGTAGGGCGCGAGGTCCATATTCTCCATTCCGCCAGCGATGGCACAGTCGAGATGCCCGAGCATCACCTCCTGGGCGGCGCTGGCCACGGCTTGGGCGCCGGAGCCGCAGACCCGGTTGACCGTCATCGCCGGCACCGACACCGGCAAGCCGGCATGGATCGCGGCCTGGCGCGCCGGGTTCATCTTGGCGCCGGCCTGGACCACCTGACCCAGCACCACGCTCTGCACGTCCTCGGGGCCAAGCCCGAGCGGCGCAGGCTCTCGGCGATGGCGGTGGCGCCGAGCTCGGGTGCCGGCGTGGCCTTGAGTGTGCCGCCGTAGGTGCCGATGGCCGTGCGCACCGGGGCGCAGAGAACGACGTTGGATTCCTTCATGATTGCTCACCTCGCTGACTATGACATTGGCCGCGCCCTTCGGCACGGCTGCTCTGGGGCCATCGATGGCAGCGGCCCCCTTCCCCGCAGGACGGGCTCATTTCTCCAGGACATAACGTCCTGGCGCTTCGTCCAGCGCCGGATAGCCTTGGGTCTCCCCCGGCTCCCGGGCGGGCACGCGCTGGGTGCTGTGATCGGTCAGCCAGCCCTGCCAGCAGGGCCACCAGGAGCCGTCATGATGCGCGGCAGAGGCCTGCCAGCCATCCGGATCCATGAAGGGGTCCTCAGGCTGGATGGTCGAGATCTGGTGGAAGCGGTGTGAATCGCCGGGCGGGTTGACGATACCGGCGTTGTGTCCACCGCTGGAGAGTACGAAGGTGACGTCCGCCGGCGTCAGCCACTGAACCTTGTAGACGGAGCGCCAGGGGGCGACATGATCCTTGAGCGTGCTGACGGCGAACACGGGGATCTCGATGTCGGTCAGCGATACGGGCCGTTCGTCCACCCGGTAGCGCCCACCGGCGAGATCGTTGTCGAGGAACAGCCACCGGAGGTACTCGCTGTGCATGCGTGCCGGCATGCGGGTGCCGTCGGCGTTCCAGGCCATCAGGTCGAACATGGGCGGACGCTCGCCGGCCAGATAACTGCGCACCATCTTCGACCAGATCAGGTCCTGGGAACGCAGCAACTGGAAGGCGCCCGCCATCTGGCGCGTATCCAGATAGCCCCTGACCGCCATGAGGTCCTCGAGGAAGCGTACCTGGTCCTCGTCGATGAACAGCATCAGCTCGCCGGCCTCGCTGAAGTCGGTCTGCGCGGCGAGCAGCGTCAGGCTGGCCAGGCGAGTGTCACAGTCCCGCCCCATGGCGGCCGCGGCGATCGACAGCAGCGTCCCGCCCAGGCAATAGCCCACGCCGTGGACGCGCTGCTCCGGGCAGATGGCCGTGACCGCGTCGAGGGCCGCCATGACCCCCAGCCGGCGGTAGTCGGCCATGCCCAGGTCTCGCTCGTCGCTGCCCGGGTTCTTCCAGGAGACGACGAACACCGTATGGCCCTGGGCCACCAGGTAGCGGATCAGGGAGTTCTCCGGGGAGAGGTCGAGGATGTAGTACTTCATGATCCAGGCCGGCACGATCAGCACCGGTTCGGCATGGACCTCCTGGGTGGTGGGCGCGTACTGGATCAGCTCGATGAGCCGGTTGCGGTAGACCACCTTGCCAGGCGTCACCGCCACGTCTCGGCCGACCCGATACGCTTCGACCCCCACCGGCCCTTCGCCGGCCTGGCGTCGCTGCCAGTCCTCCAGCAGATTGGAGGCACCACGGGCCAGGTTGGCGCCACCCTCGCGCCGCGTCTGCTCCTGCAGTTCGGGGTTGGTGGCGAGGAAGTTTGACGGCGACCAGATGTCGAGCATCTGCCGCGCGCCGAAATTCACCATCGCCTCATGGTGGCGCGAGACGCCCGGTACGCCGGTGGTGGCCACATGCCACCACTGCTGCTGCAGCAGGAAGCCCTGATAGAGCATGTTGAAGGGCCAGCGCTGCCAGGCCTCGTCGCGAAAGCGTTTGTCCTGGGGCAGCGGCTCGATGCAGGGCTCACACGGCGCCTGGCCGGCGCGCTCGCAGTAGCTGCCGAAACGTTGCCACTTGCGCAGGGCCTTGCCGACGAGTTCCGTCTGCTTGTCCGGTGACAGCAGCAGGTGTTGCGCCCAGTCCCACCAGGCCTGCTGGACGGCGGTCGGTGACAGCCCCCCTGTGAAGAGGCTCATCATGGCGTGCAGGCGCGCGTCGGTGGTCGTCGCCGGTGGGCTCGCTGTCGTCCCGTCGATGGTGGCTCGGGTGGTGGTTCGGGTCGTGGTGTCCATCAGCGCACCTCCCTGGGGCAGCAGGCCGACTCGGGTTGCGGGGAACAGCAGAAGGTGGATTCCGCTTCGTCAGGGGAGGGCACGGGCAGGCGGATCCCCGCGCGGTACATCAGCGCCGCCACGGCCAGTCCGGCCAGGCGCGCCTCGGGCGGGTCGGCCCGGGAACTCAGTACCGCCGGCACCGTCAGCCCCATGACCACCCCGGCCGCCGTGGCGCCGGCATGGTACTCGAGGTTCTTGGCCAACACGTTGCCTGACACCAGATCCGGCATGAGCAGGATGTCGGCCTTCCCCGCCACCGGGGAGTCGATGCCCTTTTCGCGCGCGGCCCGTTCCGAGATGGCGTTGTCGAAGGCCAGTGGCCCGTCGACCTCGGCGCCGGCAATCTGGCCGCGGCGGGCCATCAGGGTCAGGCAGGCCGCATCCAGGGTAGAGACGATGGCCGGATTGACCGTTTCCACGGCGGAAATGACCGCGGCATGTGGCCGCTCGAGCCCGATCATGTGCATCAGCTCGATGGCGTTCTGGAGAATCTGCGCCTTGGCATTGAGGTCGGGGGTAATGTTCACGGCCGCATCGGTCACGGCCAGCAGGCGTGGGCAGTCGGGCACGTCCACCAAAAAGACGTGGCTCACTCGCCGGCCGGGCTGTCGCAGGCCATTGCCCAGCAGGGCATGCATGAAGGTATCGGTGTGGAGGTGCCCTTTCATCAGCGCATCCGCGCGTCCGGCCTGCACGAGCTCCACCCCGATGCGGGCGGCCTCCACATCCGAATCGGCCTCGATCATCGCTTGTGGATCGAGGTCCCACCCGATCGCCGCGGCGGCCTCGACGACCTCGGCGGGGCGGCCGATGAGCACCGGCTCGGCGATGCGTCGCCTCGCCGCCTCGCGAAGCGTCTCCAGCACCGCCGCCTGGGCCGCATTGACCACGGCGACGCGGATCGGGTCACCGCCACCGGCCTGCTGAATCAGGTCATCGAGCGTCGCAAGGGCCACTGGCGTTGCCATCTGGGTCATGTCACCTCCTGGGTGTTGGTTAATGTGCGCTGCACGTGCCGGGCGATCATCCGTTCTTCATCGGTGGCCACGGCCTCTACCCGGACCGGGCCCTCGTCGGCGGAAATCACCGGCCCGGGCGTGCGGTTGCGTCCTTCCTCCAGTGTGATGCCGAGATACCCCATTCCTGCGCAGATCTGTGCCCGGATCGCCGGTGAGTTCGCGCCGATGCCGCCGGTGAAGATCAGCCGGTCCAGCCCGCCGAGCGCGGCGCTCAGGGCACCGATGAAGAGGCGGGCACGATGGCAGAAGAAGTCGATCGCCTGGGCGGCCTCCGGGATGTCATTACGGCGCGCTAAAAGTTCGCGCATATCGGCGCTGACGCCGGAGAGACCCAGCAAACCGGAGCGCCGGTAGAGCAGCGTCTGTAACGCCTGGGGATCGAGCCCCTGCTGCCCGGCTAGATACAGTAGGATGCCGGGATCCAGATCGCCGCTGCGGGTCCCCATGGGCATGCCGCCAAGGGCGCTGAACCCCATCGTCGTCTCGACGCTGTGCCCACCGCGAATGGCTGCCAGGGAAGCACCATTGCCCAGGTGAGCGACGATCAGACGTTCGTAAAGTGCCGCAGGGCCGTGGCGACGCACCAGGTTCTCGACGATGAATTCGTAGGAGAGCCCGTGAAAGCCATAGCGACGCACGCCCTGGGCCTCGTACTCGCGCGGCAGCCCGGTGTGTCGGGCGACCGCGGGTAGGCCATGATGGAACACCGTATCGAAGCAGGCGAGTTGGGGCACATCGGGGAAATGCGCACGCATGGCGGTGATGCCGGCCAGGTTGTGCGGCAGATGCAGCGGGGCCAGCGGGATCAGCGTTTCTAGGCGGCGTAGCAGCGCGTCGTCGACGCGCTGCGAACAGTCGCAGTCCGGCCCACCATGAACCACTCGATGGCCGATACCCACCAGGTGGAGTCCTTCGCCTTGCTGATGCAGGACCTCGCCGAGGTGGGCGATGGCCGCCGCATGATCCGCGAGCCGCACATCGCTATTTGCGAGTACTTGCCCCCGGGCTTCCATCACGCGAAGCCGTCCCTGCTCGGTACCGATGCCACTGGCCGCTCCCCACCACTGACGGTTGAGGCCATTAGCCAGACCAAACACGGCAAACTTCAGACTGGATGAGCCACAGTTGACCACCAGAATGGCTGGCATCGTCGACATTGACTGACCTCCTGATAAACGATTGCTCTGTCTTGGACGAGACAAGGATCAATGACAACTCCAGGGATCCTTGGCGGCATTGTCCTTGATGTTTTGGTCGACGAACCGGTAGTGATCTTCCTTGAAGCGGTTCCACCAGCCGTGGCTGATGTCGATCGAATGTCTTGTCAGAACCTCTTCGACGCATTCGATACAAATACGCGATGCATCGTAAGCCAGACGAAGCATTCGCTTATTTTCATCGAAAGCCACGCTGTCGAGTCCATAAAGCTGATCGATTTCCTGGAGCGCTATCTCGAGCTCTCGTTGGCTGCAGGGCTCGAGCTTCAGTTTCCGAGTAACTAGGTTGGCTTCGCTGACGCCAAGACGATGTTCCTGATGCATGGTAGGCCTCCCGACCTTTCGTGAATGAAGATCTTTCTCTCAATCGTTGCTTGTCTTTACCCATGCCATACCTGCCCAGGGCCCGGCATAGAGCGTTCCAAATGCCATCTCGAAAACGCTATCGCGAGTCGTGCCGGCCAGTTCCAGCGTCGAGGCGATTGAATCGCTCATCAACGTCTCCCATTGCCGATAGGGGCTGCTGCTATCGACCGGCGTCGGCATGGTCTCCGCCATCTCGGCCAGCCACTTCACGCCTTTCATCCAGGGAGCGAAGCGTTCCGAGAACATCAGCCGACTGGTCCGCGCAGGATGCAATTGACGCAGCATCTCGGCCGTCCAAGGGGTCGTGTACAGCCGCACCCAGGGGCCGACGAAGGTCTCGTAGAGGGCCACATTGTGCTCGGAAAGTGCGCGCACCTGCTCGAACGCCGGTGCCTGAGAGGGGTAATCTAGGTCCTCCACCCGGCGTTCCTCGAACCGCACCTGGAACTGGGGCTTGTGGCAATCGGGATCGCCGGTGGGGTTGTCGATCTTCATCTCGTAGAGCCCGGGGGCAAGATCGTTGAGATCGCCTACACTCTCGAGGATCGCTCGGTGCTCGAGGCGCGCCACCTTGGAGGAGACGAAGATGCCCAGATGCCCGACGTGGGGATTGAGCAGGTAGACGATGCGCTGGTCGGCGGCCTTGAGTGCCGCGGTATCGGGGTAGACCGCGGGGATCCAGTTGAGCGCCTGATGGGGCGGGGTGATGTTGTCACCGCTGGAGGCGAAGATCACCAGGGGGTTGCGGATGCGCTTGAGATCGACGGTGCAGCCCGGGCAGACCTGCAGCTCCCCGCGTTCGAGCCGGTTGCCGACGAAGAGGTTCTCGACGATGGCGGTGATCTCTTCCTTGCTCAGGCTATAGAACCCCGTCCACCAGCGCTCGAACTCGAGGAAGCGCTCGCGCTGGCCGTCGATGTCGGCGAACAACCGATAGTCCTTCTGCCACAGGGTATTGGCCGGCTTGAGGGATTCGAAGTTGGCGGCCAGGTGGGCGCCATCGAAGCGGCCATCGCCCAGGTCCGCCGCCAGGTGCGTCAGCCAGGCGCCGCCCAGCAGCCCACCGGCCAGCCGCATGGGATTGACGCCGGATTCACCCGACCAGTAGGAGAGCGGCGAGCCGTTGAGCACCGCCGGCCCCACCAAGCCCTCGCAGTCGGCGGAGAGCAGGGCGATGGCCCAGCCCGCCTGGCAGTTGCCGTAGAGCACCGGCGGCTTGCCGGGATGGCGCTCGGCCAGCGTCTCGACGAAGCGCCGCAGGACGTGCAGCACGTCCTCCAGGGTCTGGCCGGGGACGGGCTCGGGGAAGAAGATCACGAAGTAGACCGGGTGCCCCTCATGCAGTGCCATGCCGACCTCGGAGTCGCGCTTGAAGCCGCCGATGCCTGGGCCGTGGCCGGCACGCGGGTCGACGATCATCACCGGCGGCCTAGTCTCGTCGAGGCAGTCCTCCAGGCAGTCATCCCCCACGCGGGTGATGCGCAGCAGGGCATAGTTGGCGGGGCGCGCTAGTCGACGGCCATCCACGAGCATCTCGTAATCGAAGTCGAGCAGTGGCGGCTTGCCCGCCTGCTCATGCTCGAGCATGTTGTCCGCGCGCTCACGCAGGGTATCCAGGTAGCGCAGGCCGCGCCGCCACAGGTCGGTCTGGTAGGCGAGCAGTTCCGTCGCCGGGTGGCTCGGGAGGAGGCCCTCTTCGGGCTCGGGTACGGTCATCGGGGCGGCCATCTCTGGTGGGGCGGTGGGTTGGCGCTTGCGCGGGGCTTTACGCGCCGCGGGGGCCTTGGTGGTCGATGTCTTGGCGGTCATGGTGGATTACCTCTCGGTGTCAGGATGTCGTGGGCTTCGGGTCGACGCCGATCTCGACCCGGGACTCGGACAGGAAGCGGTACGGCGGAACCTCCAGGTTGGTCGGCGCCGGCACCGCCTTGTACACGCGGCCGGCGAAGTCGAACTTGGAACCGTGGCAGGGGCAGAAGTAGCCGCCCGGCCAGTCGTCGCCGACCGAGCCTGGCTCCGGTCGAAACAGGGGCACGCAGCCGAGGTGGGTACAGATGGCGATGACCACCAGATACTCCTCCTCGAGCGAGCGCAGTGGCCCGGTGATATAGGTCGGCTGCTGTGATTCCACCTCGGCGAGGGGATCGCGGAGCCGGTCGGAGTCGGTCAGTGTCGCCAGGCGCTCGAGGATCGCCGGGGTGCGGCGCAAGACCCAGACGGGCTTGCCGCGCCATTCCACGGTCAGCTGCTGCCCCGGCTCCAGCTTGTCGACGTCGACCTCGATGGGGGCGCCGGCGGCCCTGGCGCGCGCACTGGGCTGCCAGGAGGCAATGAACGGCACCGCCGTGAAGGCCGCCCCGACGCCGCCGACCACCACCGTCGCGCCGACGAGAAAGCGTCTGCGTTTCATGACAACCTCCCAGGATCGATAGTCGAATCCTCCGCCGGTGGTGCAGACTGCCGGGGCAGCGTCGCCGCCAGCACCGCAGCGCCGACCAGCGCCGCGACGGCTGAGGCGAGTAACACGCCCTGGCGGGCCGCGGTCAGGGCCGCCGGGGTATCGAAGGCGAGCCCGGCGATGAACAGGCTCATGGTGAACCCGATACCCGCCAGCACGGCCACCCCGTAGAGGTGGCGCCACCGAACGCCCGCGGGCAGCGGCGCGAGGCGCAGCCGGATCGCCAGCCAGGCGAAAGAGAACACTCCCAACTGCTTGCCCAGCAAGAGCCCGAAGGCGACGCCGAGGAAGACGTTGCCGAAGCCCTCGCCTCCTGCTCCCACCGCGATCCCTGCGTTGAAGAAAGCGAACACGGGCACGACGCCGAAGGTGACCCAACGCCTCAGGTCATGGTAGGTGCGATTGAGTGGAGAGCCTTCCTGGTGGCCGTCCCGTGTCTTCGCGGGGATAGCCAGGGCGATCACGACCCCGGCCAGGGTGGCGTGAACCCCGGACTTGAGTACCGCGACCCACAGCACTAGCCCCAGCAGTACGTAAGGCATGGCACGCGTGACCCGAAAGCGATTGAGAACCGTGAGGCCAGCGAGGGCAATGCCGGCGATGAGCAGTGCCTCGCCGGCGAGGCGCTCGGTATAGAACAGCGCGATGATCACGATGGCGCCAAGATCGTCGAATACCGCCAGGGCCATCAGGAACACCCGCAAGGCCGGGGGCACGCGCTTGCCGAACAGCGAGAGCACCGCCAGGGCCAGCACGATATCGGTTGCGGTGGGCACGGCCCAGCCATGGGCGGCGATACCCTCGGTACCATTGACCAACAGATAGATCAGTGCCGGCAGTAGCATGCCGCCGACCGCGGCGATACCGGGGAGTGCCACCTGCTGGATCGAGCCCAACAGGCCGCCGAGCATCTCGCGCTTGAGCTCAACCCCCATCAGCAGGAAGAAGAACACCATCAACCCGTCGTTGATCCACAGGATCAGCGGCTTGTCGATGCCCAGGGCGCCTACCTGCACCGACACGGGGGTGTGGTGGAGCAGTTGGTAAAACTCGCGCAGTGGTGAGTTGGCGAGTATCAACGCCGCGAGCAAGGCTCCGACGGTTACGAGACCCGCCGTGCGCTCTTCGACCCCCTGCTGTGCCGCAGTCGTCATGATTGGCTCCCGACTGGTGTCCCTAGGGGCGCTGGCCACTGGGGTGAGTGGCTCGTAGACGCGGAATGAATCGCGGCGTGCTGGCCGCGTAGGTCTGCCATTTGTCGCCGAACTGGCGCGCTACCTCGCGCTCTTCGTGGATCGCCAGTCGTGAGTACATCCACACCAATACCGGGAACATGATCAGGGTCAGCAGGGTGGGCCACTGCAGCAGGAAGCCGGTCATCACCAACACGAAGCCGGCGTACTGCGGATGCCGGACATGGGCGTACAGTCCGCTGGTGGCCAGCTCTCCCCGTTGCTGGGCGGCATAGAGCACTCGCCAACCGGCGGCGATGAGCCAGAACCCAGCGGCGATGAACACCATGCTGAGCAGATGGAAGGGCCCGAAGTGGGGGTTGGCCTGCCAGCCGAACAGCATCTCCAGCAGGTGCCCCGCATCGTGGCTGAACCAGTCCACCTCAGGGAAGCGTGATTGCAACCAGCCGGAGAGGAAGTAGAGGGTCAGCGGAAAGCCGTACATCTCCGTGAACAACGCCACCAGGAAGGCGCTGAAGGCCCCGAGCGAGCGCCAGTCCCGGCGCGTCTGCGGCTTGAAGAAGCTGAAGGCGAAGAAGATGAAGATCGCCGAGTTGAGAATCACCAAGCCCCACAGGCCATAGGATGGCACCTCGCTACTCATCGCGTTCCTCCTTGTGCGTTGCCTTGTGATCGCTGTCCGATCCGTGCCCACCATGACCGCCATGCATGAACACATGCATCAGCGGGCAGGCGAGCAGGATCACCCAGGGCAGGGCGCCGAGCAGGTGCACCCTGTGCTCCTCCCAGAGCAGGAAGCCCATCACCGCCAGGGCGAGCGCTGCCATGAGCCAGAAGGTGCCCTTGCTTGGTCCTCGCTCCAGCCACCCCTTTTCGTCATTCATGATCCGATCCTCACTCGGCGCAGGCGCAACGAGTTCATCACCACCGACAGCGAGGAGGCGCTCATCGCGAAGGCAGCGAAGATTGGGCCGATCAGGATGCCGAAGAACGGATAGAGAATCCCGGCGGCGATGGGTACGCCGGCCCCGTTGTAGACCAGGGCGAAGAACAGGTTCTGCTTGATGTTGCGCATGGTGGCCAGCGATAGCTTGCGGGCACGGACGATGCCATCCAGGTTGCCCTTGACCAGGGTGAAGCCGGCGCTTTCGATCGCCACGTCGGCGCCGGTGCCCATGGCGATGCCCACATCGGCCTGGGCGAGGGCGGGGGCGTCGTTCACCCCGTCGCCCGCCATGGCCACCTTGCGGCCTTGTTCCTGCAATTCACGGATGATGCGCGCCTTGTCCTCGGGCAGCACGTCGGCACGGATCTCGTCGATGCCCAGCCGGTCGGCCACCGCCTTGGCCGTGCGCTCGTTGTCGCCGGTGGCCATGATGATGCGAAAGCCCAGCCGGTGCAGCGCCTTCAGGGCATCGGGCGTGGTTGCCTTCACTGGGTCGGCGACGCTGACCAGGCCGGCGATCTGGCCATCGAGCACGA
This sequence comes from Halomonas sp. KO116, assembly GCF_000734975.2. Classification (NCBI taxonomy): domain Bacteria; kingdom Pseudomonadati; phylum Pseudomonadota; class Gammaproteobacteria; order Oceanospirillales; family Halomonadaceae; genus Halomonas; species Halomonas sp. KO116. Next base: position 16,587 of record NZ_CP011053.1, read on the forward strand.
CGAACATCACCGTTTCGCCTTCATCGCGGCGGGCGTTCGCGGTCTCGGAGATCCGGCCGCCATCGAGGCCCAGTTCGGCCATCAGCTTGGCGTTACCGAGGGCCACCGACTTGCCGTCCACGACCCCCTTGACGCCCATGCCAGTCACGGCTTCGAAATCGGTGGCATCGGCGAGGGACACGCCGCGCTCCTCGGCGCCGGCGACGATGGCCTCGGCCAGTGGGTGCTCGGAGCCTTTCTCGAGGCTGGCCGCCAGGCGCAACACCTCGGCCTCGTCATGCCCTTCCTCGGGCAGCACCGCCACCAGCTTCGGCTTGCCTTCGGTCAGGGTGCCGGTCTTGTCGACCATCAGCGTATCGACCTTGGCGAAACGTTCCAGCGCCTCGGCATTCTTGATCAGTACGCCGGCCTGCGCGCCGCGCCCGGTGGCCGTCATGATCGACATCGGCGTGGCCAGGCCCAGCGCACAGGGGCAGGCGATGATCAGCACCGCCACCGCCGAGACCAGCGCATAGGACAGCGCCGGCGCCGGACCCCAGATCGCCCAGCTAATGAAGGAGAGAATGGCGACGCCGATCACCGCGGGCACGAACTTGCCCGCCACCTTGTCGGCGAATTTCTGAATCGGTGCGCGCGAGCGCTGGGCAGCGGCCACCATCTCGACGATCTGGCTGAGCATGGTGTCGGCGCCGACGCGGGTGGCTTCCATGACCAGGCTGCCGGTGCCGTTGATCGTGGCCCCCGTGACCTGGTCGCCTTGGACCTTCTCCACCGGTACCGGCTCGCCGGAGATCATCGACTCGTCGATCGAGGAGCGGCCCTCGACCACCATGCCGTCCACCGGTACCTTGTCGCCGGGGCGCACCCGCAGGTGATCGCCGACCTGCACGTCTTCCAGCGGTATCTCCTCTTCGCTGCCGTCGGGCCGGATCACCCTCGCGGTCTTGGCGGCCATGTCGAGCAGTGCCCGGATCGCCTTGCCGGTGCCCTCGCGAGCGCGCAGCTCCATCACCTGGCCTAGCAGGACCAGGGTTACGATTACCGCTGCGGCCTCGAAGTAGACTCCGACGGAGCCGTCTTCCCGGCGAAAGCCGTCGGGGAAGACGCCCGGCACCAGCACCGCCACGATGCTGAACAGATAGGCCGCGCCGACCCCCATGCCGATCAGGCTGAACATGTTGAGGTTCATGGTGCGGAAGGAGTTGTAGCCGCGCACGAAGAACGGCCAGCCCGACCACAGGATCACCGGCGTGCTGAGCACCAGCTCGATCCACATCGCGTTGCGTTCACCGAAGAAGTCGCGAATGGCCCCGAGGCCCAGGTAGGGGCTCATCGTCAGAATCAGGACCGGAAGCGTGAGCACGGCCGCGACCCAGAAGCGTCGGGTAAAATCGACCAGCTCGGGATTCGGCCCCTCATCGCCGACGGCCGCCGATTCAAGCTCCAGTCCCATGCCACACAGCGGGCAGGCACCGGGGTCGGTTTGCCGCACCTCGGGGTGCATCGGGCAGGTGTAGATGGCACCGGCATGCCCGGCCGGCACCTTGTCGTACTTGCCGCCGTGGGCCGGCGCGGAGGCCCCATGACCATGCCCGTCATGCGTCTGCGAGTCGTCGCTTCCCACGGGCACGAGGTGCATGCCGCACTTGGGGCAGTCACCCGGCTGGTCGGAGACGACCTCCGGGTGCATCGGGCAGGTGTATTGGGCGCCACCCTGGCTGCCGGCGGCGTGTTGGTCCGTATCGCCGCTGCCTCGTGTCGGTGCCTCGTGCGAGGCATGCCCGTGACAATGGTCGTGTTGGTGTTGCGTCATGGAATCGTCTCCGTCGCTTCCGCGTCTTGATTCAACCTCGTGGCCCTATCTCGATAGGGTCGAAACTAATAGTGCCGTATCCAATAATCAGGAGGTGCGATCAAAGCAGAAGATCGCGCTTGCGTTGCTCGTACTCCTCGCGGTCGATTTCTCCCCGGGCGTAGCGTTCTTGAAGAAGGTCCAGGGCCGTTGGCCGCCGTTGAGAAAATGGCTCGCCCCGGCCTCGGGTCAGGCCACGCACCAGGAGAACGGCCAAGGCAATGACGGCGCCCCAGAACAACACCATCATGACCCCGCCGAAGAGCATATGTCCCCAGCCGTAACTCCCCATATACGCCGTCATGTCGTCCCACATGGTCGGATCTCCTTTCAAGTTGAATCATCCTGATATCAGGCTATAACCTGTGGGAGACCCAAGGGTCAAGATAATATGAGGTGAAAGCATGCGGCTCTTGATCCCGGTCAACGTTCGGCATCTTCAGTGGGATGAAATCAACGCCGCCCGCGTGTGTTGATGTGTGAATCCAGGATGTCAGTGAACCCCCGGCTCATCGTGAGTATTGCGTGAGCTACCCGCTAGCTTCCGCCACTGTCCCCAGCGAGGAATGAACATCGGCACCCGCCGCTGGTAGGCGCGATAGGCGTCACCGAACCAGGCCAGCATCTGCCGTTCCTCGCGGTGGGCCAGCCAGGTATAGGCAAGCACGATCACTGGAAACAGGCCGATCGAGAATAGTGTCGGCCAATGCACCACACCTTCGCCGAACAAGGCGATGAACAAGCCGGTGTATTGGGGATGCCGTACCAGGGAATAGAGTCCGCCGGTCACCAGGTGGTTCTCGCGCCGTGCCTTGTAGACTTGCCGCCAGCCCTGGATAAAGATCCCGATGCCGGTAAACGCGAGCCCGTAGCCAAGCAGCATGGAGACAAGCATGCCGGTTTCTCCCAGCCCCACCAGCGTCGACCAGAGGCTGGCGCTGACATACTCGCTATCCAGACCGAAGAAACGCACCAACAGATAGATAGTGAGCGGAAAGCCATACATCTCGGCGTAAAGCGCGATGATAAAGGCCTGCACCGCGCCGGCACCGGTCCATTCGCGCCAGTTCTTCGGTGCGAAATAGCGATAGAAGAACCAGGACACCAAGACGATGACGATCAGCGCGAGGCCCCAGGCGCCGGTATGGTTGAGGGATTCGTTCATGGCCTACGCTCCGCTGCGCCGGTTGAGGCGTGTGACAAAGAAGTTGTAGAGCGGGCCGAAGACCAGGGCCACGTACCAGCCGTAGCCGAAGCTTTCAGCCAGGCCCAGGAAGAAGCTTGGCCAACTCAACCAGGTGAAGCCAGGCAGCAGGCGCAGCCAGCTCTCATACATCGCCCGGTCGGGAAACAGCAGGCCGAAGCCGACGCACAGGATGAAGGTCACGGCCAGAAACAGCCCCAGGCTCATACCCAGTGCGATCACCGGGATCCGCGGCACGGCTTGAACCGGCAAGCGGGTTCCGTAATGCGGCTTGGCTGTCGGCGGAACATCGGCATCAGGCATGTTCATTCTCCGGCTGGGCGGGCGGGCTCATGGCTTCAGCGGCGAGATATTGCTCGGGCGCGGCCTCGAAGCGTTCTCGGCAGTCACGTGAGCAGAAGTAATAGACATGGCCCTCGTGGACGCTCGACTTGGCCTTTTCGGTGCTGACGGTCTTGCCACAGACGGGATCGACGTCCTCGGCTGGCGGAATCCAGCGCAGGCTCTCGGTGGTCGCCTGCCTCTCTGATGCCCCCTCGCCATGCTTGGCCTTGCCACGACCATGACCCATCACGTGAGCACCGCAGCCGAAGCGCATCATCAGAAAGATGATTCCCGCCCAGAGCATGAAATATACGAGCTCGTTCATGGACTCTCTCCTGCTATTTCATTATCGGGACCCGTGTCATATCGGCCGCCTTCTTCGTTATGCCGAGAAGCTGTCCAGAGAAAGGCTAGAGCCTATGTGTGACACAATGGTCAAGGCCGGAGTCGCTGCCCTACGCCTCTCGGTTTCGCGGAGTGTCTCAAAGCATACGCAACGAAACTGAATTGACGCTGAAAAGCGAAGCACCCCGACGCCTGGCAGTGGTTTATAGCTCGAGATGCTGATAAGTCTGGTGGGAAGAGTCTCTGCACGCACAGCGGCCACTCCGGCAGTCGCCTGGTTCGATACGAGGGCGGGCACGAGTTATCTCCCCGCGTATCCGTCTGGAGTCGTGGGGCTGGGGAAATGGGGATGACTTAGACTCTGAAGCGTTGGCTCAACAGGTAGACTGCAACCGGAGAAGGGGCGGGAAGGGCACGTGGCGTGCCGCTGGCGGTGACAACCCGGGGCGCTATGGTCGGGGCAGCCATGCTCAAGGGAAGAAGCTTGCACTCGAGGTCCTGGCGTTCCAGGCGCAACAGGGCACTGCTGGCATGGCGAGCGCCATGGTGGCAGCGCGGCCGAGGGTGTTCCGTGTCGATGCGTTCGGCGCTCGAGTGCGTGTCCGAGAGAAACTCGACGCCAACCTGGCCAAACGCGGTCGAGGAAGGCACAGGCGCCGCCGTGGCGGCACTGAAGAGAAGCACCAGCACCATGCCCAGCAGGATGCCCATCCCAAGGCGCGGCCAGGCGACGTCAGGCCGCGTGGAATGCTTGGGAAAGAGGGCATGCCTGGCCATGTTGCAGGGCTCCTGTGGCAGGTTATGTCCCCACCATATAGCCCAGAACCGGATCCTGTCGATTGATCCAGATCAAGTCAGATGGCGCTGCAAACCTCGGTTGCAGTATCCTCAGATCGATCCGGTTGCCATCGCCATCGGGCCGGTGCAGATTCACTGGTATGGCCTGATGTACGTTGTCGGCTTCGTGGCGGCATGGCATCGCTTCCTTCGCATCAAGCTGAGCTGTACCTTGGACCTCATCGATTCGCAATGACAGGGATGACTGACCCCATGCTGACGAGATACACCACGCTTCCCGACCCTCGCGTCTGGCGGTTTGTCCTTGTGCTGATCATGGCGATGCTGTTGACGGGTTGCGGCGTCAACAACATCCCCACCTATGACGAACAGGTGAAGTCGGCCTGGGCGCAGGTGGAGAACCAGTACCAGCGACGCGCGGACCTGGTGCCCAACCTGGTCGAGACGGTCGAGGGCTTTGCCCGCCAGGAGCAGGAGACCCTGACCGCCGTGGTGGAGGCGCGGGCCAAGGCCACGTCCATCCAGATCGACGCCGAGTCGCTCGACGACCCGGAAAAGCTGCGCCAGTTCGAGCAGGCCCAGCAGCAACTCACCGGGGCACTGAGCCGCTTGATGGCGGTGTCCGAGCGCTATCCCGACCTGAAGTCGAATCAGAACTTCCTGGCCCTGCAGTCCCAGCTGGAGGGTACGGAAAACCGCATCGCCGTGGCGCGGCGCGACTTCATCACCGCGGTCGAGCGCTACAACACCGAGATCCGCACCTTCCCCGGGCGGTTGTGGCACAGCATCCTCTACAGCGACATGCCGCTGCGCGAGACCTTCGAAGCCACGACCGAGAACGCGGACCAGGCCCCCCAGGTGGAGTTTGAATGAGCGATCTTCTGCGCATCCCGCTATTGGCGCTGCTGCTGTCGGGGGGCCTCGGCCTTCAGGCACAAGGCCTCCAGGCCCAGGAGCTTGAGGAACAGGAACTCGACTTTCCCGAATTGACCGGTCGTGTGGTGGACCAGGCCGGGCTGCTGGATCCGGCCACCGAATCACGCCTGAGCGAGAGGCTCGCGGCCCACGAAGAAGCCACCACCGAGCAACTGGTGGTGGCCACCCTGCCGGACCTGCAGGGCGTCACCATCGAGGAGTATGGCTATCAGCTGGGGCGCCACTGGGGCATCGGCCAGCAAGAGGAGGACAACGGCGCCCTGCTGATCGTCGCGCCGAAGGAGCGCAAGGTGCGCATCGAGGTCGGCTATGGCCTCGAGGGTCGACTGACCGACGCCCAGTCCTCGGTGATCATCAACCAGACCCTGACGCCGGCCTTCCGTGAGGGCGACTACGCCCGCGGCATCACCGAGGGCGTGGAGGCGATGATCCAGGTGCTGGGTGGCGAGCCCATGGACACCAGTGCCACCGCCAGCGCCCCGGCTCGGGAACAGGGACCTGAAGGACCGGCATCGATTCTCTTCTTCGTGATGTTCGTCATCGTCATGACGCTGGTACGGGGCGGTCGCGGCGGCCTGCTGGCCGGCATGTTGCTGGGCGGTGCGCTCGGCGGCAGGTCGCGCGGCGGCGGCGGGGTGGTTTCGGCGGAGGCGGCGGCTTCGGCGGTGGCGGCGGCGGCTTCGGTGGCGGCGGCGCTTCCGGCGGCTGGTAAGCCAGCCTTCCCGCCGGTGGCGACACCGACATGACAATCAGGATTCGGAGATCACAACCCCCATGGCCTTACTGAGTGAAAACGAGCAACGCCAGGTAGCCGAGGCGATTCATCGGGTCGAACGCGACACCGATGCCGAGCTGGTCACCGTGCTGGCTCCGCGAGCGGACAACTATGCCTATATCCCGCTGCTCTGGGCCGGCCTGCTGGCCCTGGTGGTACCGGGTGCGGTCAATTACTTTCCCGGCTGGTTGACGGCCTACGAGCTGACGCTGGTGCAGTGGGCGACCTTCATCGTGCTGGGACTGGTGTTTCGCATCCCCGCCATCACCACCCGGCTGATCCCGCGATCGGTTCGTCATTGGCGGGCGGCCAACCTCGCCCGGCGGCAGTTCCTGGAACAGGAGCTGCACCACACCGAGGGGGGAACGGGGATGCTGATTTTCGTCTCCGAAGCCGAGCGGTATGTGGAAATCCTGGTTGACCGGGGCATCTCGGCACGTATCAGCGACGAGACCTGGCAATCCATCGTGGCGGCGTTCACCCAGCAGGTGAAGGCAGGTGAGACCCTGCGGGGTTTCCTGGCGTGCATCGAGGCATGCGGCGAACATCTCAAGGAGCAGGTACCAGCCACCCACGAGCGCAACGAACTGCCCAATCATCTGATCGTGCTGGATTGACCCTCATCTGCCCATGCACCGGGGCATGACGAGTGCTTCTCCCCGGCAGAGGTGCCGCCGTCTGACACGGAACACGTGGGGCGATACGTTGAGAAGTCGCAGGAGACTCGACGGTTGGATGTCGATCAACGCCCTCAGCCGATTGTGGCCAGGGCCGGAAACCAGTCCACCAGGATGCTGGAGAGCCGGGTGAGCGTCCCGGAGACGATCAGCAACCCCATGAGGATAAGGATCACTCCGGCGACTGGTCGGGCATAGGCACTCCACTTACCGAGGCGGCCCCGGTAGTGGCTGAACCTGTTGAGCAGCAGGGTGCTGGCCAGGAAGGGCAGGGCCAGGCCCAGGGAGTAGGTCGCCAGGTAGAGCATGCCGGCCTGGGCATTGGCGGTGGTCGAGGTGGCCATCAGGATCGCCCCCAGGATCGGGCCGATGCAGGGCGTCCAGCCGATGGCGAAGGAGATGCCGAAGAAGGTCGCCGCCATGGGAGAGCCCCCTCTCAGCTCGGGCGACCACTGAAAGCTGCGCTGCAGGACGGGCAGCCGGAACACGCCCGTCATGAATAGGCCGAGCACGATGACGATGCTGCCGGTGATCCAGTTGAGCTCCTGGCGATAACCACGCAGCAGCTGGCCGATGCTGGTGACCCCCAGGCCCATCAGGATGAAGACCACGCTGAAGCCGAAGACGAAGAAGGTGCTGAGCAGCAACGCCTCGAAGCGCCGATCCGCCTTGCCGGCACTGCCGCCGGTGACCACCGACAGATAGGCGGGCAGCAAGGGCAGGGTGCAGGGCGAGAAGAACGACAGCAGCCCGCCGAAGAGGGCGCCGATCAGGCCGATGGAGGAGAGCGTTTCCACAGAGCTTCTACCTGGGTGAAATGAAGGGAATGGCTATCGGCCGGCGATCGTCAGGGTCGCCGGCCTAGGTGCGGAAGCAGACTTCGCGGTCACCAACTCATTGGTTCACCTGGAAGGCGATGCCCCGAGAGATATCTGGTGACCGATGCCCCCCAGCTCCACGGTCTGCAACACCTCGAGGGTGTCCGGGGCGATGATCCACAGGTGGGGTTCGTCGCGGCTGGTGACCAGCACCCGCCCATCGGTGGGCGAAACGGCGAGATGGTAGGGGGCCGGTGCCAGCTCGGCGGCATGCCGTGTGCCCTCCTCGAGGGAGATCCTGACGAGGCGGTTGTCGCCCTGACTCGTCGCATAGAGCGTCTGGCCATCCGGACTCAGGTCGATGCCGTGAGGCGCCGTGCCGATCTCATAATCCTCCGCCACACTGCCTGTCGTCAGATCCACCGCCAGGACGCGGCCCCCGGCATGATCGTTGACGTAGAGGGATTTACCGTCCTTCGAGAGCACCATGTGTTCCGGGTTCCCGCCGACGCGCATGTTGCGCCGCACGAACCAGTGCTGAGGATCCACCTCGCTGATGGTGCCGTTACCGGCGTTGCTGACCAGTATGCTACCCCCCTCCTCGTGCTGAACCAGGTAGTTCGGATTCGGCCCCGTGGCCAGGGAGGCGATGACCTGGCCGCTATCCAGCGACACCATGCTGATGCCTCCGCCCGTGGGGTGGGTCGAGACGGCATGACGCCCGTCTCGCGTGACCAGCACATGATGCACGGCCCCTGGCACTTCCAGGGTTCTGACGATGCGGCTCGTGGCCGTGTCGACGACGTAGAGCAGGCCGGTACTCGCTTCCTCCGGGGAGGTCGTTGCGCCATCGCCATGATGGGCCGCGTGCTCGTCTTCCGTCACCCCCTCGGGACGAACGATCTCGCGACCGGCATCCTGCGGGGAAAGGCTCCCCACGATGAGGTGTCGTCCGTCAGGAGTGAGGGCGGAGCCGTGCGTATTGATCGTATCGGTCACGGTCGATATCACCTCCTGACGCTCCAGGTCGATGATACCCACGGCATCTGCCGTCCCCATCGGCACGAAGGCCCGGTCGCTCGCCGCCAGGGCGGTCGTTGAGGCTGCGAGGGCGATGCCGGCCATGAGACTAGCCAGCCAAGAACTGTGCAGAGAGTTCTTCATGAGAGACATGTCCTAAGTATTGAGGCCCCTGTGGGGCGTGGGCGACCGTCAGCAGACGGTCGGGGCTATGGAAAACGTCGATGAGATCGACATCGATCAATAGCCATCGACAGACCTCGTGGTCAGATCCTCATTTGGCTCGAGCGCAGGGAGTGTCGTATCACCGATACCGAGCCGAACGACATGGCTGCGGCGGCGATGAAGAGAGCAGTCAATGGCAACTCCATGGCTCCTTGCTGGCATTGTCCTTGATGTTCTGGTCGACGAACCGGTAGTGGTCTTCCTTGAAGCGCGTCCACCAGCCATGGCTGATCTCGATGGCGTGCCAGGCGAGGATCGCCTCGATATGGTCGATGCACAGCCGCGTCGCATCATAGGCCATACTGAGCTTGTGCTTCTCGGTGTCATAGGTGACTCGCTCGAGCCCGTATAGCCCATCGATCTCGTCCATGGCGACGCGTAACTCATCCTGATCGCAGGGCTCGAGCTTCAGCTTGCGAGTCACTAGATTGACCTCGGAGACGCCGAGGCGGTGTTCGTTCTTTGACATACGAAACTCTCCCTTCTGCCATTTCGTCATGCACGGGTAGATCCACATCTGGTGGAAGTGCGGAGCATTGCCCGCCACCGACACCGAGCTGATCGCAATGACGATACTGATCTACTCCCCCTTCGGCCCAGGGCATCCTTGATGCCGTCGCCGGCCCTAGGCCTCTGGCGATACCTGGACGCTGGGAAGCCGCCGATTTGCTCGAAGCCTAAAGCCCTTGGGTAACGCAAAGGTCAAGCGAGTGGGGAGCACCAGGGTTGCGGATAGCTCCGAACCTTGATCGATGTCATGCAATTTCCGGTTTTGTGAGGCTCACCCCTAGCCTAGATGGCAAAGCTGAACCAACCCTGAATGGGCGGAGCCTGTTGGGGCGTCATGTCATTGGGATGTCGGCTAGGCATGCCGGGTTAGGCGTCCCCGTACCCCATGCCAGAACCCCATCATTGACGCTTCAAGCAGGGCGCTTGGCGGGGCTGAGACTCGGCTACCCGAGATGCAGCCAGCGCCTTACGGTCGCGCGATAGCGCGCCGGAGCCGCCTTCCAGGCCAGGGGGAGCAGGGTGATGGTGCCGAGCGCGAGCACCGTGAGGCCCGCGCGGCGCAGATCGCTGGAGGCGAGCTCGTCACCGAAATGCGCCAGCAGGAAGCTCGCCGGAATGATCCCGAGCAGCGTCGCGACGGCAAAGCGCCAGGCCTTGAGGGGGGTGAGGCCGGCCGCGTAGCTGAGGACGTCGAAGGACAGGAACGGCATCAGCCGGGTCGCGAAAACCGCGACCATCAGGGCATTCTGCGAGCCGATGAAACGGTGTAGCAGGTTTGGAGTAGGGCGCACGCCCAACCAGGTCCTCAGGGCGTCATATCCCAGCAGGCGGGCAATGGAGAAGGCGATCAGCGCCCCCGTGCCGGAGCCGATGGCGACATAGAGCGTCCCCCAGGCATGGCCATAGGCCGCGCCGGCGGCAAGCGCTATCGGGGCGCTGGGAATCGGGCTCATGACGATGGCCAGGGTCATCAGGCCGATGACCAGGACCGGCCCCAACGGGCCAAGCCGTATCACTGCCTGCTCGAGGGTGTCGCCGGTCAGCAGGGTTTCCAGCGTCCCGGTGCGCCACAGCAGCAGGGTGGTGGCAAGGAAGGCGGCAAGCAGCCCAACGCCACACAGGATGCGCCGCCTCGAGGCTTGGGATAAGCGGGAAGGGGCGCCGTCTTCCGGCTTCTTCTGCCTGGCCATGTTTTCCAATCCCGATCTCCCATGCTTGTCGTTGCACCCACTCGGCCTCCTTGGGGATGAATGACAGCCGGCTGGCAGATGCCATCAAAGCCCGAGCGCTTTCCTCATGCTGTGCCTGCTTCAGTGGACGAAGCCCCAGGGCGGTGGCAATCGCCAGTGGCACCTTCACGCCGAGCACCCACAGCGGCGCATGTTTTGTCCTGCTCGTCCTCAATGGCAGTCACGGGAGCAGAAAAAGTAGTCATGGCCATCGTGAACACTCGGCTTGGCCTGTTCGGTACTGACGGTTTTGCCACACACGGGATCCACGTCTTCGGTGGGTGGAATCCAGTGCGGCCCCTCGGTAGTCGTCTGGCTCTCCTGCCTCTACCGTGTAGTCAACGGTGCTGCGGTGATTCTATGAGCCCAGGCACTATAGCCTGTGCAGCTCAGAAGAGGGGGCTTCAGGTGATTCCTGCCTGTGGCATGAACAGCACCAGCCTGTTCATCGTCGCTGTCCTTTGCCGTCTGCCGTCAACCTATCGCCACGTTGCGAATGCGAGCTTGTTATCAGGATACAACCTATGGGTTGCTCAAGGGTAAAGTGAGGAAGTGGTTAAGGATTCTTTTCTTGACCCTTGTCAGCTGTCAGTCTGCGCAGCCAAGCTGAAATGGCGCTGAACATTGGGGGGTTGATTGTTGTTGGCCTAAAGGGTGTGGAAGCACAGCCATTTTCTGAAGAAGGGTAAAGGGGGAAAGTGGGACGTCTTTATGCTTGATTCATGGCGGTAGATTGTGGGAATATTTTGACTTTTGTTCAGTATTGATATTGGTTAATTGCGTGAAAGGAGTGAAAGAGATGCGAATGACTAAGAGTGCCTTTCAAAACCTTGAAAACCCCTTCAGTCATTCCTAGATTTTCGGTATGGCTAAGAAAATCGTATCCGACGAACTCTGGTCCATTGTCGAGCCACTGCTGCCACCACCGACGCCCAGGCCACGCGGTGGCCGGCCTCCCATCTCCAATCGCGCAGCCTTGACGGGCATCCTGTTTGTGCTGCGCTCGGGCATTCCCTGGGAGATGCTGCCCCAGGAGATGGGCTGTGGCTCGGGTGTGACCTGCTGGCGACGACTGCGTGACTGGCACGAGGCGGGCGTCTGGGAGCGTTTACATCGGACACTGCTGGAACACCTGCACCACGCTGAACAGCTTGACTGGGAGCGGGCTTGCATGGACAGCGCATCCATACAGGCAAAAAAGGGGGCTCAGCCATCGGCCCCAACCCGACAGACAGAGGAAGACCCGGTACAAAGCGCCATCTTCTGACCGATCGTCAGGGGGTACCTCTGGCCATTCTGCTATCGGGAGCCAACATGAACGACAGTGTCCCTTTGGCGGCCTTGCTCGATAGCGTGCAGCCAGTGTCGTCGGGCCGACCAGGGCGGCCTCGACAGCGCCCTCGAAAGCTTCATGCAGACAAGGCTTACGTGTGTGGTCCCGAAGAGTAATGGTCTACCTTACGAACCATTATCGGAGGATGATCCATGGCTCAGGTTCTTCATCAACGCGCCACGACCACGCACGCCATCCGAGCAGAAATACAGCGATCGACGGAGTCGGCCGCGACACTGAGCCGTCGCTACGGCATCAACCCCAAGACCGTACGCAAGTGGCGCAGCCGGGATACCGTTGAAGATACGCGTATGGGACCCCGTGCTCCTCGCTCCACGTCGTTGACGCCCCTGGAGGAAGTTGCAGCCATTACCTTCCGGCAGAAGACCCTGCTGCCCCTCGATGACTGCCTTCATGCACTTCAACGACAGATCCCTTCGCTCACCCGCTCGAGTCTGCATCGGCTTTACCAGCGGCACGGCATCAGCCAGTTACCCAGGACTGGCGACCAGAAACGCGAGAAGAAGCTCTTCAAGCGCTACCCGATTGGCTACCTGCACATCGATATCAGCGAAATCCGTACCGGCGAGGGCAAGGCCTACCTGTTCGTCGCCGTGGATCGAACGTCCAAGTTCGTTCATGCACAGCTATACCGGAAGATGACGAGGCAGATCGCCGCTGACTTTCTCGAGGACACGCTGCAGACCCTGCCTTACCGCGCCCATACGGTGTTGACGGATAACGGGGTACAGTTCGCGAAGAAAGCCGGGACAGAGGCCTACAAACCGCATATCTTCGATGTCGTCTGTTACCGCCACGGCATCGAGCACCGACTGACGAAGCCCTTCCACCCCTGGACCAACGGGCAGGTGGAAAGGATGAATCGCACCATCAAGGAGGCGACGACCCGGGCGTTCCATTACACCTCCCTGGAGCAGTTGCAGTCCCATCTGAAGGACTATCTATGGGCTTATAACAGTGCCCGGCCACTCAGGGCGCACAAGGGCAAGACACCGATTGGATTCATCCTTGAGCAATGGCAGAAAGAGCCCGAGAGGTTTTTTGACGACCCGAACCACTACTTCACGGGACCAAACACCTAGAGGCCTCAAGCATCAACCTCAATGTCGATGTGGAGAGCCTCAATAGCAGCCATGCCGAACGGGACAAGCACATCCTCAGCGGTGATTTTCTAAGTGCTTCCGAGTACCCCCAGGCGAGCTTCGCATCAACCGATTTCGAGCCTACGAGCGAAGATCAAGGTAAGCTGACCGGTGATCTGACCCTACATGGTGTGACCCAGGAAGTGACCTTGGATGTCACGCATATTGGTGGCGGTGAAGATCCTTGGGGCAACTACCGTCAAGGCTTCGAGGGGAGCACCACATTGGAGCTGGCTGATTACGGTATCGATATGAGCCAATTCCCCGAAGTCATGCATGAAGTCGAGTTATATGTTGTGCTTGAAGGTATTCGCCAATAAGCCTGGTTAGGTACTTTATATCTTCAAGACTGAGCTACGGCATCAGCCGATAGTTCATGCAACAAGAGCCAGCTGACAGTGTCGGCTGGTTTTTCTTGGTTTCATACTCTCACCAATAGCGAACCCTGAGCTACTCAGAAGTTAGGCGGTACAGCTGAATCTGGATGTTGCAAAACATTACCAATTGCGATTGCAGTATTCCCTCCACCTTCTGCGTCCCAGCAGCTTACGAAGGCGAGAGTTGATGGAACGTGGTGCGGGACGTAGGTAGTAGGTGCACCTGTCTAACTGATACCAAGTGGCTTCGTTCTAAATGACAGACAGGAGGCCTGGTTGGGGCGCTCCGGCAAAAAATATTCGCCACTTGGGGTGGAATAACGACAAAGCCATAGCGGAAGTAGCTCATGTCGCTCAACATGTTGATTTTCTGGCCGTACAGGAGTTGATGGATCCTATGGCGCTTGTACAGCTAGAGGAGGCTGTAGAGGCTGTCAGTGGTGAGAATTGGTCGAGCATGGCTAGCGATGACTTGGGACGCTCATCATACCGTGAGCACTATGGTTTTTTGTGGCGTGAAAGCGAAATTGAGTACGACAGCGGCGCAGTTGTGTTTCTTGATAGCCGCGACGTATTTGCCCGCGAGCCGTATTCAGCCAAGTTCACCGCATTGGAGGATGGGCATCAATTTGCCGCTGCTACAGTGCATGTGTTGTACGGCGATAGCATCAGCGACCGACTACCGGAAATTGAAGCATTGGCTGACTATTGGCAGTGGCTGGAAGAAGTGTACCCGGATACGCCACGCCTGCTGATGGGTGACTTCAACCTGCCGCCAGATCATTCAGGCTGGTCAGCGCTGCTAAAAATTGGTGTTACTCCCGCTATCACCGAAGGTGCTACGACACTTGGTATGAGTAACGGGATATGGACCAACCTCTACGACAACATCTGGCACGACGACAGTGCGCCGATTACCGCTAGTGGCATCATCCGCTTTCCAAATCTGCTACCGGGTGAGCATATTGCCGTGCGCAACACTGTTTCTGATCATGCGCCTGTATGGGTTGCTATTGGTGATGCTGAACTTGAATTGGTGACATTCAATGGCAACGTATACGAGGCTGTAGATGAAGAGTTGTACTGCATTGATCTTAACGAAGCGACCGCAGAGCAGTTGGCTGAGTTGCCAAATGTTGGGCCAGCCAGGGCAGAACAGATCATCGACATCCGACCCTGGGGGAGCGTCGGTGAGCTAACACGCATAAGTGGTCTGGGGGCTGCAAGCGTGCGTGATATTGAAGAAAGCGAGCTAGTTTGCTCGACTAATTAAACAGCCTTCCTACTTGCTGCTTAGATAGCACGGAAGATGAAAAATCGGAGTATTTATGGGTTACTTAGTGGCGGTGATTCTTGGGCTTTCTTCCTGGATTCAACTAATAAGTGCAGCACCTGCGGTTTCTAGTGCTCCTGAGTATTCACCTAAGAACACCTGGGCTGGGGTTCGGTATCCCAGCCGCTTTCTTGGTCTATCGTTTAGCTTATTGACGACACTTCGTAGCTCGGCATTGGTCACTTTGCGGAAGTCAGTACCTTTAGGAAAATACTGCCTAATCAGACCATTGGTGTTTTCATTAGTACCACGCTGGCATGAGCGGTACGGGTCGCAAAAATAGGTCTTAGCCGAGACGGCCTTGGCAACTTTCCGGTGCTCAGCGAATTCCGACCCATTATCCAAAGTGATGGTGTGCACTGCCCCTCGGCGTGGTGCCAATAACCGCGTCATTGCCTGAGCCGTTCTAGTGGCGGTGATTGTTGGCAGCCGCGCTGCCAAGAGGTAGCCACTGCGTCTTTCGACCAGGGTCACCAGTCCAGATTCTTTGTGGCCCTTAAGCACCGTGTCGCCTTCCCAATGTCCGATATGGCGCCGTTCTTCCACCTTGGCAGGGCGCTGCTCAATGCCTACTCGGTGCGGGATTTTGCCTAACCCCGCCCGCTTAGCCAATTGGCGCTGGTAGCGCCGCTGGCGTGGCAGTCGGAGCCGTTTCCATAATGTTCCACCGTGCTTCTTGTCGTCCCAGATTAACGCATAGATCCATTGATGGCTTACGCAGACCCCGTTGGCATTGGCCATGAAGCCACTGATTTGCTGAGGGCTCCATTCGTCCATCAATTGGTCAGTGACCCAGCGAATCAGGCTGGGCAGCCGCTTCGTCACTTTCCAGGCAGTGCGTCGGCGCTGATCACTTGCCGATTGAGCCTGTTCAGGCGCATAACCACTGGTCAGACCGTTGCGCTTTATCTCGCGACTAATGGTGCTGCTATGGACACCAATGGCCTTAGCTATCTTTCGCTGGCTAATGCCGGTCTCAAGATAGGCAAAAATTTGGTATCGTTGGATCTGGGTCAGTTGTCGGTATCCCATGCTCTGCTTCACTTTGGTAGGTAAGGCAGAGAGGGTACCGGCGCTGGCCCTCCTGCCTCTACCTTGTGGTCCAAAGTGCTGCGCTTATTCTATGAATCCAGGTTATCAGCCTATTTTTAATAGCAAGGCTGCAAGAGGATGTTTCTATGATAAGAAAACGGGAATTTTTCCTAAAGTATCATTACAAATTGCCGATATAACAAACGCATGGATCAATAAAACCCGCTGTGGAGAGGTTATGCAATGCTTAAGTCAATGTTGAAGATTGCACAAAATACAATTAACTCAAAAACAGGGAGTGGGTATCGAAAAATTTATTTAAGCCGGTACCAACAGGACGAGCATGCCTGTGCTGGGTGCAAAAGTACTTTTCCTACTTCCCGTATTCAAGTTGATCACATCATTCCTCAAAAACATGGCGGAAGCAACGCCATAACCAACTTGCAGGCCATGTGTGCGCCTTGTAACAATGCCAAAAGTGCGAAAATAGATCAGCTTGCTCTTAAGTACTCAGGAGCGGCCCTGGTAAGAGAGATCAAAAAAATATATAGGTGATAAAATGTCAGAAAGTATATTTTACAATGGCGAAAACTTGACGCTCGTGAAAAGTGTCGATGTTAGTGACTTTTTAAAAAAAATAAGTGTCAGCTCAAATAAATCAAGCAGTATATCAATAAAGGAGTTCGAAAAAGGGAGGGAGACGCTTTGGCTGTTAGAAGAAGAAGGAATGGTATTAGCTATCTGTAGGCCGCCGCCACGCGAGCCAACGGAAATACATAATCCTGCTCATAAAGAAATGGCTGAGACTTTCGGCGAAGTGATAGAGGTTTTAGGGAAGAAAGAGTTTGAAAATATATTCGAGATTTTTTCATGTAACGACCGGCTTGAAGAAGCTTTTTCTTTAATAAGGGAAGACTACATAGAAAAGGCAGGTGAGATTGAAGAGCCAATAGATTTAGGTTGTTTGTATTATTTGGGTAGAGAGTCTGACGGAAAAATATACCTTTACGACAATCAGGGGGAAATATTGGTATATGCTTACGATCATGAAATAGGTGATACATCCCTCCTTGCTGTAGAAGGGCAGCCCGCTGATACATTCTATCACTCAAGCAGCTTTAAAACAGTTGTTGAAGTTTTGAAGAATTGTATCAATCAAGAGTAGCAAGGGATGATAATTTTTAGAATATTTCTTTTTCTTGCCATAAACTATGTATTTTTGTGGCTTCATGTTTTCGTTTTCGTTGCATTTTTTGTTCTTCTTGTAATAACAATACCTCTGCATTTGGCTTATATAGGTAGCTCTTTGCGCCGCCTTAAATCAAGATAAAGGATAAAGCGCTCTCATGTCAGGCTGAAGCCATGCAGAGGCCTTATGCAGCCTATCCGCTGGGCACCGTGGCGTAGTATGCCATTTAAAATGCCAACATGGTTCAGGATGTAAAGAAAACCAAGGTTTCTTTACATCTGGGCTCACTAAGCGTCCGCTCTTGGCCGAGGCTGTGTGAAAACCCAAAATCAGTTGGCGATTACAGTGCTTAGCCGTTTTGGCACCACTAACGGGCCAGCAAGGCAGTTCAGAGCGCCTTCATTCATTCCGCCAATATCTGAGTTAGTCGAGCGAGATAAAGCCTAGGTAGAACTTACTAACAAGCGCTATTGGCTACTACAGGTATGGCAGAGCCAGGTCAGCATCAAGGCCCTATGCCCGCATCGCCTGGATCAAACCCTTGGTGCCAAGGATATTCATGACGCGTTTCATGTTGTAAGCAAGTACATGAAGGCTCATTTCCGTGCTGACGTTCTTAAGGCGCTTAGTCAGGAAGTGCGTCGCCCCCATCCATGCTTTTAACGTGCCAAAGGGATGCTCAACCGTTTGACGTCGGATGCGCATTATATCCGGCGTCTGATCCAAACGTGAGGTTACCGCCTCCAGTACCTCTTCGTGTTCCCAGCGTTTGATGCGCCGATTGATACCCGTGGTGCACTGCGACTTCATTAAGCAACTCGGACAGGCCGAACTCCAATAGCAATGTAGCGTCTGGCCTTTTTCGACGTTCTTGAAGCGCCAAACCAGTCGCTCTCTCGCGGGACAGCGATATTCATTACGTTCGGGCACGTAACGGAACGCCTCTCTGGGAAACATGCCTTTGGCCTGGCTCGGCGAGGTTTTGGGCTTGGGAAGATATGTCGTGATACCGGCCTCGTGACACGCAAGAATCTCCTCCCCTGTAAAGTAACCGCGATCAGCCACGACGTGGAGATCACTGACGCCGCTAGCATTGCGGGCTTGCTTGGCCATCCGGGAAAGCTGACGCCGGTCACTGCCGACATTGGTAACCTCATGGGCGACGATTAAGTGATGCCGACTATCGACAGCCGTCTGGACGTTGTAGCCCACGATTCCCGTCCCTCGTGTTGTCATGGAGCGAGCATCTGGGTCTGTCAAAGAAACTTGCTGTTCAGGTGCCTCGGTTCTTTGAATTTCAATAGATTGCAGTTGTTGAACTTCTGAACCGCCCCGGCTTTACCGGAGACTCCATATCTTGAGAGGATGGAGTTATGAACTCACCAAAACGATATTCCCCAGAAGTCCGGGAGCGAGCTGTTCGATTAGTCCTTGAACAGCAAGGCGAATACCCGTCCAAGTGGGCGGCGATCTGCTCCATTGCCAGCAAGTTCGGCTGTACACCAGAGACTTTGAGAGCCTGGTGCAAACGCACAGAACTCACGCAGGAAAACAGCTCGGTTAACCTGCCTGAAAATGAACGACTCAAGCAGCTAGAGCGTGAAAACGTCGAATTGAAGCGCGCTAATGAAATTCTCCGTAAGGCGGCTGCTTTTTTCGCCCAGGCGGAGCTCGACCGCAAACCCAATTGATGGTGTCATTTATCGACGAGCATCGTGCTCAGTTCGGGGTCGAGTCGATTTGTAGTCAACTGCCAATCGCCCCATCGACGTATTACCACCACAAGGCACTTGAAGCTGATCCTGAACGGCGGGCAGACCGGTATCGACAGGATGCGTTTCTTACCGCTGAGATTCAGCGCGTGTGGGAAGAAAACTTCTGCGTCTACGGTGCCCGTAAGGTCTGGCGGCAACTCCGCCGTGAAGGCGTTAATGTTGCTCGTTGCACTGTAGAACGGCTCATGCGCCGCCTAGGAATTCGCGGCGTGGTGCGAGGCCAACGCCCCTTCACGACCCTCAGTGATCCCGGCCAGAAACGGGCACCTGATTTAGTGAAACGTGACTTTACGGCTATGCGTCCTAATCAGCTTTGGGTAGCCGATTTTACCTATGGTGTGCCTCGACCCTGACGACTGCGGGAAGCAGTTGAACGGGCACAAGCATGACTGGAATACCTTCGTGTCGGACAGGATGTTCATAGCGAAGGGCTGCTCTCTGCTGTGAGAGAGCATGAGCCGAAGCGGCGGTGACCTGCTGTGTACTGGCAGGGTGACGTAACCCGTGGGAAACGGGGTGTGAGGCGAAGCCGTTACGCCAAGATGCATCTCTAGGCTGAGTACGGAAAGGTTGAGGAACACGAACCGACTCATCCGCGTCTGTGGGCTGAACATGTCGCCACCTCCTACACGGCTTAATAGGAGGTGCGCATTTTCGGCAGTGGGAACACATAGGGCCCATTGCTGCTGCCGGTGGTGTATTAGTAGCCCGCCACCGGTGGAGTCACGAGCAGTGCGCAGCTAACTCGTGGCAGGTGCGACAACTTGCAGCATGCAAGGGTAAAGACTGCGATCGGCAACCTCCTCCGTATGCTTGAGTCCAGCATGTGAACGAGGGAAGGCTTGCACGGGATGCCAAGGGAGTGCGACCCCGATGCCCGGCAAGCTGGCGGAGCCTCCGTAGTAGTCCGAGGTGGGGAAAGCCCACCACATGGCGAAGGGAGGCAGTTCAAGTGGCTTGCTCTACGGATTACCTGACCCAGAGAGGTGAAGACCTTTGATAATCGGGGAAATGCAAAGCAAGCTGGCAATGTGGTCAACAGCGGATTCGAACCGACGGTTCGATCGGCTGTTGAGACTGATTACAAGGCGTGACTGGCTCCAGGAAGCGGCGTTCAGAACACTGGCGTCGTCAGGGGCTAAAACCGCTGGTATCGACAGAGTAGATCGGCGAGCGTTTGAGCAGAATTTCAGCCAGCATCTGGAAGAAATTCGGATTGAACTGCTGGACGGCACCTATCAGCCGCAGCCAGCACGTCGCGTCTACATTCCAAAATCCAGCGGCAAACAGCGCCCGCTGGGGATACCGACCTTGCGCGACAGGATTGTACAACGTGCGATGCTAATGGCCATGGAGCCTATTTGGGAAAGCGATTTCCATCGTCTCTCCTATGGGTTCCGGCCAGAACGCAGCGTGCACCATGCTATCCGCACCGTGAAACTTCAGTTGACGGACAGTGGAGTGCCGAGGGGTCGCTGGGTCATCGAAGGTGACCTCGCTAGCTACTTCGACACGGTTCATCACAGAAAGCTTATGAGGTGTGTCCGCAAACGGATTCGGGACGGACGTTTCCTGGCGCTACTATGGCGATTCATCAAGGCAGGGCATGTCGACAAGGGGCTGTTTCATGCGGCTCATGACGGCGTGCCACAAGGGGGCGTGCTGTCACCGCTACTCTCGAACATCATGCTCAATGAGTTCGATCAGTGGCTTGACCAGCGCTACTTGAGCAAGAAAGCCCGCAAGGATCGTTGGTACTGGAACTCCAGTATTCAGCTGCAACGTCCTGTTGCCCTGCGTGAAGACCGCCAGTGGAAACCGGCGGTAGCCTATTGCCGCTATGCGGATGATTTCGTCTTAACCGTTAAAGGAAATAAGGCGCAAGCCGATGCCATCCGTGAAGAATGTCGCCGGTTCTTGGAAGATGACCTGTCACTGACCCTGAATATGGAAAAGACCCATATCACACACGTCAATGATGGCTTCATCTTCCTTGGCCACCGGATCATTCGGAAACGGGGGCCTAGTGGCACTATGCGCCCCGTCACATCCATCCCCCGCGATAAGGCCAGAAACTTCGCCGCCACCTTGGTGAAGGAACTGGCCGGCAATCACAGCGAGAATCGGATCGATATGGTAGATCGCCTAAACCGCCGCCTGGCGGGCTGGGCCACGTTCTACCAATTCACCGACTATACCGCGATGACGTACAAGAAGATTGATGGCATTGTTTTCTGGCGACTCGCCCACTGGTTGGCACGAAAGTACCGAGCATCGATCAAGCCCTTGATGCGAAAGCACTTCTGCCGACCTCAAGGGAAAGAGGCCAAGACATGGCAATTCTTCGGCCCCAACCACGCTGGCAAATTCTGTGTGGTAAGCCTGCGTCGATTGGTATCAAGCCGGAAAATACCGTTCCGGTGGCGGCTTCCCGAGGTAAATCCGTATCTGCCCAGGGAAGAAACACGCAATACCGTCACCTCTCGCTACCGCGATGTTGCCTTGGCTTTGAGCCACGCTTGAATGGAGAGCCGTATGCGCTGAAAGGTGCACGTACGGTTCGGAGAGGAGAAGCAGGGAAATAGTACGACTACGCCCTGTTTCTTACTCTACTCGCTACCTGGTCTGGCTTCGTTTACGTTGCGTTCGTTATCGATGTTTATGCACGCTGTATCGTGGGTTGGCGTGTAGCGACGTCGATGAGAACGGCACTGGTGCTGGACGCTCTGGAGCAAGCTCTGTGGGCACGAAAACACAGACAAGGGTTGATCCATCATAGTGATAGGGGAAGCCAATATCTCTCGATCCGCTACACCGAGCGTATGGCTGACGAGGGTATCAATGCCTCAGTCGGCACCACCGGCGACTCCTACGACAATGCGCTGGCTGAAACCATCATCGGCTTGTTCAAAACGGAGGTGATCCATCATCGTGGCCCATGGAGGGGACTGGATGCCGTTGAGTATGCCACGCTGGAGTGGGTTGACTGGTTCAACAACCGCCGACTGCTGGAACCCATCGGAAACGTTCCACCAGCAGAACGAGAAAGGACGTATTATCGTCAACTGGAAGAGTCGGGTGAAGCTGCTTGACTCAAACAAACCGGTCTCCGGAATAACCGGGGCGGTTCACTTCTTCTGTGAGGGAGGCGATCTTTTCCTTCAAGCGTGTCGTCTGTGCTTCTGTGACCACAGCGGAGCCTTGATCCATTGCGTCGAGCTGGCGTAAATAACGCTCAATACTTTTGTCGATTTCCTCTGCGCGTCGCTTCATCTTGGCCAAGGTAAAGTTGCGGTCTCGATTGTTGACTGCCTTAAATTTGCTGCCATCAATAGCCATCACTGATTGTGAAAAGAGTCCCAGACGTCGACATATCAAGACGAAGTCTCGGCAGGTGGCTTGGATCGCCTTGCCATTATGCTGGCGGAAATCGGCAATCGTTTTGAAGTCTGGTGCGAGACGTTCCGTTAGCCACATGAGTTCAACATTCCGCTGCGTTTCACGTTCAAGTCGGCGGCTGGATTGCACGCGGTTGAGGTAACCGTAAAGATAGATTTTTAGAAGTACAGCGGGGTGATAGGCGGGCCGACCCGTGGCATGGGGATCAACACCTTTGAAACCCAGCTGTTTGAGGTCGAGGGCGTCCACGAAAGCCTCAATGGCCCGAACCGGATTGTCTTCAGAGACGAAATCATCCAGGAGTTCAGGAAACAACGTAGCTTGGGACCGGGATTCACCTGCGACGAAACGTTTCATCGGTACCTCCCACGATCTGTCATGGGGAAAGTATAGCGACAGCTACGTTTTCACACAGCCTCGGCCAGCGTCGACGTGAGATGCCGACAGCCATTCCTCTACCAGAGGCTCACAAACCATATAGATGGGGCCGGTAAGCGTAAGCACGCTGGCGACCATGGTCAGCATTCGCCGCGCCAGCTGGCGCTGATACCAGAGCCACAATGCAACGACTTCTAGGAGAACAGCCCAGGCCCAGCCCATTGGACCTACAAACTCCGTCCAAAACTGAATCGCATGCACCTGCAGCAGCGCGATCGCGCCGGCAAGCACCAGCAAATGTGGCACCATCTCAATGAAGTGTGTTGTCGGTGACTGATTGCTCATTACGTTGACTCTCCACAAAGCACACACTGCCGACTCTCCCTAGCCCCCTCACCAAGAGGGCAGGGGTAAACAGCTTTTCTAGTCCGTCTCCGGTTCGGATTCACCGCCTTCCGAGGTGACCACGGTCATCGGCGTTCCCAACTGCGGCGCAGAGGGAGGCGGCTGGTCAGGCTCCGCCGCAGCCATTCGTATACCGATCGTCAGCGCCAGCAGCGCCGACCAAGCGACCATCCAGTGAATTAGAAAGCGACCATCCAGTGAATTAGAAAGCGACGATCTTTGAGATTGCCCCGGCCGAGAATGAGCAATACAGCGAGGAAGACGGCATACGCGAGAGCGCCGACCCAGAGAATGGCGATGAAGCTGCTCATGCCACACCTCCGGTTAAAGTCGCCTCTGCGTTCCCGGGTTGGGAGTTGCGGTTTAGCCAGCCTTGAATGCAGGCGGTTTTTGGCTCGCCGCGATCCTGGGGAGCACGTCTCTTCTGCTGTGCGACTTCAAGCGCTCGTTTGGCCATAGCTCTCTCCTTTATGGGTTGGTGATACTGATAGGGCCGGCTGGCGCAACCAAAGCGGTAGTGAGGTGAGCCGGCGCTGGCCGGTGACATGGTTGACGGCTCGCTTGATAGCAGAAGGGTGGCCAACCAGTACGACACGGCGCTTTCCACGAGTGAGGCTTGTATAAAGCCACTGTCGCTCAAGCATGTGCCAGTGCGATCGCACTAGAGGAATGACCACGGCCGGGAATTCGGACCCTTGCGCCTTGTGGCCTGTCATTGCATAGGCCAGTTGCAGCTTGCCGAGCGCGTCACTGGTGAACAGCACTTCTCTATCCTCAAACCGCGCCAGCACGGTTTTGTCTTCAGCGTCTGCCGTCACTACATAGCCGAGATCACCATTAAAGACATCACGGTTGTAGTCATTCTCGGTCTGTACGATCTTGTCTCCTGGCGCCCATTGGCGCCCATGGATCGTCACCGAGCCCCGATCGCCCGGGACGTGATAGCTTCGTAACGCTTCATTGAGAGCACGGGTTCCGACCGGACCACCGTGCATGGGTGTCAACACCTGCACTTCATAAAGAGGATCGAAGCCACGCGCCAGCATGTCTTCAGTGGCCACCCGCAATGTCACACGACACACCAGCTCGGGGTCACCGCCTTCCGGCACTTCGACAATCTCAAAGTCGCTATCTGGCACCGATTGAGGACTATTGCCCTGGTTGACGGCGTGCGCCTGGACAGTAATTTGCGAGCCAGGCCCCTGTCGCCGGATCTGTTGAAGACGTGCCACTGGGATAGCACCCGAACCGATCACATCGCGAAGAATGTTTCCCGGCCCAACCGAGGCCAATTGATCCTGATCACCGATGATGAACAGTCGGCAGTGGTCAGGCAGCGCCACCACCAGAGCCAGAAACAACGGCACATCGACCATCGATGCTTCATCAATGATCACTACATCCGCTTCGATCGGGTTGCTAGCATTAAACTCAAAGCCGCTGGCGCCAGCGCCCAGGAGACGATGAATAGTAGACGCCGGCCTCCCGGTTGCCTCCGACATTCGCCGAGAGGCACGGCCAGTTGGCGCACACAGCGCCAGCTCAAGGCCAGCATCGTCCAGTGTCTGCGCCAGCACCTCAGTCACGGTGGTTTTCCCCACCCCCGGCCCACCCGTAAGCACAGCCACCCCATACGCAAGGCAGGCCTCCAATGCTTGGCGCTGCTCATCACTGAGCACCCGGCCATCCGACAGCTCACCATTAACACGGACTAGGTTGCAGCCATTCCAAAGCACCGCACGCGCCAGCAACGCTGTGGCGATGGTTCTCTCGGCTTCCACCAGCGAAGGCAGGCCAACTAGCCCGCTCTCAACACTTATAAGTTTTCCATGCGCCAGCAGCAGCTCAACAACCGAGGCCATGCGTGCTACATCGACCCCGAGGAGCTGCGCGCCTTCCGAGGCCAATTCATCCGAGGTTGCCAGGGTATGCCCCGAGGCTGATCGTGCATCAACGACATGGCGAAGCCCCGCAATGAGTCGATCGCGGTGGGTCAACTCGAAGCCAAGAGATTGAGCCATAGCATCGGCTATACGAAACCCTATACCTCGAGTCTTCAATAAGGTGCGGTAGGGGTTGGCGGATACTTTCGCAATGGTCTCCTGGCCCAACTGGCGAAAGACCGACATTGCACGTGAAGCGCCCAGACCATGCCCCTGCAGGAAGATCAATGCATCACGCGCTTCTTGGTACTCATTCCAGCTCGCCGCTATCCCCACTGCCTTCTTCTTACCGATGCCTGACACAGCCCGTAAGGCCTTTTCGTCACCGAGTACGTCGCGCAGCCCATCACCGAAATGGGCGACCAACCGCGCAGCGAACTTGGGGCCAATGCCGGCCACCTTGCCACTCGCAAGGTATGCACCCAGCGCTTTGGACTCCTGAGGTATTTGCGTGATGAGCCGATCGGCTTTGAACTGCTTGCCGAACTTAGGATGCGTGCCCCAAGTGCCGCGGGCCTGTACAGACTCCCCCTCGTTGAGCGGCTGACATACAGCCACCAGCGTTACCTCCTGTTCCTGAGCATCGCGCACAGTCAGGATCTGAAATCCCTCTTCACCTACGAAACGAACGGCACTGATCACGCCGCTCAATTCCTCAAGGTTGTCCATGGATCGCCCTCGCAAATAAAAAAAACCCGGCTGGGGAGGCCGGGTGAGGTACAGGGAAACAGGCTCTTACTGGGGAGCGTGGATTGTCAGCACGCCCGGGCCGCGCCCGACTACAAACTCTGGATCTGCTACTGGGGAGCCCTCTGAGTTGAGAGTGAGAGAGAAGCCGGATCAGGGCTAACTCAGAGGGCTCTCCGGTAGCCCCGTTACCGAGACGACCAGACGGCTAATGCGCATCCCCGAAGCCGTGTCAGGGGAGAGAGGAGATAGCGGGCGCAATCCGCTTAATTCGTTCGGCAGAGGGTTGTTAAGCTGCTTCCGATGCCTATGTGTTGCTATACTAGACGACACTTTTTAATAATGCAATACACTTTAGAGATGAAAGACATCGTATTGTCGGTTTGCTTCTGAGCGGTGCTTATTCCGCTTACTTTCCTCTACCGAAGGACGACCTTCAGGATGACATCACGAGCACTCATTCTGTGTGAGAAACACTCCGACCAGGCCGACAAAATAGCCCCTGCTTTAGGTCTTACGCGCAGCGGCAACGCCTACACCGGCACCTGGAATGGCATCACACTTACCTTAGTTTGGGCCGCTGGGCATTTGCTGGCGCCTGTTGAGCCTTCCGAGGTGAGCCCAGAGGCCAATTGGCGCGATCCCCGCAGTCTTCTGCCCCTACCTACCGCCTTTCCTCAGACGCCTACCGACCGCGGTAAGAAATACCTGGGAAACCTTAAAAAAGAACTCTCTCAAGCAACAGAAGTATGGTTGGCCACCGATCCAGACCGCGAAGGCGAAGCCATCGGGTACGAGATCCTGCAATACGCTAAGTACCGCGGTTCGGTGAAGCGGATGTGGCTGACCGGCTCTATGGAAGCGGCCGATGTTCAGGCCGCGGCCAAGCGCCTCAGGAACGCCGGAGAAACCATATCTTTCTGGCGGGCTCAGCAGGCCCGCGCCAACGCGGATGGCTTCTGGCAGTACCTTGTCCGTGCATACACGGCAACCGCACGCATGGGCCTTATGGGTAGCGATTTAGCCAAAGGCAAGGGCAAGGCAGGGCTCGTGTCGGCCGGCCGCGTACAGTCCGCCACCCTTGGGCTTGTTGTTACCCTCGATCGCGCAATCGAAGCCTTTATTCCCGTCGATCACTACCAGGCAAAGATTACCCTGGGCGGGGGCGAGCTGACCTATTCTCCAGCCACCCCAATAGCTGGCGCCAGCAGCATCCAACTGCAGGATGACGGCAAGCCAATGTTCCTGGACAGGGCTGCCATGTTGGCCTTCACCAAGCGCTTAGAGACCGTCGATAACGCCGCCATTCTGGAGGCCGAGACAAAGCAAACAGCCAAACATCCACCGCTGCCATACAGCCTCACAGCGCTTCAGCGAGACATGTCAAAAAAGTACGGCCTCACGGCCACACAGACGCTGAAAGCAGCCGATTCAATGCGAAGCGATGGTTACCTGACCTACCCCCGAACAGAGCATGGAGAATTGCCCGCAAGCCTCTATAACCGGACCGATCTGTTGGCCATTTTGGGAGGCGCAGCAAAGGCTGATGACACGCTCATGACGCCAGCTCGGCAAGCTGGACGCCGACATTGCATGGAGGGTGCCGAGGCGCCACGTCCACGCTGTTTTACCGACAAGCCCATGAACCACCACGGGATCATCCCAACGCGCAAGACACCGAACCTGTCAGAACGCACTGAGGCCGAGCAAAAGGTTTACCTGGCCTGCGCAAAACAATTCATCCAGGCCCTCCTACCAGCCGCTACCGTCGAGTCCCTGAGTGTCCGCGCCAGCATAGATGTTGAGGACGTGATTGAGCGACAGCCAGCGCTGTTTGCTGGCACCTTCAAACGCATCATTGACCCCGGCTGGATGACTGCTTTCGAGGCCCACAAAGAGCAGAAAGACCTGCCGCCACTGGTGACCGGCGCTAACACTCCCGTCGAGGCAGTAAGGCTTCATGAGGCACGCACAGAGCCGCCCAAACACTTCACGCTGCACGACTTACTGAGCGCAATGCTCAATGCAGGCCGGCACGTCGATGGTGAAGATGCAGAAGCACTCCGAAAAGCTGAAGGGATAGGCACTCCAGCCACTCGGGATACCGTTTTGCAGACGTTGTTTGATCGTGAATACATAACCACCAAGCGTAAGGGCAAACAGCTGCTTATTGTCTCCACCCCGCGAGGCCGCGCATTCATCGATAACACCCCCTCCGAACTCTCCGATGTGCGTGTGACAGCCGCCTGGGAGCGCCAGCTCGATGCGATCCAGAATGCACCCAACGACACAGCGGCAAAGCATGCCCGTGACACTTTTATAACCGCTCAACGCGACTTCATCACCACCCGTATCAAAGAGGCAATCGACATCATGGGCAATGCACCCGAGGCTGTTTTGGCAACGGCCAATGGCCCCACAGAGAACATGGTTTCTGCTGCACGAAAGCTAGCTGCAGCTCGCAGTCTCACGCTACCAGAAGGCATCGAAAAGAGCTTCGAGCTGTGTCGCTCATTTCTGGACGAAGTAATGCAGCAAACACCGCCACCCACTGACAAGATGAAGGCCTTGGCGATGCGCTTAGCGGATGAGAATGAGGTGACATTGAATGGAGAGCTGACCTCCTTCAGGGAGTGTAAAACATTCATCGACAAGTACATGCAGATCCAGGCACCGACCGCGAGAATGATAGCTGCTGCTGAGTCTGCAGCGAAGCGCTACAAAGTAACGCTACCCGAGGCTGCCCGCACCTCAATACAAGAGTGCCGCGTGTTCCTAAACGAGCACCCACGCTAGCCGCGCCGAGAGGTAGGCCGGGCACCCCTTGGGCGGGGCAAGGGCACAAGTACGATCACATCAAAAGCTACCGAACAAGACAATCCCTCGCCAAGGAAGGCGTTCAATTTAACACCTGCCAGACGTACCCGCTCACCACCTTTAAAGCACACAGAAAATATCCTTTAAGATTGATAGGAGACGATAGGAACCGTTATGCATGAAGCCCACCAAGACGACGATGAACTACTGGTTGAAAGCACTAATCAACGTCGCTCACGCCGTACAGTTGATAGAGAGGTACTAGCTCACGAGGCCGAGCTAATGGTCGGCGCACTGACGGCAGATATAGATGCAATTATGGGGGAGTACACAAGGCAACTACTGGACATCGTTGAACGCATCAGAGAAGCCCAACCACGCACCCATGGTGCGGTACTTTTAGATGTTAGTCGGTGTGGTTATGGATGCCTCGGTTGCCCTCACCCGGTATGGCGTAAATGGGTCAACCGACAACAGCATAGCCGGCATTCTCCATCAACCTGGCATGCTGTGAGAATACAGCGACCAGGGGTAGCAGCAAGAGCGAAATCTGTACCTCAAGAGGCACGGGAACTGATAGCAGAAGCTCTCGTGCTGATCGAACGTAGGGCACGCTTCATCGACCATTTGAAGCGCATCAATAAGGCCATTGGTACTGCACGTCACTATCGACCAGAGCTAGGCCAACATGGCGGCAAAGAGGACAGCTAGACGCTCTTTTTTTTGCGCACCAACTGATTCCTCTATGGCTGGGAGTGTCACTCTACAAGCCGTTTTTGAGACGCTGAACTGGCCTCAAGCGGGCTTAGATGTTCACCGTAATGGTGAACGCACCATGATGCATCTCACCCATTATATGTGTACTCGCTATGCGCGTTACTCCTTCCTACGGAGAGCTATACCCATGGGCAACCACCCTTTGGGTATCCTTGTACGGGGGATGGATGACAGTTACTAAATGACCGCGCTGGTAGGTATGAGAGGGTGGGGGAGAGGTAATACCCCATACGGGAATCAACCTCCATGAAAGCACCTCCTAATACAATATGTATTCCCTTATATATGAGATCCCAAGCGCGCCATTGCTGACCAAGCTGGCGCCTTCGGTGCGTGAGCAACAACGGTGAAAACGTCCTTGTCGGGGTGTGGGAAGGCCACGCCACCGCGCTCTATGCTGGCGCCTTCGATGCGTGAGCAGCAACGGTGAAAACGTCCTTGTCGGGGTGTGGGAAGGCCATGCCACCGCGCTCTATGCTGGCGCCTTCGATGCGTGAGCATGAGGAGACAATAGCGGGCTAGAACGAAGTTGAATCGGGGCGGTTTAAGGAATTAGAAATCGCAAATATTAGGCGTTTCGAGGCTTGCCTCGTGATAGGCCGCGAAGCGGCCCATGTGCTTTTCGTGGACAGCAGAAGAAAGATCGCTTGCTCTCCCACAGCAGTCCTGCTTGCTCTAACAAAACGAAGTGACTTGGGGCGTTTTTCCGGCTTTAACTATAGCAAATCTAGGCGTGTCGTGGCCTGGCTCTTATTCAGCCGCGTAGCGGCTCATGTGCTCTCGTTGACTCAACGAATAACCGCAACGGTGAACACAACAAGAAAGCACACCAGGCCGCACATAAAACCATTCAAAAAGTTGTAGAAAAACCTTCTAAAATAGATACGCGCTAACACAGAATACCGCCTAAAATTAGTCGTTTATATGCAATTCCAGAGATGCTCGTAAACTATCTTTTATTGAGATGGGCGAAGATAGCCGGAGCGACCGCGCCGTATAACTCGAACGATTCACGGACTTATAATCAAATCAGGGTAGTTCGGGGGATGTTCCCTGTCCCTGGCCTAAGGCATGCCTAGTCACCGCGGTTTCAAAGCTACGCTCACCACTGCCACGGCAACTGCATCATTTTCTTGGAAAGGGAAGACCCTATTCCTGACTGGGATATTCCCCCCTGAATTCATCCATGCTCTTGAGCAGGTCCAGGTAATCTACCCCACCCGTAATAAGGCGGGTCTTTGTAGCGCGTTCATACATCCACACACTCCATAACTTCATATGCGTTGAGGCGCC
Organism: Halomonas sp. KO116; assembly: GCF_000734975.2. Lineage (NCBI taxonomy): Bacteria > Pseudomonadati > Pseudomonadota > Gammaproteobacteria > Oceanospirillales > Halomonadaceae > Halomonas > Halomonas sp. KO116. Next base: position 47,201 of record NZ_CP011053.1, read on the forward strand.
TTCAAGGTCCTTGGGCATCATCCCTCCCCACTCTGGATCGTCAGCCATAAACTGGAGTGCCCGATCAATGGCGCGATCCAGATCATTTCGGGGCGAGTAAAAGTCAGACAGATGTACCTGCTCGGCCAGGATCAAAACCGCAAGCACCGGATAGTTCAGAAACTCTGCAAACTTTTCAATCACATCCCGGCCCAGGCTACTGGCAAGCCTACGTCCAGTTTTCAAGTGGCTTAGAGTGCTCGGCGCAATGCCAAGGTGGTCGGCTAGGTCTGTGGAAGCCAGCCCTTCGCCAACAGCTTTCTCGAAGATAACCTGAACCAACTTATAGCCAGGCGTTTCCGGCTCTATTTGCAGGTAGTCAGTTCTTGGCCCTTTGGGCTTTCCCCTCTGGCCATCCTTAGGGCCTGAACCCCCTTTACGGATTCCTGCGTCGATGACCTTCTGTAGGTCTTTATCATTTTTTCCCTGATCCAAGTTTTTCTCCCCATATGACGTCAGTATGTCATCTAGTCAAATAGAACTATACCGGATAACAAATTCTAATACTTATTGCCTATCCAGCGCCGCACGCTCAGCGGCAAGATTGCATCGCTACATCTTAACCCAGGAGTAAGCAATGCTCATCGGCCGTATTGAACACGATCCCAAAAAACACTTTCCGCTGCAGTTGCCGGAGTCAACGCTTGGCCGCCTTGAACTGTACAAAGAACTTTATCAGCAGACATTCGGCGAGAAAGTTGCAAATAACGATCTCGTGGACCTAATGCTCACGAATGTCATGGATAGAGACCGTGAATTCAAGCGGTTCTTGAGAGAGGAGGAACGAAAGAAAAAACTGGAAGCAAAACAACAGGAACGAGGCACAGGAACTAGCCCCTCAGCTGGTGAAGCTGAAACCGAATCTCACGCTGAGGCACAAAGCCATCAGCGTGAGCAGCACCAGGCATAAGGGTACTAGGTCTCGATATGCTGCGCTTGGATGATCTCACACATCTGTTCTACCTGGGGAACAACACGTCTCCACTTGGTACGCAGAACACGGTGATTGCCTGTAGCCCAACTGCGCACAGAGGTAACAGCCTCGTCAGCAGCCACGGCTATCTGGCGTGGGGTCATTACTTCCATCCAGCGCTCTACAGTAGCTTTGATCTCTTTGGAATCGACCCAAGCACCGCCTTCGATAGCGACGTGCTCGGACATTATTTCATTAAGAGCATTGAGCACTTTGTCATATCCGACCTTTCGAGGGACCGCTCCCCCTGTCCAGGTATGAATGGATGCCACGGAAATAGAGCATCCAAGTTTCCCCGTCAGGTGCTCTGCGATCTTGGCCAGAGTCATGCCGTAATCGTCTCGCAGAGTAGCAATATGTCGAGCCAAGTCACTGTCGGTCTTGCTGCGTTCAGCACGCCCACGGGTTGTCGGAATGCTGATCTTGATTTCGCAGCCATGCCTCTCGAGCGTGTTGATCAGGTCGTTCAGGAGTGCGTCACGCATGACTAACCTCTATGAATATTTGGCAAGTCACCCGCCTTCTGAAATGCAGCGACTTGTTGGTTGGACGGCAGCCCGTTTGCATATCCCCAGGCAATGGCAGGAGGACATGAAGCAGGAAATATACGTTGCCTGGTTTTCTAAGGAATATGACCCTTCGTATTCCCATGATGCGATCATGAAATATGCTGGTGAGGCGGCTTTCCTCGCGGTCAGCACATGGCGCCGCCATACCATCCTACCAGTGACCGTTCATAAAGCCGGTCAGGCTGATAGCGAACCCAGGGCTGAGCAGTTTGATCTGATGGCTGAACAGATCCCTGGTTTCACTGAAGAGTTCAACGACGAAATCGACATTGACCCTGAGGCTTTCGTTGAGACCACTTCGATGGCTTCAGCGCACCTCATCGACCTACCCAAACGCTCAGCTCGAACTGAGCTGTCTCATGAAAACTTGTTGGCCCTTCACTGCGAAGGCCTTTCGCCCGCTGAGATCGCAGCCGCAGCGAACATGACCGAGCGCAGCGTATACCGCAGATTGGAACGTCTTAAACATGGAAACCGTAGTACAGTATAGTAAAATTGCCGCGTTATCGGTAGCACTCTTAGGAGCTGCTTTATCCACTACCGCACTTGCCTCTGATCAGGACCTAGGTGTACTTGGCCCGACTTGGGAAATCGTAGAGCCCGACATGCGGCTGGCGATCGTGGCAGAGGCGCATGGTGTCGACTGGGACTCCGTTAATGAGCACCTAGCAGGGCAAGCTCAAAATCATACGAGAGACATCCCCGATTGGTTCGTCCCGATAGCCGAGCATACCGAAACTCACTTCGTAGATCCGTCCTATACGCTAGGTGAAGACATCGAAGCCTTGAAGCGGCAACCCGATGGTACATACCAGTGGGGAGTCATCTATGAGGCCGGCACCAAGGTCAACCCCCTCAAGCACATACAGCCAGAGAACTGGCTCCTCGTTGTTGATCTTCGAGCCGATGATCAGCGTGAACTGGCCATGACGTTAAAGGCCCGCCACCCAGCCAACCTAACAGTAATCGTCACAGCAGGAGATCCAGGCAGTTTGGCGTCTGATCTTGGCCAAGCCGTGTACTTCGCAGAGGAATGGCATTTCGATCGGCTGGGCATTACGCATACCCCCTCTTTAGCTGGCGTTCGGGACAGTCATCCTGACGTAATCGAAGTGACCCATTTCGCCTATCCCTACGATGTCACCACCCTCGAGGAACACCTGCCATGAAGAGGTTACTACTCTCTGTTCTGACTGTTGCAGCTCTCACAACGGGGAGCGCCTATAGTGCATCCCCGTTATCGGGCTCTGCCGCATGTCGGGGAGAGATTTTCAATCCCATCAACGACCCGAACTGGAACAACATGTTTCCGGTAACGGTAGCTGGAATTTCCATGGGGGGTGGGTCTAATCCTTCCCTTATGCACATGGACCCAATCTGTTTGTGTCCTGGGCCCTATGGCATCGACATGCCAGGTATCGGCATGACGTTCTGGGAACCAACGTTCCTCGCTGAAGTGGCGCGAACACCTGGCTGTATGTCGACTCTCGGTGGCACGCAGGTACTAACCGGATACGACTCCCTGACTTCTAACCAAACGTATGGCTCGGGACGTGGAGATAGCAGCGTTACCAGGATGCAAATCCACTGGTATATCTACCCTCTGTTCAGTGTACTCAACATGATGAGTTCGCTGGGGTGCATGAATACCTCCGGGTTTAACCTTGCAGACCTCACTGAGGTCGACGCCACTTGGCAGGATGACACTTGGACATCCATTGCATTTCCAGAGTCAGCTCTCTTCGCCAATCCAGTTGGTGCTCTCTCGTGCATCCCTGACGCCGTAGCTTCTGCAGCGGGTCGCCCCCTAGACATGATGTTCTGGTGTCAGGGTTCTCAGGGCGTCGTGTATCCCCTCACTGGTTCAAGCACCACTCACAGCTCCCCCCAAGGTGGGAATCTCCACATCCTTGGCAAGTACATGCAGCGTAAGACACGCATGGCGGGCCTGTTATCAACGACCGGCCCTTGGGCTGAATGCCAATCCGTTTACCTGCCGAACATGATTCGCAGCCAATACCGTATTGACCCGGTGGCCCCTGTTGCCAGCAACCAAACTGCTGTTCTTGGAATGTCCGAGTTCCGCTGGGGGATGCTGCCTCCCGCCAACACCGCTGTTCGTACTGATTCCGCATTCTTGATCTGGGTAGGTAAGCAATGCTGCGCACTCTGACCGCTATTACTTTGACGCTATTCAGCACATCTGCGTTAAGCCAACAAACAACCGTAGAAGCCGCCCAAGACGCTTTCTCTGCTCTTCAAGGGTCACAGGCGCTTACTGACCTATTCGATGGCCAGAAGAGCCCTGAGGCAATCCTGGAGGCGATGGGGGCGGACACAAGCGGATCAACATCTGGCCAAGCAGCCGGCTCTGAGATGCTAGGAAACGTCCGGGCCCAAGGTCAGACCGGGGGGATCGCAGACCCTGAAATGGCCGCTGAATGGCAAGCACTGAGGGATTCGTTAGACCTAGGTGAACAGGATCGACTGTATTTCTTCATCTCATTTTCAATGCCCGAAAGCTTGATTCGTGGCTATGCACTTGATGCAGCCAGAGCAGGAGGCGAGCTGGTTCTGCGCGGAGTGGAGCCGGGTATGACGCTCCGTGACTTCACCATGGAGCGCTTGCTGAAGGTGCTACGTCCGGGAGGCATGACAGCACCGATCCAGATCGACCCGCGACTGTTCGATACCTACGAGATCGAGACCGTGCCCACGATTGTCCTTGCCAAGGAAGATCCCATGGGCGTGTGTCAGACCGCCAAGCGCCAAATAGGCGAAATCGATGGTCAGCAGCTCGAGTACCAGGGATGCCCTAAGGGCAACCCAGACAATTACTGGAAGGCTGAAGGGTCAGTAACTGCCCTATATGCCTTAGAGCAATTCAACAAAGGCGGTGCCGGCAATGCCGAGGTCTACATCAATGCGCTCAAGGGCGAGGGCGCCGAAAGCGCTCCTGAGCAGGGAGGCGTTGCGTCAGCACAGTGGGAGTCGATGAGCGACGAGCTAGCTGAGCGCAACGCACAACGACTCCGTGAGCGCTATCAAGGCACTGATCGCGAAGTTTACGACACGCCAATGGGGCCGGCCGTTGGTCCCGCGGGACAGAATATTGATCATCTCTGGGAGGAGTGACATGCCGAAGGGCTCTTGCTTAAAACTGTTTGCCATGGGGGCCGCTTTTGCGGCCCTCGCGCCCTTGAGCGACGTGGCAATGGCCACCCCTAACCAAGCGGGAATGAATGCTGGGGGAGCCTGGGCTCGAGATTTCAACCCAAACAATGCCTTCCGTTCAGCTACATCGAGCCTGGGTCTTGAGGATACAAAAACCTCTGGCGAGCTTGGAGGGGAGGTGGGGCTTCAAGTTAAACAGAAACAGCAGCGGAACTTTAGATGCCGCGACGGGGCTCGCCTCACTGCAGGCGGCATTCGAGTTTTGGTCGAAGAGTGTGAACAAAGCGACAATGGTGAGCTTGAGCGGATCAGTGTGTCCGTATGTGACGCACTAACTCAGGGGATACGGTGTAGCGAGGACCGCTACACGGTCACAAGAGAAATACCGACCGGGGGAGAAGCCGCCTTCAGCGGAGGCAACCTGTACGGAGCATATCGAGTCGAGGCTGAATGTTCTTCATCGTCTTGCACCATGACTATGCACCAACTTCACGGGGATGCATGGGGCGGCAACGATATGCGTCAGAAAGGGAATGATAGAGTCAATCAAGATCCCAATCACCCGTCAAATACAATTAGTGATGTTCGCGACAACCCTACTTTTGAACGTGGCAGCAACTTTGCTGATGATCGTTCAAAGTGTCTCGGCAATCAAATAAACCAACTTTTCAGTGAAGGTGATATTCCAGTTTCATGTGACCCCAACGACCCAAGGACAATTGATTTTCTTGACATCAATGCTGGTGGAGAATGCAAGCCGGATAAAATCACAACCGATTCCTGCGTGGTCGATATACCAACAAGACTCGTTACTTGTGAGCCTGAATCTCGGGAGTGTGAGGTAAGAAGAGACTCCGCAGAGTTTAGCTGCGCTAGAAAACTTGAGGTGACGGGAATAAAAATACCGACATGTAATAATGGCGATCACCTTTTAACTATAACGAGCGACCCCTGCCCTAGCTGCGTCGATTACCTCAGATATAACTTTTACTGCCAAGACCAAGGCTACCGAGTTGTCTATGACACGGTAAAGAAGTCAGATGGTTCACGTCATACAGGCCCTCACTCAAATGTTGTCAGTGGCGGCTTGAACACTACTGTACCTAAAACAACTGTTATAGAGGACTTTAGCGGTAGTAAATGTTTTCGAGTAGCTTACGAGCAGAACTGTAATGGCACTACCTGCAATGTCACAGCTTACTTTGAAAACCCTTGCAAGAACATAAGCTATGCAGGTTCAAATAGCTTCCCTATACCAATGAGAATCGAATTCACAGATAGAGTGATCGATGAATGTACTGGTTTAGAAAGCAGACGGCCTGAGTTATAAACTATGAAATATATTCATTTAGTAGCTTTATTAATCTACCTAATAATACCCCAGGTTACCTTTGGGGCTTTAAGCGACTACCAAGAGTGCTACAAGGTCGGAGAGACATGTATTGATTCTGCCCCCAGAACGATAATGGGTAAAACAGTCAGACGAGAGTGCTGGGAATATGCCGTTACTTATAGATGTTACGGCGATCCATATAGCCACACTTGCAATCTCGAAGCACTACAGAACGATGATGACTGGAAGTTGGTAAACACGTTTGGAGAAACATATCCAGCGACCTATTCGCAATATTCACGCATTCTTCCTGACAGTTGGATCGAAGAATGGCAAAAGAGCGAGTCTACATGTAGTGCCGACACTTCGTATGGCTGTGGCCCAGATATAAGCAGGACAGATATAAAAGATGCTTCTGGAAATATTGTCGGCCAGAAAGTAACTAAGCGCTGTTACATCGGCGAGACACCACGTTGCAATAACGACCCGAACTGCAACATAACGAGCTACGACTGCACCAGAAAGCAAGACGGTTTATGCGTTCGGCAGGAACAGACATATACATGTCGCGAAGATGGGAAATGCGATCCTAGTTCCTACGAAATTATGCCTGAAGTTAGCGATGATGAAGGCGCCTTCTCAGACGCTATTGCAGCGGCAGGTGTCATGGACATGATCGCTGCCGAGGGTGGGTTAGATGAAAACATGCGGATCTTTTCTGGCATGGAGCGCGAGTGCAAAGCGATTACAAGCGATTTCCGCCGCATGATGGAATTTAACGCAACCGTATCAACCGTTTTGGCAACGTATTTTGGAGGACCGCTTGGAGCTGTCTTGGCTGGCACTGCTTCGGCAGACATTCTAAATGCTATTGAGCACATGCAATGCTGTCAGGAAGACCCAGAAGATGTCGTTTTGACCAGCTCATTTATCTCTATGGCTACAGGAATCGGTGCTGACTACTGTGACCTCGAAGATGTAGAGCTTGCTGCTGCTCGCATGGCGAAACGAGCCGTCCAAGTTACACCCGGCTTTGTTCCCACCAATAATACGCTATGCACGTTCGCAAATTATATTTACAACGCGCCTGCGAAAGGTGACATGTCCTACGCGAAGCAAATATGCGCACATTGGACAAGGCCATGGTCGATTGCGAACACCCAAACTCAGGTGGATAGATACCAACGCTGGTGCGAGTTTGACTCGATGCTTGCCAGAATAATTCAAGAACAGGGTCGAGAACAGCTTGCCGAGTTGGCTTCGCAAAACGCAGGTGGAGCTGTTACCAAGCGCATTGAGTTTCCTTTTTACAATTCTGCCGGAGGATGGTCGAACGAGCTAAATGCCAACAGCAATCGAGTGCGGTTCTGGCAGTGGAAAGAGGAATGCTCTACCGATGAAGGCTTTACCAATTCGATGTTATCTGGATACGATTGCCCTTCAAGCCCAGACATTTATGCAGCGGTCTGCTCTGAAACGTCATGCGGGGCACCGCCTGATCACCCTGTTTATGGCTTTAGCCCAGGCTGGGAAACCCATCGCTTAGCAGCAGAGGATCATCACACCCGTGCGATCAACCGATATTCGGTTGTAGAAGGTGGGTGTTTTGAAGATGGCAGCTGTGAATACAAAGTTCACGCTTGGAAAGCTGGCGCTGGTGGTCAGATGCGCATTCCCTTAGATATGAAGTGGCCAATCAATTTTCCTAATGATGGCTGGGGCGAGTTTTCTTGGGCGCATAACAATGTTCACTTCGAGGCATATACAAACCCTCTAGGTTCAGAATCCCCTTCCAGAGGGCTGCGCATGTGTATCGGTTCATCATATGAATGCTATGACAATGCGGCGTGGAATGAAGTCAACATCCAAAATGACATTACTAATTTGAATAACTATGTCAGCAACAGTCCACCAGTGACTCTCACTGGTGGATGTTCCGTTGAGGAATGTGAGTTTAGAGCTTCAATTGAAGTCAATCTTACAGCTAAGCCTTGGTACACCTACTCAGAAAAGAAATACGAGCCGTGCATGCTAAAGGTTTTGGGTAGCTGTGTGACAAAGGCCTCCACAACTTACGATCGTCAGTACAAGCCAGACTGCACCGGGTTCACTATTGACGAGTTCCTTGCACTTGATCTCGGCGATATGGATTTCTCGGAGTACGTGGAAACGTTGTCGGAAAAAGCACAATCGGAGTTCAACCAGACATGGGCAAGATAGCTTTAATTCAAGCTACTTGTGTGGTGATGGTATTGGCATCTACTGGCTCCTTCGGGAGCCCAGTAGACCGAATCACTGCCCAAGCTGAAGCGCTGGCATCGGGTGCAGCCGGTTCAGAGGAAGTTGTGCAGAACGCGGGGCAGAGGCCTTTCATGTTCACGCCCAATAATGGGTATGTAGGCCTAGAAACCCAGCTAGATGTATCGCTCACTTATACGTCCTTTGAGAACGGTGGACAGAACGTTAGAAGAGTTGAAAAAGCAGTTGTCGACTGGGGTGACGGCTCAAGTCCGACCACAGTGCCCCCTGGCACACCCGCCTACCATACGTATGGCCACCGCAATAAGGAGGGTGCCATTACACCTCATGGAAGTATTGTCTATACCGGCAGGATTACGTTCGTGACTACTTCAGGCAATGCATATACCGAGCAATTTCAATATAGCATGTGGCATTCCTTTCTTGACTCGCTTGTTCCAGGAGGAAGATCGCTACCCAACAACATGCTACCGAGCGTTAGTGGGGCTGGTGGCAGGGATCGTTTGCCCAGTGGCTTCTTTGATAGGAACAACAAATAATGCAAACTCTTTTCAAGGCTGCGCTGATCATGGTGGCAACAACCATGCCTTTGTTTGCCAATGCTCAGGAAGGCGCCAATGAACCCGCGCATCAGCTTTACGGCGGTCATGATGCTGGCGCGCTACTTAGCAAGTCGCTTATGGTGACCAGCCAGCTAGATTGGCTCAATGCCTGGTCGCTGAACCTTGGAGGCAATCCACCAGAAGATTTGCCCCAAGGCTATATCGGAGTTCTAGTCTTCGCGTCCTACCCAGGACACCTCATAAGCCTTCATCCTCTGGACGACAGCTCATCTTTGATGATTCGCTGCCATCAGGCACCGCTGCCCGACAGCCGTAGCTACATCGCCCCCTCTGCATGGGCAGCCGGGATGTTCCGTGCTGATAGCGTGACGCTGGAGGATTGCCCATGATAGCCGGCAGAATGGATGCGCTGGCACTTACCGCCATTGCAGCCGGCGTTGCGGCCGCTACACCTTGGGCTGTCGGCACCTTCCCAGCATGGCCTGCTGGCGTCCTGGGTTCGCTGGGGATGGCGCAGCTCACATGGAGCCAGGCTATGGCCAAGCTGCGCCAGTACGACGAGGATTCCCGAGAGGGCTTCGTGCTGCCTTCAGACGAGCCAGTAGATGATAAGGGGCCTTCCTTACATATCGGCCTGACCACCGACAAAAATACTCGAATCAACATGCCCGACATCCTCGGGCAGCGACACACTGCGATCGTGGGTCAGTCTGGTGTGGGTAAGACTACTCTTGGTGAATATATCCTCTGGCAGCAAACTGCGCGTGGGCGCGGATGGCTATTCATTGACGCCAAAATTGATCGGGACACTCGGGATCACCTAGCGTACATGGCCAAGGTGACAGGCCGCGAAGATGAACTCTACATTATCGACGTGTCAGACCCCGATAACGCCAATACCTATAACCCTGTTCTCCACGGCGATCCTGATGAGGTGGCATCGCGGCTGATGAACCTCATTCCTTCTGCGGAGAACAATCCAGGCGCCGATCACTACAGGCAATCCGCCAATCATGCACTCACTGTCATCATTGCCGCTCTGCAAGCCTCCGGTCAGTTATATCACTTCGGCGATCTATCAATTCTATTGCAGTCCGATAGAGCCCTTGAAAACTTGGAGAGAATGACTCCTCAAGGGCCTGAGAAGAGGGCGCTATCGATCTTCCTCGATCAGTTCCGTACCCGTACCAAGGAAGGGATAAAAATCGACCTCAACCGCATGAAGCAAACGCTGGGCGGGATGGCAGGCCGGATTGCACTGTTCGCCCAGGGTAAGTTTGGAAAGGTCTTCAACGTTTATGCCCCGGAAATCGTGCTTACCGAGATTATTCGTAAGGGCCACATGCTTTATGTCTCGCTTCCGACGATGGGAAAGGACACCGCAGCCCTCAACCTAGGGAAAATGATCGTCTCGGACATTCGCTCTGCTGTTGCCTACATTCAGGATTTACCCAAGGGCGAAAGGCCAGAGCATTTCATCGCACTTCTGGATGAAATGGGTGCTTACGTAATGGAAGGGGTAGGGCGTCTCTTCGAGCAGGCGCGATCGGCCAATATCGCACTGATTCCAGCCTTCCAGTCCTTCAGCCAGCTTAATCGAGTCTCGCCAGACTTTGCAGACATCGTGATACAGAACACATGGAACAAAATATTCTTCAAGTTCGGTGCGAAAGACAGCCCTGAAGAGGCCGCAGAAATACTAGGTAAAACCAAGCGTTTTCAACGTACTGTCTCAGTCTCGGCTAACCAGGGAGAGAGTGCGCAGTATTTGAGAACCACCCCACAATCCAGCATGTCCGATGGCGGCGGCATGGGTGAAAGCTGGCACGAAGTTGAGGAGTTCAGGGTAACACCGGATCAATTGAGAGCCATGGATATGGGGCAAGCGGTCATGATGATGGGCGCTCGCATGTATCATTTGAGAACGCCAATGATCAACTACCCCAAACACATTCCTTCATTTAAGGTAATAAAACGCAAGATGAAGATGCCTGCCGACAAACAGGCGCTTAACTTCGAGGAACGACTAAACGAGTTTCTTACAGCAACTGTTTAGGGGGTAGTTATGATTACAGTGTTATTTTGGGCAACAATCGCCATCTTCGCTATGTTGCTCTTAGGAATTCTTCCGGGAGTAAAGGAAGTCTTTAGACCGCTCATGGATATTTTATCCAAGGGAACCATAGAGGTATTGAAGTTTGCCGGTGGGTATATTCTTTGGCTTGCCAAGACGATAATTCATGCCCATATCGACCTTGTTACCCACTTATGTCATAAGCGCTCATACTTTGACCCAGCAGAAAAGATGAGAAAATAGCCGCTTCTTATTGTAATTTGAAATCGTCGTATGGTATTATCAGATAATAGCAAGGTGATTGCGTCGATCGTTCGGAGGTCGAAATGGCTAACAAGAATCGCAAAGCTCGCCGCCAACGTGCGATCGCAGCACGGCAACATGCCGCTCAGCCATCCCAGGGCTCTTTCGTCGCAAATGAGCTGCACCAACTGATCGGTGCTAATGAAGAAGATGTAGTCAGGGCTTTTAAGTGGAGAGCCAGGCAGAACGTTATCTTTATCTATGCGGTTAATGCAGTGATATTTGCGTTTCTACTATTCTTCACCGCGTACACTTCAAACAGTGGGCTGAGCAAATTTGTCCCGTTTATCTGGGCGGGTTTCATCGCTTTGTTCCTAGCACAACAAGCTATGCTGAAACGCTACAAGCAGCTCATCCGAAACACATAACCCCCCTGCCTTGGCAGGGGCTTTGCCTATATGGCTCCTCTTATCGAGACAGCATAAATTCCCGAGGATCAATTTCCTCGCCTTGGGCAGGGGAAGGGATCGATTCATTGCTTGATGAATCTGATGAAGAACCCCCTGAACGGACCTGTATCCTTGTTATCGTTGCTTCAGTTGCGTTCAAGGTGGGTCCATTTCTGGCCTGGGAGTCAATCTGAGACTGACTAGGCGGGGCTTCGACATCAACCGGCTCAAAAGTGCCATCGCCACCATATTGGTAATATGCATGCCCGTCTTCTCGCTCGACTGCATAGATTGCTTGCCCATGACCACTCTCATCTTGGGTGTAAAGCGCGGGTACGAACATATCATTGCCGACTTGAATATTCGTTCTATCGCCACCCGTGATCATGGCGTCAGCGTTGCTGGCATCAGCTGCCGCTAGATCCCTGCGATCAGCAACAGTAAAGCTCTCACCTGTGTCTATAACATGGTAACTATCAGGACGAACAACAGGAGCCTGGGCATTGGCTTGTATATCATTCAATTGCGTAGGCGAATCAACAGATAGCCCGCTGACACCAATAGCACCAATAGGCGATGTAGTGGCATCTGCATGACTTGCCCTTTCATTAACATCGGCGGTGTTGGCCCCTACTGTCCCCATGACAAGGGCCCCTCGGCCGGAAATGTCTTTTACATCTTCACTCATTTGTCCTTCTACTTTACTCCGGACAACATCAAAATCACTTTGTATGCCAGCTACAGCGTGAGGATTTGCAGCTGTAGGAAGCGAGCCTGAACGGCTAGTTGTGTATTCCTCACTTGCTCGTTGCTGAACCTGCACGGCCTCTTGGTAATCATTTGAAGCCGCGTAGAGCATTGATGCTCGGTCTTCACCGGCACGGCTTTCAAGAACCTGACGTGATTCCCCTTCGGTAAACTTCTGGGAGTAACGACTACCATCTTGTCCTGTAACACTTAGCGTGCCGTCTTCACCAAAAACGAGCTTTCCAGTATCTGCCTGCGCAACACTGGTGGTTTCTTCGCGCGCATCTTGATCCGACTGGGACCTACGCACTCCGGCCTCAACAGCCGCCGAGCCTCGGTAATAACCACTTATGCCACTGCTAAGGCTAAGCCCAAGCTCGCCTTTAACACCTGCTTCAGCTGCCACCTTACCTGCTGCGTGCATGGTCATATCGTTTATTTCGCGCTCAGAAAGACCTGTTTGATCCATCACTTGACGGGTTGCACCCAATTCACTCATATACCTCTGACCTTGGGTGTCTTGACTCATTCGAGACCAATCAATCGAACCGTCTTGCATATAGCCATTGTCTTGGGCGTATTGAGTAGCACCTCGAAGGGAATCGGTCATCATACTTTGAGACTGCTGTGAGAACGACTCCTTGGCTTCTTGAGTGCGCTGTGTAGCCTCTGAGTATGATTGCGAAGCCGAATAGTTCGCTCTAAAGTCAGCTGGGCGTAAGCCCACGTTCATATCTTGGCCGCTCATACTGGTCACAGTAGAAGCTCCAACCCCTACATGGTGGGCCGATACTTCTTCCCCAGAGCTATAACGGTGAGAGGTTTGGTGAGCATTCATGTTCGCGTTGTTCATACTTACCTGGCCAGCCGAAGCTGCACCTGTAGACATGTTGTTCGCGGCTGTCGCCGCTTGTTGGCTACCAGATGCCCTGTCCAAGACAGAGGTGAAGGCGTAACCGCTGCCAGATACTAGCCCCCACATGATGGCGGGAACTAAGGTGGACATAAAACCTGATGCCATCACCATCTTGTCCGACATCTCGCTGACTGCGCTCATATTGGCCATGGTGAGACCATCAGCGAGGTATCCCGCTGTCTGCCCCTGGAAATAGAGCATCATGATGTAGTTCACGATAGCGAGCCCTGGCCACCATAGAATGAGCCAGGTCATCACCTGGGCATACGAGGTGCCCATCTTCTTGCCTAAGCCGGGGACCAACACCGCAGCAAACACAATCGGCGCCAGCCCAATCACGAATGCCTGAAGGATCGCGAAGAAATAGCCCGCCATATCCCGGAAGAGAATAGCTGTGCTATACCATCCAGATTGCTGGGCACGTCGAGCCTGTTCCATATTCAAGGCTGAGATCAGCTCGTTGGAGCCTGTGGCCATTGCTGCGTATTCATAGGTGCCTGAGTACATTTCTGCGATTGCGGCTTGTGTGGCAAGCCCTGTGGCGTCCTGAACGGCACTTCCCCCTGAGGCCCAGCGAAACGAATCATCCAGAGCGGCTTGTGCCAGCGCTGTTGAACCTGCTGCCTGCTGAAGCCAGAACGGGGAAGCTTCCCTCATGCCGTTCAATAGCGTGGGAGCTGCAGTCTGCAAACGGTTGTCAATGCTCGCGTAGGCCTCATCGCAAGCCTGCATGCCACCATTTGGATCGGTCGAGTCATAAACGACGGTATAAACTGCCCGGTTCAGGTTATTGCCTAAAACCCCCCATGCATTTTGTGAGGTAATTAGCGTCACCGGGGATATTTTGCCGCTAAAAATATTCGGCAACGCACAGTCATTCATGAAACTTTGAATGCTTGATCGCAGGTACGGATCAGTCAGGCGAATCTTTTTCATGTCATTCAGCATGCTTGCCGCCATGCCAACGGGAGCCCCCTCTGAAATACGTAGATTCTCGAAGTTTGGCGTCGTGAAGTTAGTTTCAATGCCGTTTGTAGCCCACATCCCTATCTCTGAGATGACAACAGCAGGAAGACCAATGGCTGCCGGTACGCCTTCAATTCTTTGAATGAATTGGGGCGACCCAACGCCATCCCACACCATGTCTTCAATAAGAATATCGACCTTCAAAGAGAACAGCATGTAGACAGTAAGAATCATGCCGGCAAAATACATGGCCACCTTTTGCAGACTTCCACCCAGGATTCCCGTAAAGCACATCGTAAGGAAGCCGGCCATCGCCAAGAACAGCGCCAAGTTCCTGAACCCAGGGTTTGAGTCAGGGTCAGTCAGGCGTTTAATCGCCTCCAGTATTTGCGCCAGCGCATAACCGTTGCCATAGCCATAAAATGTCCAAGTGTCACCACCTGCAGGCGTCATGGTCTCTGCGATTGCTAGCCCCGGAACAGCGACCAATCCAATAGCTACAAGGGCAGGAACAAGCCATTTCATCAGTCCACCTCCCGAGCCATATCACGAGCGAAATCCATGCCGGATAGCCCCATGGCATGAAGATTTCGCAACGTGGCGCGGTTGATCTTGTCAACCTGGCTCATTATGTTTTCCTGAGTCTCAGCCATAAGGTTAATTTGCTGAGCCTTCTGGGAGGTCATGACAACTAGCTCATTTTGGGCCTCGCGGAATTCGCGCAAGATCTCACCCGGCACGGATGATGTCATCGATGTCTTAGCCGTTGCCTGGACAGCATGGCGAATGTACTCAATGGAGATCATGTAAGACAGAATGGTCGAGTTACCAACTACTAGGTCGTAGGCAAGGTCCGGGTAGGTCGCTGCAACATTAACCGCTTGATAGAGCGGGAAGGGCGCTGCTGCAATAAGGGCCTTTTGAGAAGCGGTCAGCGGGGTGCCACTGGCAACGTTCTTAACCGCACCTTCCAATTCCATAATCACCGTGGTCAAAAAGCCGTGGCCAAGTGATATATCCTCAACCTTTGCTTTGTTCGGGTTCCAACAGTCTCTCAGATCACTGTTGCTACAAGTATAAATCTCGGTGGCCTGGCCTGAGGCGCCTGACCATACCTTGTCCTCGCAAAAGCTGTTCACGAAGTCAGCGTATTCAATGACGGTCGGCGAGGCTTTATCACTTCCGCACAAGAATATGTCCAGCATCGCATCGGCAGTTTCGATGGTTGGCGCAAAGGTGTTCGAGTCGCCACTACCCCCTTTGTTGCGAACCTCAGTACCAATCCAACTCATCAATAGCTCGGCAAATATCTTGTTCTCTGCCCCCATGTTGTTGCTGCCATCTCGCCCAGGGGCAATACCTGCTTCTTGAAGGCCTAGCCATGTGCGGTTGCCATCAAGCTCTAAGGCCAGTGCGCGATCCCCGGGATTATTGCTGAGGTGGTCTCGCACTTCGCGGCCCGAATCCGATTTGCTATCACAAGTGTCCTGCTGGGCTGCCAGCCAGTCACTTTCCACGCCCTCAAACATCCCTACCGAACTACACCAGAGATTGCCTAATTCGCCGGAGTAGTCAGGGAACCCCTCAACCAGTGCGGTAGCAGCCTCACAGCTGTCCTGGGATAGTTTCGCCGCCGCCTGCGCCATGCGTTGTGCGAACTCAAGCACATCCCCACAAATAGGGCAGAGCTGTTTGAGCGCGAGCTGGAAGGAGAGGGCTACAACCCCTTGGGCGATTTGCTCCAACATCTGCTGGATCTGCTCACTGTCGATATAGGAGAAGCCACCAAAATGCGCGTCGATGCCATTGCAGCCTACGTCTAGCCGCGGCGGGTCCATGTTGACTAGCGAGTAGCGGTTCTGAGAAAACCGCATGGTCAACCCCCCGGCCGTGTATCCATGCCGTGTCCTGGTCTCAAACGACGCTGCGCTGTTTGAGCTACTGAAGCCGCCTCCGGCACTGGATAGCCGGTCAAACGCATTTTCGAGTGCGCTGGCTTCAGCCTGGCTTGTGGTGGCCGTTATCGACATTCCGCTGATCACTGCTGTTGCCACCATGGTTACCAATTTGTTTCTGGAGAACATTACTCAACTCCTTGGGGAATGCCGGCGCCGAGGCCGCCGGATGACCGTTCCAGCATGTCGGGGACGCTGAAATCAACGGGAGGGCTCGTGCCATCACCAACCGCCTCGAGGCCCTTTTCTGCTGCTCGTTGGATAGCACCAAAGAAGACCTCAATCCTCGAGGTAATCCGCTGCGCTGCTTCAACACCACTGGAGACGCGGAACCAAAGATCATCCTGTGGCAGGTAAAGCCAGAGGTCCGGTACCGCTTCGACGGCAAGGTGGCCAGCAGCCTCTACTGAGCGTCCTGTGGTATCGCAGCTGTTCGAGAACTCTGGCATGCACCCCCCATCAAGTGGAGCGTTGTAAATGGTGAGCCCAGTACGTCGTTCGAGCTGCTTCATAACTGGTTGCATGTCATGGCAGAATTGGCAGCTAGACCGGGTAAACCAGACGAGAAACCCATTCTGGTCATCTATCTCTTCCATGACCGCGTTGCGCTTGCCATCGCGTGCTCGTGACGCTGCACGAAGCCCAAAGGAGGAGACGGGGCTATGTACGAGGGGGTTGAGGTCCTGGTTTTGGATCTGATTCCACTCCCACATCCTCGACATTGTGATGGCTTGGTCGACGGCCCATCGCATGTATCGCTGAAAGGCCTCGACCGTTTCTGGATTGTTGGGGTTCATCACCGATTGGTTCAGCAGCATGTCGCGTTGCTTGGCCTGAAATTCAAAACTACCCTCGGGGTCGACAAAACCGCACGAGGGCTCCCACTGATCTGGGTCGGTACAATCCAGCTCCTCTTCTGGCGCCTTGATCATCGGTACCTCGACTGGGGGTTCTTCAGGTTCCTCCTCGTCCTCCTCCTCATTTAGGTGTCCCCAGAACCAACCGCACTCGCGAGGATTATTGCTATCAAGGCAGGCTTGCCCCCGATCCTCGCTGGGCTGGGCCATGGCGGTCGAATTCAGCGTTGTTATCAGCGCCAGCATTAGCAGCAACTTTGTCGTCGACAATGGGCCGGCGGTCAGGTGTTTCATAGCACAAGGCTCCGTATCAAAAACGCGGCGATGACCCAGGCGAACAGCACGGGCCAAAATTCCGAGGTACCGCCACCCCAGAGCTGCATAGAATGGCGTTTAGCGGGGTGCCACACAGGCACTCCCAAAGGGGTGCCAGCATCTCCAATGACGTGAGAGAGCCCACCAACCGAGAAACCAAAGAGAAGGGCGGCAAGCAATGGCGCATCAGGTAGCCAAACGGCCGATGCCACTGCCAGCCCTAGCCAAGGGAGCAACCAGTGGGTCACAGTCCTATGGGGTATGAGCGTGGCTGGACCAATGCGGATCTCCAGCCAGTCAGGTGCCGTTGATCCAGGCAGCGCCATCGCCGCCAACGCCAGCGCAGACATCCCGCCATAAAGGGGGGTCATAATCGCACCAGCCGATGCGCCAAGCGCCAGGCCGAATAATCGATGAGCGTTCCCGGTCAAGCTGCCTCCAAATACCTGTGTCATGCACGCGAAAAAGCCCCAACTCCACAAAGGGATGGGGCTATGGAACGTTAAGCATGTTGGGATTGCTGTCGCTGGATAATTCGGCGTCGCTGTGCGATCGCTCCCTTGAGCCGAGCTGACAGGTGTGCATCCAGTTGAGCGCTATTGACCCAGCGTTCGGCCGAAACCAATCGCTCAACATCTGAGTTTTCAATCTCCGCTAGAATCGCTTCGGGCGATGCCAAACGGTGACCGTTCGATACCCGCTGCTCTGATGGCTCAGGCTCTCCTCGAGAGAGAAGCACTGAGGATTCCACAGCGGCGTTATAGGCAGCATTTCCATCATCGTCCGGGCCTTGAGCAAGGCCTAGAAGAGCCATCAACCCATAGCGACGTGCATACGTCTGGGCTGACGCCACACCATGGCTATCAAGGGTCTCAACGGGCATCTCACAGTAAGAGCCAATGTACTCCCCAGAAGGACCATGAATGAGCATGGTCTCCATCACCATAGCCCCCACTGTTCCGGGCACAGGTGCCTGAACCAGTGCAATTTCAAACTTATTCAAGACGGCACGAATGCTGCCGATTATAATTGCGAGGCTTGCATAGCGGTTGTCGTACATCGGATTCGTAGAATCCGGTGCGATCAGACCACCAAGCTCAGCCTGCACTGAAGCCAGGGCTTTGCCGATTCTGGCGATCGAGTCACTGCGATTCATAACGTGCTCTCCTCTCATCCCCCAGGTATCGGGGTCTCATGAGGGGTAGGGGCGCTACTGACAGACAAACGGGAGGTGGTATTGAGATTACCGAGAGGAGTGGCAACGCCGCTGAAGTGACACGATCCAGCGGATAAATCAAACAAACGTTTAATTTAAAAGAAAGTAGGGAGAAGTGATGCACCACGCAAGGGAACTAGAATCATTCCCTAGGCCCCATATAACCTTAGTCTCAGAACGAATAACAGATAATAAAAGCAAGGCTGGTTATGGAATGACAGATAGGGCGGTAACTTTGGACCCTGTGCTCAGAGCCTTGAGCACAGAATCACCGCCCGGAGGCATGCTATCCACGCTAAAAAGCGCCAATGCCACAGGAATGCGCTTCAAGCGAGGTAGAGTGAAATGACCTAAGTGATCAGTAGCTGCTTGACCCAAACAGATTCAGCAAATATATAAAAATGCATCCTTCCTCCCGAATCCCATCATGCTGAAAATGAAAAAACCCTCCTGACAATGGATGTCAGAAGGGTTTGAAGGGTTAAGCAGCTTTGCTCTTGCGGGGAAATCCCGTGAGCCCACTACTGGTGTACACATCAGCCCAATCAACGCTCACATCAGTTGAGCTGGATGCATCAGGGATCTTTATCGAAGCTCGAATCCCTTTCTCTAAAAGCCGAGCCTGGAGCACTTCCGCTGCGTCCTGACCAGCCTTGCGTCCTTTCCTGTCGGGTAGGTCACGATCAGCCCAAATAACGACTTCCGTGACACCCTCAGGCGGCTCGAACGACCTCATTAGGGAAGCTGACAGTACCGGCCAGACAGGCATTCCCGTAGCAGCCCGAATAGCTAGCGAGGTCTCAATACCCTCAGCCACACCGATAACGCCGGCTGTAGCTGTGCCTAAGCGAATAGCACCACCGTGGACATCACCATCCTTCACCACAGGGAACAGCTTTTTAGCCTTGCTCACAGGCGCCTTCTCTACCACACCATTTTCTGTGCGGTTGAGATACGTCCTATGCATCGTGACAGGCTTTCCAGCCGCATCCCTGACAATGGTTATCAGTGCAGGGTAGTAGCTAACCACTTTGCCTTTCTCGATGTAGGCCATCCTAGGGTGGAGGCGTGCCTCCGTCTCGAGAACGCTAAGCATCGGCTTTACAGGCAACCCGCGGAACTGCAAGTAGCTCGCCAGCATGAAGCGACCTTCGCCTCTTCCCAGGGGTAGAGCTTCTTCCCAGCGCTTGCGCAGCGTTGGCCGGATGTCCTGCTTTTCCTCGACCTGCCGTGGCGGTGGCCGTGATACTGTAGGCGCCAGCGGCTCAACGGATTGTTCACCGAGAGCCCCCATTACCTGCTCCAGTATTTCGGGAAGAGCCCAGCCTTTCAGCTCTTTCAACAGGCTAAAACCATCCCAGTTACCGCAAGTGCAAATGGCCGTACCCCGTTGCTTGAAGCCGCGATCGAGGCGGAAGTCTTCCTTGCCACCATGTATCGGGCAATCGATGTGATGTCCCGGGTGGGCAATTGCATGCTCCAGCTCGGGGCACAGTGCCTGAAAGACCGTATCCCATTGACCTTCCGCGACACGCTTCACATCAGCAATTTCGTACTTGTTGCTATTCCTCATGATCTGCTCCTCTCTCATTTCCGGTCACCCGGATCTCACAATTAGATAGGGCGACCAGTGACGGCTATGAAGAGGTAGGGGAGACACTGCCACCAAATAAAAATGTTCCGCATGCGAAACAATGGCAGTTGGAAGTCCTATACAGAGAAAAGCCCCTCCCGATTAATCGGAGAGGGGCTTGAAGGGTGCCTAGTCGTTCAGTGTGTGGCTAAGCCGCGGAATGCGTCTTGAGCCACTTCTGTTGCCAGGCAGCTTTGTCCTGCTCACTAATACTTTGCAAGCAGTTGCCAATGAGGCGGGCCACAGCACGAAATGCACAATGCACCACTACTTGGCCCAGCAGTAACTCGACCAAGCATGGTCACGCATACCGAGCTATACGGAACTGCTTCATCACTTCGGGGCAGAGGGATTGCGGCGTGTGAGGCTCCCTATGTGATGGTTGCATGAAGAGCAAGGGGTAGAGCCGGATCACCAAGCAAAGCGGATCGACTCAGAGAAAAGACGTATTCAAGCGTGTCTCAGTTCTATGCCGTCCGCTTCGCTATCAGACCAAGTGCTGCAAGCCTGTTGGCTGTAATTGGAAACCCGTATAGAGGCGGGCACAACGTCCCACACCTCCGCACGACTTGCACTAAGCGCGGCAGCCGCATTGTTACTCAATACTGACAGAGAGGGACAGCGGCTACCTAACCAGGGCGATGTGGACAGTTACTTGAGTACGGTGCCCGGACAAGCAGCCTTGGTGACGGGGTTTACCAATTTCTTAAATCGCCAGCATGCCACCACACTGACCCCTAGGGTGGATGAGAAACGGGCAAGAAAACGGCGAAAAGAAAAGTTGGCTCGCACCATGATTCAAATGGCTAAGTGTACTGATCAAGGGGAGGAGTGGAAGGAACGATGGATCGTCACTACCATGGAATACTGTCATGACAAGAAAGTATCTAAAAAAGCACTCCGTCAACAGACCATAGAGCATTCAGGAGACGGGGTTCGGGTTAGCATGGAGGGCGTGAGCTACTGGCTGCCTATTGTATAAGAGTAAAACGTTAGCTCTGCTGTTTGTCGTTAGGTGCGCTATGGGGGCCGCCCCGGCCTTTTGGCCGGAGCGGTTCAGTTAAGGGAATTAAAGCATACCTTTTAGCTCCCCGTAGTCTCCTCCAACACGCAAGACCACGGTCACGTCGTTGTCATTGCGGTTACGGAAGAACCAGCCGTGGTTGCCGGTGAAAGCAGCTTCCAGCTCTCCCTCATCTTCGGGTACGCCACGCCCCTTCTCGTAGCTGATGGAGTTCCCATTGCCATCGCCGTGGGTGTCAAAATTAAGTGGCCCGCCGTCGGACGCCCAAGCGAATGTCGCGACAGCACCTTCTTCCATCGTTAGCTTATACTCGGTACCTTCACCCGGCGTGAGTGTGAAGGTCACCTCATCACCCCATGCCGCAGTTTCTTCAGTTGCCTGGGAAGGTGTCTCCTCAGCGGCAGGAGCGTCAGCAAGCGCTACGTTTGCTTCAGTCTGCACCATCTCTTGGTCTTCTGGTAACGAAGCGGCTACCTGCTCCGTCTCTACGTTTGAAGTTGGCGCAGCAGTAGCGGTTGCAGCCGAAGGTTGGCTATCACTAACGGCCTCTTGAGGTGCAGCGGGTTCAGAAGCCTGTTGGACACTGGCTTGGTCGAGCTCGGCTTCCTCAGCCAACTGGGTCTTGATTTCTCCCATCTCCGTCAGCCCCAACAAGCGCCCAGCGCCGGTCGGGTCAATGGCATACTCAGCAGGTAGCACGACGCTGATCAGCAAAGCGACGGCAATAACGACTGCCATCAACGTAGAGCGAAGTAACTTACCCGTTGACGGCAGTTCGGCACGGGTTGGAAGATCAGTGTTATACATTGGGGACTCCTTCAATTAGGCAATGAAATAGCCGGTCAGTTGATAACCTACCAGCATAAAACCAGCACACATCATGGCGACGTTGGCGGTATAGGCGTGGCGTAAGAAGCCCGTAGTGCGTCGCCAGAAGCCCATCACAATGAGAATGGCGCTCAATGCCAGTAGCTGGCCGATCTCTACGCCTATGTTGAATGCCAGAAGGTTAGGGACGAGACCATCGGGCGAGATATCGTACTCAATGATCTTGCTCGACAGGCCAAAGCCATGAAACAGACCGAACACCAACGTGGCTACCTTGGTGTTGGGCTGAAAGCCGAGCCAGCGCTGATACGCACCGATGTTATCGAGCGCCTTGTAGATAACGGATAGCCCGATGATGGCATCGATCAGATAGCTATTGATGCCGATATTGAAGTAGACCCCGAGAAGCATGGTCGTCGAGTGACCGATGGCAAAGAGGCTGACGTAAATAGCGATATGCTGCATTCGGTAGAGGAAAAAGATGACCCCTAACAAAAACAGGATGTGGTCATACCCCGTTACCATGTGCTTGGCACCGAGATACATAAACGAGATCAGATTAACGCCATAGATCTCTTGGATGTAGCCCTTGTCACCCTCAGCAACCGCGTGAGCAAAGGCCTCGCCACTGGCACCCAGCAGCATGAACAACAGTGTTAGAAAGGCTAAGGCGTGGCGTCGTGCCATCATAGGCAAGCCGAGCGCACCCCTTACTTGGGATGGAAACATGCAACCTCCACGGGTCTGTCATTAGTGTTGGCCATCGGATGGATGGCCCCAGTCATCAAGCGACGACTGGCCGTGGAGGGCGCTCCAAGCGGTAGACACGACGCAGGGGAAAAGCGCGTCGTTCGCCTAGCCGCATGGCATGACGAACGTTTGGTGCGATGGCAATGTTCGCCCCCAAGCGATCCGCTTGTTCGTGGAAGTGACTGCCGCTCTCATGAGAGAGGTGTCGACCGTCATCGTGTTCATGCCCATGGGTATGCCCATGGCCCTTCTGAACACTCTCATGGTGAGATGACTCAACGCCAACCATGCTCATTGCGCCATGCGCACTCGCTTCGCCCACACTGGTAAGCACCAGGCTAGGCAAAAACAGCAGTAGCAGGGTCAGATAGCCAAGACGGTGGCGCAGCCGATTGAGCATTTAGAGCAACCAAGACAAAAATTGACGATAAAAAATGTAGATAACAATTTGCTTACGCTGTAGCTCCGCATAGCACCAATAGATTATCATCCCCTCCAGGGGGATAGGAATAGAATAAGGAAAAGAAAATGACAATACATACACACCAGTCACATCCCGATATCATCAAGCGCTTAAACCGGGCTCGGGGACACCTTTCGAGCGTGACGCAGATGATAGAGGATGGTCGCCACTGTCTAGACATTGCCCAGCAGCTTCATGCGGTTGAGAAAGCTATTCAACAGGCCAAACGTGCCTTGGTTTTAGATCATATCGATCACTGCCTAGAAGATGCCTTGGGCTCTCAGGATCAAACGCAGCGGGCGCGGACTGAAGAGTTCAAGGCCATTGCCCGCTACCTGTAAATGCATCTAAGCTCCCCTCACTTGAGGAACGCTCTATGCTCGATGTACTCGCCCATCGCGTCTATCGCCATCTCTTTTTCGCTCAGGTCATTGCACTGATTGGCACCGGTCTGACCACCGTTGCCCTAGCGTTACTGGCTCATGATCTTGCTGGGGGGCAGGCGGGTGTCGTACTAGGCACAGCGCTGGCGATTAAGATGGTCGCCTACGTGGGCATTGCTCCACTGGTGGGTGCTTACGCCTCACGCCTACCTCGACGCACGTTGTTGGTTAGCCTCGACTTGCTGCGAGCAGCCGTGGTTTGCGCACTGCCTTTTGTTACCGAAGTGTGGCAAATCTATGTGCTGATCTTTCTACTCAATGCTTGCTCAGCAGGCTTCACTCCCGTTTTCCAGGCGACAATACCGGACATCCTAGAAGACGAAGAGCAATACACACGAGCATTATCCCTGTCACGCCTTGCCTACGATTTAGAGAATCTTCTTAGCCCGATGGTGGCCGCGGCATTGCTGATGGCGATGAGCTTTGATGTCCTGTTTGTACTCAACGCCCTGGCGTTCGTGATCTCTGCCTCACTGGTTATATCGGTGATGTTACCTGAGCCACAACCACTAGAGGAAATTCCCGGTGTTTGGCGTCGCGTTTCTCACGGCATACGGATTTATCTAAAAACACCTCGCCTTCGCGGTCTGTTGGCGTTGAACTTGGCGGTCTCAGCCGCCGGAGCGATGCAGATCGTCAATACGGTAGTGCTTGTTCGCTCTATGTTGGGGCTTGGCGAGAAAGAAGTAGCTTTGGCCTTTGCGGCCGCAGGTGGGGGCTCCATGCTGGTGGCCGTACTGCTACCTAAGGTACTGGATCGATTGCCTGAACGACCAGTCATGCTGTTGGGTGGCGTTATCATGGCGCTCAGTCTCTACTTGGGCTGGCTAGGCCCATCGTTTGCGGGACTTGTCGGGCTATGGTTGCTACTGGGTGCAGGCGCTTCGATGGTCATGACCCCTACAGGGCGCTTGCTCAAGCGTTCGTGCCAGACGGAGGATCGTCCAGCGCTATTTGCTGCCCAATTCTCGTTGTCACACTGTTGCTGGTTGATCACCTATCCGTTGGCAGGCTGGCTGGGGATAAACCTGGGTCTGACGGGAACGTTCGCTTTGCTCGGGACAGTAGCTTTAACGGCGACAGGGCTTGCGATGCTTACTTGGCCTCGTCGAGACTCAAGAGAGATTGCGCATGAGCACTCGCCTATACGTCATAGCCATCTTCACTATCACGATGAACACCATCAACACGAGCATGAAGGGTGGGAGGGGCCGGAACCTCATAGCCATCCCCACCATCATCCCAGAAATGTGCATCGGCACATATTTGTCATTGATAACCACCATACACGATGGCCTTCGTGACACATTAAGGCTGACAAGTTAATAGATGCCTATTAGGTTAAATCACTACGGGTGATGCCTACTTTACTGAAGGCATTCACCCCAGAAGCTTCGCAGGGAACATTTTCCTTCTTGGGCTTAAGGTGCTTGAACGTATCGGCGATCCCTGGGCAGTGGCCAGCCAATTACTCAGCTATCTTGCTGCTGGTGTGGTGTTACCCCCACGTCACACTGACCACTAGACCGTTGGGCGTGCGATTACTAAGCGTAAGGCGTGCGTTTTGGCGCTGGGCCAACTCCGAGACAATCGATAAACCCAATCCGCTGCCGGTGGTGCCCTGGCCAGAATCGCCTAAAGCGCTCAGTGACGTTATCCAAAAGTGCCTCGGGGAGTCCGGAGGACGAGCAAACGCACATCAGCGACTTACACATTTGGTCGATTGGCCCCAATATCCACGCGGCGATTGTCGCGCTCGTCTCACACAGCCCAGAATCGCCTGATATTTACCTGCAGCGCATTCAAGCTCGATGCCCGTCGTTAGTACACATTACAGTCGAACCCCAGCTGTCTCACTGATCCAAAGAAAACTGACAACGGGATGAGTTAACCCTTTGAGCGATGTGAGCCAAAACCTGAAGGCTCAGATTGAGGAGTAGCCCGTTCGAATTATGGCGTTGCGGCAGGTCTTTTGTCGGGTCGGCGACATCAATGTGATCGGCACCTATCTGAGCAACAATCCGGTCGAGTCGTTGCACGATGGGCTGACCCACCTTCATATTCAAACGTACCGCCGACCGCCGCCACACTGTCGGAGTGGCGCTTTCCAAGCGCCGAATGCTCAGCGGAGACAGTCTTGGCGTCGCGTCTGATAGGCTCCCGGCGGTGTATCCCTATCATAAAAGTCACCTCCTCCGGATCAAGGGCTTGGCGCTGCTTGCGTAGGCGTCTGGCAAGCCGGACAAGGTACTTGTGCTCGGTGTTCATGTTGGCTCCAATCAGGGCAGTTGCGATCTATTTCTGCGTCCATACGATGATCGGGATGCAACAAGCTGCCTTCGACCCGCGCCATATAGTGGATTTCATGACGAGATTTTTCATGTCGCTAACATCACCCGGTTGCGCTCCTGATTTTTGGATACATACAGAGTCGGCGGGTTATACAATTATAGTCTTTCACGATTTAATAGGGTGGTCATTTCAGTCCTCTCACCCCGCCGAATCGGCTGGTGCCAGCAGCACAGGCTGGCCATCTTCCCTCCTGCGCAGTGTGCCCGTCAGCCGGAGATCGTGCCGAGAGGGATAGGCAACCTCATGTACCACTGGCAAATTGATCATGCCGACAGCGCGACGAATGACTTCGGTTTCCACGCTCACGAGTAGGATCGGCGTCTGCCTGCCTGTGTCGGAAAGCGCCGTGTTCGACTTCCAGAGGCGCAGGACCTCGCGACTCTTGCCGTCCTGTGCGGGCCGCACCATGGTCAATACCGAAAACTGGCCATCCTGCAGTCGAGGGATCACCGGCAGCGCCTCGGCTGAGACTGCCGGATCGAGATAGCGTGGCAGGGTCTGCAAGGTGAGGCCATCGGCGCGGACCCAGCCAGCAGTGCTCGCAGCTGCCTCGAAGGCAGTAGAGGTTCCCGTCCATTGCAGCGAGAAGGGTTCTTCCGTTTCACCCACCAAGTCGGTTCTACGCACCGGGAGGGTTTGCCAGTCTGCGGTAAGCCAGGCATCGCGGGAAATGACCTGCACAGGTGTCGGGGGCGGCGTGTACATGGCCACGGCCTGCGGCAGAGCGCGCCATGAGTGCCAGGCTCCAAATCCGAGGAAAACGAATAAGGCCAGCGCGATCGCCATACCTGGCCGGGCCTTGCGTAGGTCTACGCGACGAAAGGCCAGCGCAAAGCATAGCGTAAGCCCGGTTCCCAGCAGCATGCCGCCGACGACATCCGATGGCCAGTGGGCCGAGAGATACAGGCGCGAGGCGGCGATGATGCCCACGACCGCGGCGAAGGCCATGGGCATCACCCTGCGCCAAGGTTGTGGTAAGCCGAACCAAGCAAACCAGGTAAGCAGTCCCATCAGCGTCGCGGCCCCCGTGGCGTGGCCGCTCGGGAAGCCGAAGACCTGGGCGCCCTCGTAAAGTGCCTGCGGACGCGGTATCGCCAGTCCCGCCTTGAGGAGCGTGGCAAGTCCTGAGGCAATGGCGATGCTCAGTACAACCCCTAGGGCGAGGTGCCACTGCCTGCGCAGCAGTAGCCAGCAAGTGACCGCTGCAGACGAAGCGATGATGACATAAGCGTCACCGAAGCCGGTGAGGAAGGCGACGACTTTATCGCCCGGTTCGGTACGCAGGTGGCTAAGGGCTAGGCTAATCGACTGATCGGCGACCGCCAGCCCGCTCCGCTCGGCCACCTCTTGAGCCAGAGTCGCCAAAGCGGCGGCAACAAAGGCTAGCGGGACACCAATCAGGATGAGCGGTTGTAGGTCATGCGAGGGCGCGAGAAGTGACATTGCCAAAGTGCTGACACGACCCTCGCCACTTTTCCGCAATCGCCCGATAAGCCGCAAACGCAGAGCCTCAAGGGCTGGCACGCCCCTGGTCAGCATCAGACGAATCAACAACACAATGGCGAAGCCAGCTCCGAAGATGATGCCGACAAGCACCACCAAACGCATGCTTGCATGCCCTACCAAGCTGAGCCCGAGGCCAGCCACTGCACCGGGGAGGATGTGAGCAGGAGCCCATATGATTGCTGAAGTAATATTTGCCGCCAGAAAGCGAACAGGGGCCATGCCCGACACTCCTGCCATGACGGGTATCACTGCTCGCACGCCCGGCGTAAAACGAGCGATCAGGATACTCTTGCCGCCAGGCGTTGCTGGTATGGATGAGGTTTGGCCGCCCCCTTAGCGGCCATGCCGTAGTAATACCATCGCGCCAATGATGACCGACCCAAAAGGACAGCCCATCTCCTGCGATTGCCCCAAGGGTCGTGGCGATCAGAATTGGCCATAGCGCAAGATGCCCGAGACCAATGGCGGCACCCAAGGCAACTAGCAAGGCGGTTCCGGGAACGAGGGCACCGATAACGATGATCGATTCCGAAGCCGCGAGCATGAAAGCCGCAATGACCGCAACCCACTGGTGTTGTTCGAGATACGTCGTCAGCGATGCCATCATTTCCGTGAGCCACATGTCTTTTCCCTTGTCTTGAAGTGATCGAGTCGGAGCTTACGATGCACAGGCATACACACGCTCCCACCTCACGCTAACCTCAAGCCCACTAGGTTCACGGTTGGTGAGGGTAAGAATGGCTTGTTGGCGCTGGACTAACTCCGAGACAATCGATAAACCCAATCCACTGCCGGTGGTGCCCTGGCCAGACGCGCGCCTAAAGCGCTCAGTGACTTTATCCAAAAGTGCCTCGGGGAGTCCGGGGCCCGTGTCTCTCACCGTGAGCTGAGGCAAGCCCTCCCAAAGCGCTAACTCTACCTCTACCTGACCGCCTTCTGACGTATAGCGCAAGGCGTTATCCAATAAGTTACGAAACAGAATCCCCACCTCGATTTCGTCGGCGCGGACCTCCAGCCGGGTTAAGCCTGTTAGCCTCAAGTGCTGATCTCGCTCTTCAGCGAGTGGCCACAGCTCAGCTACCAGTTCAGCAATAATAGGATAAAGATCGATAGTGGCCGATGAGGTTGTGGCCACTTGATCCAATCGAGCCAAAATAAGCAGTTGTTCTACCACCCGCTGAAGCCGTTCCACACCTATATAAGCCTTTTGTAATGATTGCTCTCCTCCCGCCTGCGCGTTATCTAGGTGAATCCTCAGTGCTGCTAAAGGGGTGCGTAATTCATGGGCCGCATCTGCGGTGAAGCGCCGCTCGCGCTCTAACGTTTCTTTCAGCCGGGCGATAAAATCGTTTAGCGATTGACGTAATCCATTAAGCTCTTGAGGAACAGGATTATCGATTTCACTTAGGTCGCGGGCAGAGCGGCCTTGCACCTGACTAGAAAGCGCTTGGATAGGGACAATCCCCCGCCGGATAATACGGCTCATCAGCCAAAGAAGAAGAGGTAGCAAAAAAAGCATCGGCAATAAATTATTCCAGGTGATGCGCTCGACTACTTCATCATGAAACGAACCTCGCAGCCCCATGCTGATCCAGGTATCACTGGCAACATCGAACATGCTGAAAACCCGCCAGCGATGACCATCGTAGCTTTCCCAGCGAAAACCCTCCTCTAAAGGCGAGGGGAAAGGCCCTGCATCACTCCATTTGCCCCCTAACAACCTGGGTGAGCCATCTGAATTCCAAAAACCCAGCACTAATTTAAGCTCTTCCTCGTGGTAAAGCTTGGGACCTGATTCAGAGCTGCTCATGGGGACTGCTTTACCGTCACGATATAGCTGAGCCGGATGTTCTGGTAGGCCCATGCGTGAAGCCAGGCGAGCATAGTCATCAATGGTCGCGTTTGGATCGAGTTGACCAGCCACAATCCGGCTATGCAGACTGAGCTGTGTATCGAGAATTTCTTCTAGCTCGTGATCGGTAATTAAGTAAGCCGCGGTAACGGCCACGCCCCAGCGACAACCATGGTAATGGCTAGCGTGCGAAGCAGATAATGCCGTATCGATCTCATTGCGCGTGGCTATCCAGTCGGTAGCCAATCCCCCGCACGTTAATAATCAGATGTTTTTCAAGCTTTTTACGCAGATGATGAATGTGAACTTCCACCGTATTGGACTCTACCTCTTCGCCCCAGCCGTAAAGCAAATTTTCTAAACGAGGCCGAGATAGCACCCTGTCCGGGTGCCTAGCGAGCTCTAGCAATAAGGCATACTCGCGCCGACCCAACTTTACGTCTTTGCCCCGCCAACTCACCGCATGACGCGCCTCATCAATACTCAGCGCTCCCAGTGTCAATATCTGCGAAGCGCGCCCCTCAGCGCGTCGCATGACGACACGCAAACGGGCGAGTAACTCCTGCAAATTAAAAGGCTTGAGCACATAGTCATCCGCCCCCGCATCTAAACCGCCAATACGGTCTTCCATCGCATCTCGGGCCGTCAAAATCAGAATAGGTAGAGTGGATTGCTGACGGAGTAACTGCAGTACCTGCATACCGTCCATATCGGGCAGTCCAAGATCCAAAATAATCACACTGAAGGTCTCGCTGCCGATAGCACTGATTGCCTCGCGCCCAAGCATAAACCAATCGACCGTGTACCCCTCGCGTTCCAGCGCCGTTTTAATGCCATCCCCAAGCAAGGGATCATCTTCTATTAGCAGTGCACGCATGCTGCTCCCCCAATCTACAAACCGCTATCTTCGCCACTAAAACTTAAGCTTTTCTTAAATACGGCAACGTATCCCCCACAAAGCATACGCATCTGAATTCAACCTGTAAGTCAGCCACCCTTTTTTGCAAACCTTTTACGCAGCTTAACTCTTCTTTAAGTTACTTAGGCTCAAGCTGCTTCTTTCGCCATGGGCAAAGCCAAAGCAGCGCCTTCACTGGCGGTCATTTTGAATCTGCCCTGTCGCTACCGCGGGCAGGTCATTTTCTATTAACTGAATAGAGCGCCAGAGTATGCACTTACTAACACTGATTAGAACAAACTATTATTTAAAAATAATGGCCCGTTTTGTAGAAAAAAGAATGAAGCGATTTTTACTCGGAGGTATACGGTATATCGTCAAAGCGCCTGCACCAGAAACCATTAATAACCTTGTGGGCATAGAAAAAATTCTCATTATTCGCCCCAATTTTCGTCTGGGCAACGCGCTAATCAGTACCCCTGTCATCGATGCTTTTCGTGAACGTTTTCCTTCCGCGCGCATAGATTATTTAGCGACGGATAAAACATGGCCACTGTTGCAGCAACGTCCTGTTGATCATTTTCATTTACTGTCGAGAACCGCCATTCTCCGTCCCTGGCAGTGCGTGACGCTATTACGACGCTTACGGGCACAACGCTATGATCTAGCGGTACAAGTGAGCGGAGGTTCAACGAGCGGCTTTATCGTGACCCGGTTAATAGGAGCACGGTACAGCATGGGTTCAGGTAAAGGTCACCAGCGCTGGTACAACATTGAGGCGGAAGGTAAGTCATCACATGCCTATGATGCCATCGTCAATTTGACACGCCCGCTCGGCGTTGCTTGCCATAATCGGCCACTGCTCCAGCTAACGGATCAGGAAGGCTATCAAGCCATGACGAAGATACGACAGCTATTCAGTCTGCATAGCGACCACTCATCAGATACAGACTTTATTGCGATCTTCGTAGGCGGGCATCAAAACAAACGTTGGCCGTTGGCATTTTGGCTAATGCTCATCGATGCCATGGAAGCCTGCAAAATACGTTATGTCGTTTTCCTTGGACCGGAGGAGTTTAGGCTTCTAGCCCCTATTGAGCAGCGCTTGATGTCATCACTGTATGGTAGCTTATGCCCGCCGCTTCCTATTCGTCACTTTGCCGCTGTTCTAGGGCGAGCGCGGTTACTCGTGACACCAGACTCAGGGCCTATGCACTTAGCGGCAGCACTCGATGTCGCCACCATTTCCCTAGTACGCCAGAAAAAATCACTCGCCTTCGTACCACGAGAAGCCTATGACACTATTCTGTGGCGCCCAGAGATCAGCACGGTAATAGACGCTATCAGCGCTAATCTTGACGGACAAAACGCAACCGCTCCCGTTCAACTGGCCTCGGCAACAAACCAACCAACACAGTGGGTTAGAACACCACCCAGCGCTGCCCCTTTGCATTCTAGCTACTGAATTAAAGCGCATAACTGTTCGTTAAGTTTTGCGCTTTACAGTGACCCTACTGTTACGTTATCGAGAGTACTGTCTTGCCTATTTCAACGACGTCAAAACCTAATGGCACGGGTGTCAAACGCATCTTCCGCGCTTCTATTAATGCAGTATCGGGTTTAAAAGCTTGCTGGATAAATGAGTCTGCATTTAGACAAGAGGTGATGCTATGCCTCGTCCTTTACCCTTTTATATTTTTTGTTAATGCCACTTCCGTAGAAAAAGCATTGCTGTTTTCTTCACTCACCCTTGTAGTGATAGTAGAACTCATTAACTCCGCCATCGAATGCACCATTGACCGTATTGGACTAGAACATAACGAACTTAGCGGGCGTGCTAAAGACATGGGGGCTGCCGCCGTCATGATGACCCTTTTTATGATGATGGGTGTGTGGCTATGCGTGCTGCTCTACTAAATGTTCTCAAATCCGTAGCATCCGTATGGCTTTTATTTCTAATCGTCATGTCGGTCTTCAGTATTTTAAACATAGATTTTACGATAACTGACGTTATATATCGCTTTCAAGGTAATGCCTGGACGTGGAAAGATGCCTTGATTACCCAAGATGTTCTTCACACAGGCGGTAAATGGCTAAGCTTAGCGATGGGTTTAGTCACACTCCTCCTTTTGATACTAAGCACCGTTGTAACTCGTTTTAAAGCGTATCGCATGCCGCTTTTATATCTTTTTTCCGCAACGCTTCTTTCTACGCTGCTTGTCGCAACGCTTAAACAACTTGTGAACATGGAATGCCCTTGGGATTTAGTTCGCTATGGCGGGGAACGAGACTTTATTGGCTTGCTCAATACACGGCCTTCCTCCATGCCAGCATCCGCCTGCTTTCCCGCCGGGCATGCCAGCGCAGGCTATACGTGGATAGCCCTCTACTTCTTTTTTGCCGCCATACGGCCTCATTGGCGATGGGCAGGGCTTTCTCTGGGTTTAGGGCTTGGCCTTACGTTTGGGATCACTCAACAGTTCCGCGGGGCGCACTTTCTCTCCCACGACCTCTGGACCGTCATGATTTGTTGGACCGTAAGCTTTGTCCTTTCAAGATTCTTATTACACCCCAGCGTTCATTAATCTTTTCATTCAGAGATCTTTTCGATGCGTACTTTGCTATCATTGCCTTCAAATGCTGTTGGCACCGCTTGGCATTATCGCCCCACATTAAGCACGGAGCAGCTTGTCTTATGGGCCGTTGTCATATTCAGTGTTTTTTACAATGTCCCTTTTTGGCAACAAGCCTTTGCTGGCTATGAACCTCTTGCCGTCCAGACGTGGCTAACCTTTGCCACTATGTTTTTGGTGATGACCTGTCTTAACTATTTAGCCTTTATTAGCATTGCTTTTCGAACACTGGTAAAGCCATTATTAACTTTACTTTTTCTGATTGCCGCTTTCGTCAGTTACTTTACTAGCTATTACGGCACCTATTTTGATACTTCAATGTTAGACAACGTGCTTCAAACGGATACTAACGAGGCACAGGAGCTTCTTACACCCGGATTACTGATTCATTTAATGCTCTTTTTCTGTTTGCCAACCATCATGATTTGGCGCGTTAAAATCACACAGTCAACTTGGAAGAAGGCAGTGTTGCGTCGCTTAGCTTATTGCCTTGCCAGCACTGCTATATTGCTGTTAGCAATTTTCTTATCTTACCAAGAAGTGTCGTCACTCATGCGCAACAATAAAGAGCTACGCTACTTGGTGACCCCAGGTAATTATATTGTTTCGATGGCGCAGGCCCTTTCGAGCCAACACGCTTCCGCGAATACGGTGCGTTCCCCGGTGGGTGAGGACGCCAGTATCAGTTCACAAGCGGGTGACAAACCCACACTGCTCGTCATCGTGGTGGGCGAAACGGTACGGGCGGCGAATTGGGGGTTAAATGGTTATGAACGCCAAACCACACCCAAACTTGCCCAGCAGCCTGACGTTATCAATTTTTCAGATGTTTCCTCATGCGGTACAAGCACAGCGGTCTCATTACCCTGCATGTTTTCATTACCAGGGCGTGCCGATTACGCTAAATCGTATGCTCAGCAATATGAATCCTTGCTGGACGTATTAGCCCACGCCGGGTTAGAGGTCACCTGGCTTGATAACCAGTCAGGCTGTAAAGGTGTCTGCGACGGAGTGACGACAAAAGCGCTATCGCCAGAAGAGTATGCCTCTTTGTGTCAAGATGGGCGATGCTTGGATGAAGCACTGGTTCAAGCCTTGACCAAGCAAATTAGCGGTACCTCAGCTGATCAGGTTGTTGTGCTGCATCAGCTAGGCAACCACGGCCCCAGCTATTACCAACGCTACCCTGATGACTACGAACGTTTTGTTCCCGCTTGCACCACCGCTGATTTAGCCAAGTGCTCAAGAGACGACATTACCAACAGCTACGACAATGCCATTCTGTATACCGACACTGTGTTGGATCAGGTGATTGAGATGTTAAAGCGTCAGGATGACTACGCAACTGCGATGATCTATCTCTCTGATCATGGTGAATCACTGGGTGAAAAAGGCCTATATTTGCACGGCATTCCCTATGCCATTGCTCCCGATGAACAGACCCATGTGCCTATGGTTTGGTGGCTTTCCAACTCATTTTCAAAGCAGCGAGGACTCGATACGGAGTGCTTACGCCAAGTCTCTGATCAAGCCGCTTCCCACGATAACTTATTTCACAGCGTGCTGGGGTTGCTTGGCGTAGCAACGGACGTATATCAGCAGGCAGAAGATATTAGCCAAACGTGCCGGAGCCTCGCCAATTAATGAATGCTTAAGTGATCGTTAAGTATTCCATGTCAAGCTGCTCTCCACTCTGCTCAACTATCCTGGTGTATGCACATGGTTTTATCGCATCTATTGGACTCCAACCAAGGTTTTTGGAGACGGCTACTACCCAAAAAAATGGCAACAGCAGGGGGCTTGGTAGACGGTGTCAATACCTCTATACATTCTGCTAAATGGCTTTCCTTTAGAGCCAGTGTTGTTTTAATTACTTTACTATCGACTCTGCTGTGGTTAACGGGAATAGAAAGAATCGAGATCATCATCGCCATATTAAGTGTAACGTCAAGTGGTATGTCACAGTTACTTGGACGTTATTATTCTATCAGTGTATTGAAAGTAGTTGAAAATGATTTGATAGATACGCTCGACGCATTAGGAGCTGCAGGAGTTGGAACCTTAATAATTTTATATCTATTGGATTAACACACTTAATGTACGCTATTGAAAAAAAATTCACTTATTAATGCAACTAGGCTAAAAGTAAAGACTGAGGAAACATGGCTAGCCTATGCTAAGTGTCTTATACAAGACGAACTATATTTTTAACGTTTTGACTTGTTTATCTAGCCGGAAATGATAATGTTGGGAGCCTTTTAATACCCGACGAATTTACTTAAGTATAGCAGTAATTTTGGGTGACTTGGTTTAGAGCGTCGGATTTTCAGCTAGAGACACCATGTCATGACATTTGCCACCATATTGATTTTGGCCTTTTCCATGTCGGCAGATGCCTTCGCTGCTTCCATCAGCAAAGGCGCTGAGCTACAAAAACCCTCGTTTCGGCACGCCATCAGCATTGGGCTGATATTTGGTACTATCGAGACCATAACACCCTTGCTGGGCTGGTTGGCCGGGGTAGCATCGCAGCGCTTTGTGCAGGCTTGGGATCACTGGGCTGCGTTCTCAATCTTATTGGTTATTGGTTTACATATGGTGTATTCGGGCCTATGCAAAGAAGACAAAATAGCCCAAGAAAAGCAAACACTGTGGTTATTGATATTAACGGCTATTGCTACGAGTATTGATGCCATGGCCGTTGGTGCAAGCCTTGCCTTTATTGATGCCAATATCATCGCTACCAGCTTAGCTATTGGTTTAGCCACTACTGTCATGGCATCAATTGGCACCTTATTGGGTCACCAATTTGGCAAATACGTTAGCCACTGGTCTGAGCTGATCGGTGGGATCGTTTTAATTGGTATTGGCCTGGGAGTGTTAGCCGAACATACTGCTTTTTTTAATTGATCTTTCCTGATCTGTGTCATCCAGAGACAGTGTTAAAGCAATATGCGTAGCAACCCTCTGGGAAAGAGGACTGTTCACGTAGCATAAACGCAGAATCGAACTACTGATGCTTTTCCTTGCAGGTCACCGGAACCGGAGCTTCGAGCTGAAGTGTAGATCATGCTCTTTCGTCTTTGTGCCCAGGATGCGGTATTACAGTAAGTGAAGGATGTTGTCAGCCAAAATGGTCATACAAACGTTTCTTGTGCCTTTTTGTCATGTCACGACGTCCATTTCGTGTGATGACAAATCGATTACAAAGATGTGTCGATGCCTGCCCCTCGGGTGATGGTGAGGATGGCGATGCGGTTCAGACCCCTCCCAGACCTCATGTTCATGCTGGTGATGGTCGTCATGGTAGTGCAGATGGGAGTGCTCCACAGGAGCATGGTCATGCTAGAGCGCCACCGGAACCCGTGACGGCCAGAGACGGGTCGCGAGCGCCTGTTCGCCCAGGCCCGGAGCGGACATAGACCACGGTGTTAACGATTTGCATGGCCCCGGCGACCGAAACCGCTATGTTCAGGGCAAGCATCCCTCACAGCCGGGGCGTTTTCAAGTAGATTCGCATGCCGTGGGAGACCTTGCGCCAGTCACTTAGCGCTTCGTCATCCGCAGTTTGGGGCGACAGCAGGACCACCGAGACGACCAGGAAGGCCAGACTATTGAGCAGGAACAGCACATCGAAGCTCATCACCATCAGCAGCGCGGCAGACGCGAGGCGTAGGCTTCGACCAGTGACGCGATGCCCACATAGGCCACCATCTTAGCCTGCCCGGCCACCAAGTCATGGGCCAGCAGCGCTAGGGCGACCGTCGTTAAACCGTTGCCGACGAGGGCGGTGACCTGGGCCAGGAACGAGTGACGATAGATACGATGAGCCAGCACCTGGAGCACGGGGCCCTCCTCGATGTGTTGCAGTCGGTTACAGGCGGCATGCTGGGATGAACGATTCACATAACTTTCTTCTGTTGCAAGCAAGCCATACTACCCCCTAGTATCTATACTACCTCCTGTACTGTTTCCTTCTCCACAGAGACGACCACATGCACACGATCAAAGACAAAGCGAAGCTGCTAACTCGTGTTCGACGCATTCAGGGGCAGGCAGCCGCACTGGAAAGGCAACTTGATAAGGAAGGGGATTGCACTGCCGTGCTGCAACAGACTGCCGCGATTCGCGGGGCGGTCAATGGGCTGATGGCAGCCATAATAGAGGGACACCTAACTGATCACATCGTCAGGGAGCCCGAATTGGAGCAGCGGCAACAAGATTTGGACGCGGTGCTACAGGTCATCAAGTCCTACCTCAAGTAGGAGAGAAAGAAGCCTGGCACACAGAATATTCAATATGGATGAGAGCAATGATCAAGGCCGCCACCCGCTCGAAGAAAAGGATCAAAGGCCCTGGCGCGGTACGACCATCACCTACGCCTGGGGTGATTTCTACCATGAAGCGATTACAGTTATGCGCTCCGGCTTCCTTGCTGTGTTTCAGCACTGAGGAACTGGCCGTGCTTCTTGTTGGTACGAGTACTGAGTAGAGAAAGTCCCTGATGACAACAGAACTAATCTCGAACGCTAAACAATGGGCTCGCACGATCAAACGGGATGTACACGCCGTCTGGCTTGCCGCTCGCGATCCACGTACCCCATGGTTTGCAGAGGTGTTGGCAATGATTGTCGCAGCCTATGCCGTCTCACCTATCGACTTGATCCCCGACTTCATCCCCGTACTCGGCTACGTGGACGACATCATCATTGTCCCACTCGGGATATTGTTGGTGGTGAAGCTTACACCACCAGAGGTCATGAACGAGCACCGAGCAACCGCTGACGCAGCCTCTGAACGCCCGGTAAGCCGCATAGCTGCTGGCGTGTTTATCGCTATCTGGTTCTTCTTCGCCACCTTCTTGGCAAGAATGCTCCTATGAATATATCCAATACGTAATGTGGCAGGTACAACCTGCCTTATATTAGCGCGGAAAAAACCTGTCGACCCAATGGCCTGATAGAGGGTAGGGGTGGCTCGCGGGAAGTCTCGTGGGCTAATAACGAAGGAGACATAAATGTCAGACCACGATCATAGCCATAGTGGCGGCAAGACCTTGTTGTTCGCACTGGTCTTCACTACAGGTTTTGCAGCTGTCGAAGTGTTCGGTGGCCTGATAGCTGATTCGCTTGCCCTGTTGTCGGACGCAGGCCACATGCTAACCGATTCATTGTCGCTAGGGATTGGTGCCTTCGCTGCTTGGCTGGCCAAGAAGCCAGCATCGCGTCAGCACTCCTTTGGACTCAAGCGTGCTGAAATCCTCGGCGCTCTGTTTAACGTGCTGTTTATGTTCGGGGTGATCGTATTCATCGCTTACGAGGCGATCCGCCGCATGGCAGATACACCCGCCGTTGCCGGAGGCATGGTTTTGGCGATAGGCGGGCTCGGTTTGCTGGTGAATATCGTAGTGGCTTGGGTGCTGATGCGTGGAGAGCAAACTATAAACGTCCGCGGAGCGCTTCTGCACGTAATGGGAGACTTATTGGGCTCGGTAGCTGCGCTGGTTGCTGGGGCGGTCATTTATCTGGACGGGCCGCCCATTGCGGATCCGATCCTGTCTCTTTTCGTCAGCCTATTGATACTGGTGTCCGCCATTCGGCTACTGCGTGAGGTGACGCATGTCTTGATGGAAGGCGTGCCAAAAGGAATTGATGCGCATGAAGTCGGCTGCGCTCTAGTCCGGGTCGACGGTGTCTGCGCTATCCATGACATGCATATTTGGAGCCTGTCATCAAACAGCCAGGCTCTAGTGGCACATATCGATGTGGAAGCGATGGAGCGATGGGAAGAGATACTGCCGCAGCTGCAAACGATATTGCGGGAGCGCTTCGATATTGCGCACAGCACCCTACAACCCGAAGATGCCGCTATCCGCCATGTTTGTGATGCCGATCCTTATTGTGGGGCTGGTAAGGTGAATTAGGAGACAACCGGCAGAAGGTCCCGCCGAGGCTGCACGTAGCAGCATCAATAACTATAGCGCCACTTGATACCCATTATCTCTATCTGGGAATGTACGCCCCCCTTGGGGAGTCCTGCTCCTGAGCCGCTCAGGAGCGTCCGTATCAACACTTTTGGCAACGCCAAGTGCTTTCCAACGTGCGGCTTGCATTGTTTCAGAGAAACGGTCACAAGGGCGCGCTCTATATAAACTCAACATAGAGATTGTCGCAGCAATTATTGTTTAGTCGCAGCAATTGTTGAAAATGACACCAGCGCCTTGCTAATGACGTTGTTGGGCAGGGGGGATATTGCACAGTCAGCCCCTAGAAACAGCCCTGCCTGGCGGCTGAGGCTGAGGGGGAACGTTGCACAGCAGCAATTAAAGATGTGAGAAATGCTTTGTTCAGCGTGAAGAGAAAGACCCCTCAAAAGAGAGGGGTCTAGGAAAAGCTCATCAGAACATTTCGAGCTTTGGAATGTTATCAGCGGCGGTATCGATCCCTTCAAGAAGCTCGATGCCGCGAGCCAGTGCATTCTGAGCCAGCTCAAAAGCACTAGCGTTAAGACGGGCATTATTAT
The DNA here is from genome assembly GCF_000734975.2 of Halomonas sp. KO116. Classification (NCBI taxonomy): domain Bacteria; kingdom Pseudomonadati; phylum Pseudomonadota; class Gammaproteobacteria; order Oceanospirillales; family Halomonadaceae; genus Halomonas; species Halomonas sp. KO116. Next base: position 86,753 of record NZ_CP011053.1, read on the forward strand.
CGTCCCTATTGACCTCAACCCCACTTCTTGCGAATTCAACATCGCTCAAAAGCACGGGTTGGCTACCTATCTTTACTTCGACCTTGGCGGACAGCATACCGAAGAACCACTTATGCTCAGCAAAAGCTTCCTTATCGGAATCTGAGTACCTATCGAAGAAGTCCGGGGTCACCACTGGATCATTGTCGAGCATCAGTGTGACGGTTAAGTGGCCATTCGTACCTGTAACGGTGTCACCACAGATTGCAAAGCCGTCAAATTTATTAAGTTCCATGATCGTTCCTCTCTCTCATTCCTGCTGAATTGCAGGTCTCAAGAAGAGATAGGGACTCCACTGACACAACTGGTGAGGCTCTGTGCAGCGCAATGAAAAAGGCCCCTCGATCTTGAGGGGCCTTCAGGATGAAATAAAATCTCGTTAAGCCTCAATGAAACTACAGGTTCTCTCGAAACCCTAAGGCTTTAAGTTTCTTAATAAACTTTTCTGGAGTTATCTCTTTGCCATCCAGTTCAGCCAGTAAATTCAGCACATCTTGCATAGAGTACAGGGCTTTCCAATCATCCTGATAAACATGCAATAAAGGGGAGTGATTACCCCACTGAATGCAGAACTCCCCGGCTGTCCCACCATCGATATGGTACAACCCGATATAAATCTGCTCAGTGGCCCCTGCTGGGAGGCTCATCCCATCCATACTGCTGTTGAGCATGTAACCCTTGAAGCAGCCCTCGAACTCTTTCATACGGTCTCCTTAGTCATTCCTGCCCGTTGCAGGACTCATCATTGGTAGGGCGCAGAGTGACCCTTGGAGGCCTTGAGTGCTAGATGGCCGCAACCAGTCGATAGGCTACAGTATAAAACATGGACGTTTCACGCAGCCGCCCGGTCGAGCATTGACCGAACGTGCGGATTCGCATCCCTACCATCACCTTCGACTCCCTGGGCAGGTCGATTGAGTGAGGCGCCAGCCCATAGAGCCACAGCAGCAGACCGGCTCACCCCGGCAGTGCAGTGAATGACCAGCTTCACCGGCCTGCGATCGCTGGACCACTGGCGAATCCACCCAGAAATTCTCTGTGCATCCTCGAGCGTCATGGGTTCTTCGCAGCCGAAGCCTTCACCGGGAACGACATCATCAAACTGCATTAAGAGAACATCATCCCCCCCCTTTGCCAAGCGAGTTGAACGCTCGTCAAGCCCTCGAATGGACAGGACTACAGTATCGGCGCTTGCTTGCCGGCGCTCGATGTCACGTCGACTTGTATATTCGATGCTAGTGATCATTGGTTATCTCATTCCGGTTGGTTAGGGCATGGAGGGCTTGCTCGCGAACTCGTCCTGCGAGGTGAATCCTCATCGCATACTCGACGGCCGCGGAGCGAGATCGCTTTCGTGAAGCCAGGCGATTGATGTGCTGCTGGGTATCGATCACCAGGGCTTGTGCGGCAGCGACATATCGCAACAGGGTTTCGCGTTGGGGGTACTTAGGATGGGAGCAATCCCATGACAGGCGAATACAAGCCTCGCCAATGACGGACGACCGAGAAAAAGGATTATCCAGATAGTGTGTCACCAGCGTCTCGCCGGCCTGATCCACCTGCTCAACACGTTGCTGCATGCGATCCCCCCTATTGTCCCCAGGCTCATGAATGGCTGGTTATAGGGAGTTAGGGATGGCAATGACACAGAATGAGAAAGCCCCAACTAGCGAACTAGAAGGGGCTTGAAGGTAAAAACCTTGAATCTGATCAGCTGAAAGCTGCAGATTTGCTGTGCAAGACAGCTTTACCTGGAGCGAAATGCCACAGGGATTCCTCAAGGAGGTTATTATCAGGACTGCTGACGTAAGCGCCCTTGCGTGATAGCCGAAAAGCCCGCGGGCCTTGTCGAAACAACCTGACAATCAACCTTAGAGGTCATCGTGATTAGCAATTTCCGTTTCCCATACCGTTCAATGAACGGCCTCGCCAATAAGATAGGGACATGGGTGACATCTGGGAAGTTAATATCGGAAAAAATAATCCCCAACCGACAATCTCGCTCAGTTGAGGGAAGGCTGGATAGGCAGGATTTGGCGGCCATGATCTTATTTCGAGCTGCCGTTAGTAGAATCAATTTCACAGGCGGTGAGCGCCCGAAGGTATCGCTTCAATGTCTCGCGATCGGTAATCGCAGTGCCCACCATGGCGCGGCCCCAGCGGCGCCCGCCTGAGTAAAATGTCTATTTCAGCACTTCTCCTTTATCTATCTTGTCTAGGCAGCATTACTGATAAGCTAGGTAGCTTGGGGGTTGGTTGAAATCGATTGTGACATCCCTGTCCGGTAGCTCCTCGCACTGACCGACAAGCTGGCGACCGCTTTCTCCCGGTAAGTCGATGCGAACGTCAATGTGTCCTATCTGTCTTCTGCATCGCATCTGCTCTCGAACGACCGAGAAGGGGGCCACCCATTGGCCATGAGGGTTTCGTCGAAGTTTCATCCAATAATATTCGATAGGCTTCATCCTGACGCCTTTCGGTACTGAGTTAACCCCGAAGCACAATAATCTATTCAATAGAAAATTCACGTTGTCGAGACGACGACGATTCAGCCCGTTGTTGATGATCCCTTCCCCGATGAGTTGTGATAACGCGATTAAGGCTCTAAGCGTAGCTTCATCTAGCGGTGGAAGAGGCATACCGTCTCTACCATAGCCCGATAAGGTGAGGGGGGTTTCCACAAACTGAGCTTGTCGATGAATCAGGCTATGGCGATACTCTATTGTAGACACGTAACAAGTCAGCATTCCTTCCCAGGTGCAGGTTTCCTCGGTTAGGATCACGCCATTCAGCGTACCGCTCATTGCGAGACGAGCCTTTTCCTTAATTGGCCAGAGCTTAGCTTCCCGCTGAGGTTTTATACCTTGTTCCGCCAGCGCAAGCTCGATCGTAAGATCAAGCACCTTCCAGGCTGCTCCAAACGCCAATGGCAAGAAAGCTGCACGTAGGCTGTCCTCTCGATTGGCTTGAATGTGGCTCGCCCCGTTCTGTATAACGTTTTTTCCTCCATCAATTAGGGGACGTATATCGATGTAGCTTCCAGATGTCTGGGCTGTCAGAGGTAAATACCGGTCAAGAGCAAAACGTTCAAAGGCAGTCTCTGCCTCGTACTCATTAATGTTAGTGATCATTGGTAGGGCCTATTACAAGCTACTGTTTAAACTTAAATCAGCTGGATGTGGCACCTAACTCACTTAGATTGGCAACAGTTTGGCGATTCAGACAGTCAGTCTTGCCCAGCTACCCTCCATTTCAACAGGGACTTCGATCCAAGTGAGGCGCAAACGACCGGCTACTTTCGCCAAGGCCTCGTATTCTGCAACTCCCAGGCAGCGTAACATCGTACCTTTCCCTGGATAATAAGGTGTTTCAGGATACTCTCTGAAAATTAGCTTCGGGTTGTATTCAGTTCCAGTACGGTCGTGTTTCCCACTGAAAGGGAATCCCTATTGACTGAGGTGTGATGCCGGCTTTTGAGAGCGTCGCAACTGGCAATGTTCTCATAACTGTCTTGAAGCGATCCTGCCAAGTTGTTGATGGATCGATCGCTTTCAAAAGTGCTTGGAGCGCGACGGTCCGGGAAAAGAAAAATCCTTGATCAGGGTTGCCTGGAAACTCGGAGTGGATAGCATTCGCGCTTTGAGGGCTGTCAGCGCCGACATTATTATTCCAGACCCTGCTATGGTGGGCACAATTATTACGCAGCATGGTTGTGCTTTTGAGCCACGACACAATGACCTTTTCATCGTAGCCAAACTGTGTAGCCACTCGCCTCCGATGTTCGCGATCAAGACTGGCAAGCAACCGCGACATTTGGCCAATGCTTAACTCCTCCAAGATTGTCCAGATCGGCGGATAAGGCGGCGTATGGTAAGTGTGGTAATAGTGCTTAATGGGGTTGGTAAGTCTCAATCCAAGACGTTCTTCATGAAATTGCGGTGCGCTTCCATGTCCTTGAAATGTTTGGTTTTGAGATAGAAGTGGGGGCCGCAGTCTTTGTCATTGGCCATAGCGTTAACTATGGCGGATCTGAACGCGACTTCTACTTGTTCAATAGCGTCAAGGAGCACTAGCCGAAGACTACGATCGAACTCGTAAAGCGCAAGAATATCGTCAAACCTTACACCCGGATAAAAACGTTTTTGATCATCCTGCAGCGGCCGCGTATAAATGAGCAGCTGGTAATACCCGACAAACTGAAGGACATTAAGTGCTTGTGATTGCTGACCTTTGGTGATGAGGCCCTTGGCGCGAAGATGACGAAGGTGGGCGTAAGAGGATTTTGCGGGTTTTGTGAAGTTTAGTTGTGGTTGCAGTTGTGGCCCCATACATTCTTTTACCACTAAAAAAACTAACCCCCTGGTGCGCAGTCAGGACGAATCCTGTGAGGCGTGGGGGTTATTCTTATCTTAAATAGTAGGCTTCTACTGTTCTCGTGTCAATCTAGACTGTTTCCTATCTTGAATGGGTACCCGTCCCAGGGGGAACCTTGGCTGATACAAGTCCACTTGCAGTAGTAGACTTCTACTGTGCCCATGCCAATCTAAGCTGTTTCTTATCCGTAATGGGTGCTCGGCCCAGGATGAACCTTGGCCAGGACTAGCCTACTTGCAGTTGTACGTTTTGTCTGAGGAGTAAAAGGCAGCTATAGGGGGAATGTTGCACCGGAATCCAACGTATAGCCTGTATAAAATTCATCGAATTTCACATGTTTGGTTGGAAGTACTTTACCTATACACCAAGATGAATATAGAAAAGCGACTGGACATTATCTTAGTAAACTTTATAAGCATCCACAGGGGGAAGCATGATTCTCGACGCTATCGATGGCTGGGACGATTACCCACGACGCATTTTTGACCGTGAAGCAACTATACGAGGTATTGCCGAATGGATTGATGCCGAAAGCAGTGTCATGCCTTACGCGGTCTTGCATTGTGATGGCGTTAGTTTTCGCGTGGCTGTGCGCGATTATGAAGAGCAAGATTTAATCTTGGCGGCCGATGAGTACGGGCATCGTTCAGCAGCAGGGGCTTTGGGCGCTTTCGGCGAGCTGATTGACACGGCAAAACGTCGAATGGAAGGAAAAGAGTCCTGGCCAGAAGGCCCGGCGCTAGATGAAATTAGGCTCTACCAGAAAGAGCGTGAAGTCGAAAAGCTCAACACTATGGCCACGTTATTTATCCAGCGCGAACCCCATATCGTCAATGAAATAGAATACGGCGCTCAGCCGGGCCAACTCGATCTGGACGCTGCATCGCTGCCAGAATGCTTGTGGGATGAATTTGAAGCAGAAGGAGAGGCGTTTAAGCTCGTCTTAGAGGAAGAAATTTACCACCGCGTGAATAAGAAGTAACACGCTGCGAAGAATTGCCAGCCGGGTTTCTCTACATCCAGATGGCATGACACAACATCAAACACCAAAAGTCCGGCCCTATACGACGTTTTTTTAACCTGTTAAAAGAATATAGATAACACCTATGTCGACGGGTGTCGAAATGCAGGCCTAGTGGTTTAATAGGAGTAGGGCTTTTAGCGAAGCTGCTGGTTAATTCTAGTCAGACAAAAAACCGATGAGGTAGCACCGTGATTGAGTGCGAAGGCATGAAGGATGATGAGACGCCATGCGCGCGAGAAGCAGTTCACAATATACCAGCTGTGGTGTTCGGCCAGGAACGCCAATTATTGCTTTGTAATGACTGCGTGCCAAAATATGTAGAGGAAGAAGACGACCTCTAATTAGGTGCTATTACCTGCTACGTTCGCATGAATGGGTAAGCAGATTTTTCATAATGGCCAATATTTAAACCTTGATACCCGGCAATAAGCCGGGTTTTTGCGTCTCAATTAGCGAGGCTAATTGGATACAAAAAACCCAACGTCGCGGTACGTTGGGTTTTTCCGAATTAATATCTTACTAATTCAAACAGCTGCAAATCTTTCAATATGGTTCTGTTCTTTATGCTCGGCGTGCCATAGCTCATAGTTTGCCTGCATCGTTAGCCAGTGCTTGGCATTGCCAATTCCGCCATGCTCTAACTTAACGGCCAAATCGGGGGAAATAGCGGCATGCTCATGTAATACGCGTGAAACTGCTGCACGAGACATGCCTAACTTTTTGGAAAATTCAGTGACGTTCAGCCCCAGCGCTGGCACGATCCGACGGCGCAATAAGCTACCTGGGTGCGGCGGGTTCATCATGGTCATGTTTCAGTTCTCTCTCTCTACACAAATTGTGTATCGCATATTTGAGGTGTTGCATTCATGGCTACGTCTGCGAGGCCATCTTTCTCGGTGGCCCTTGATAACCGTACCGAGCCGGTTATCAAGGAACGCCGGGGTTAGTGGTAGTCTAAATAGTCAACAAGGTGTACATCTTCCCCATCAAACGTAAATATCACTACCCAATTACCGTTTACATGCACCGAAAAAAAGCCTTTTCTATCACCCTTCAAACTATGAAAATCAAATCCTGGCAAATTCATATCGTTTGGCTTAGTGGCTGCGTCCAGTGCAGCAAGTATGTCTCTTAAATCGTCTACATGGTTTGGTTGTACTCCTTGGGATTCTCCCTTCTCATAAAGACGTTTAAGCCCTTTGTGTTTGATCTTCTTTATCATCGCATTGCTTTGCTCCCTTGTTGTGAAACGCCCTCGAAGTGTAGCGCGTAACGCTACACGCGTCAATGACAGCTGAGGTAGAAACTGCTTAAAGGTGGCATGGCTGACAGTACAGGAGCAGTTGTTCCGCCAACTAGATTGGCCCCGATTGAGGTGAAAAAACGGGTGTGCTCATTAACGTGCTTCTCTCTCATTCCTGCAGTAGAACAGGTTTTAAGAGGGGGGGTGCTGTAAAGGGTCGACCTCTAGGCGATCTCCAGCGGCTATACCATGCTCATTGAAGTAGCCAGCGTTTACCTCCAGGGCCATCCAGAAGCGCGTGCCAGCTGGATAACGCGGACAGGCTTCTTTTTCTCTCGTGCAGGGGGCCATGCTGGTGATCGACTGGATCTCTCCGTCATGGTCGAGGAAGGCAATATCAAGCGGTATACGAGTTTGGTACATCCAGAAAGCATGATCGGTTGTCTGCTCCTCATCATAGACGAAGAGCATGCCAGCATCGGGAGCCATTGAGTCACGCTCCATTAGGCCATTGCGACGCTGGCGCGAGGTAGATGCCACCTCAAGCATGAGCGAATATCGGCCTTCCTTAGCGTGCAAAACACCAGAGGAAAATGCAGTGGCCTGTCGAAGAATCATCCCCGTGATTAGAGCAGTGCCAATCAAGAAAAGCGCCAAAATGCGGATACTTTTTCGGGTCGTGGGCCGATCGAATCTCACAAGCCTTTGTTGACGCCGTGACATTATCACCTGGGCTCCAGAATAAAATCAGAATATCACTCCAAGATAGAGCCGAGGGTGACCGTAACGTTTAGGCTTTGGGGGGACATATTATGCTGGCAACCACATTACTGATCCGCTGGCTGCGCCATGCTTGCTGGGCCAGCCCAGCAGTCGTGCAGCACGCTATTGAATTTTCGCACTTAGCAGCCCAGGTAACGCTCCCAGCCGCTAGCACCAGCGAACTCGGCATCATCCAATGGCACCGATGGCCGCTTTGCTTAGGGGGTGATATTGCCTACTGGCGACCAGGGCGAACGGGGCTGCAATGTCAGCGCCTGCCTTATCCAGCGGCCGCTGGACTCACAACGACCACCTACGATGATAACTTCAGCTGCTCGATCAGAGGCATCATCTCCCTGGCGTCTGGAAAAGGCGATCTCGTCGGCTACGCCACTCTCGACTCCTGTGCTATCGGCGAATGTCGCGAATTGGTTCACAACAATCGTGCCAGCATCGAACCTTTGCTCAACTGGCATGAACTCCGCTTCCATGGCGGCGCTGGCACTGAAGAATCAATGGAAGGTTTCAGCTGGCGGCCCTGGGGATACCATCTAAACAACCAGGGTGGCGCCCATCACTTCGCTGCAGCTTGTCTGATTGCTGGCTTCTTCGATCCTGAGCTGCGCATAAAAGCTCCCTTGACCAGGCATGAACTGAACACCGAGGTCGCCCACGTTATTCTCAGCGCCTTCGACATCTTTTGCGAGCCAGAGCACCACACAATGAACGAAGCGTTTATGAAGCGGATGGAGGCTGCGCAGATCCCATTCGCCATCTGTTCAGCACCCCCGCCGCGGCAGGATGGCCATCACCTTTTACTGTTGTCCTGTGAGAACAGCAAAGCCATGGGCGTAGCCGATATATTCCGAGCTTATGGCTTGCTCGATGTCGGCGACCTCTTACGCAAGCAGGCGAAACAACAATAGAAAAAAACTGGGCACATCCATTGGACAGGGCTGACATCAGCTGGTGTTATTGCGGCAGCGCGTAGAACCACCAGGCTGTTAGCGGGCTTTGAAAGTACAGTGATTAGCAACGCATATAAGGAGAATGAACTTGGCAAAGATTAAACACGACGCAGAGGCGTTTCACGCCGAGATAGCTATGCGCGTTTACGATGAATCTGTGACCGACGCTATTGACGTTATCACTCGTGATGGTGAGCCAGAAACCCTGCTGGCAGTGGTGCGAAGCCTTGTTGATTTTAACGTGTATTACAGCAATCAGAAAAACTATAAGACGTACCAACACGCCTATGCTGCTATCGGTGCTGCAATTGATAAGGCGAACACAGAGCATCAGCCACTAAACAAACACTGGAATAAATGAATCTTAATAGGGAAATAATATTTATCACTTTGCCTAGGTATAGAAAAAGCCCCTGCCAGCCAGTGGAAGGGGCTTAGAATAGATCCTCTTCGTCACACTTCAGTGCTACCGAAAGTGGATGCTACCAACGTTGTGATGATCGCATTAGCTCTTTCTACGCTAGGGATGGAAGAGCTCAATCAACAACACACGGCGAATATTAAGCCCGCCTTATTCACGAGGGCGCTGATTGAGCGGTCTGAAGGTACTGGCTGTTGGCATTGCTTATCAGGATTCGCATCTTCAGCGCGAGTGGCTGTTGAGTAATGCCAGAACGCAGCCCTTTTCCTACTTACTTATAGCTCTTTGGAATCAATGGCGGCCGTCCAAGCAGCCGTGATCGCCGACCGCCGCTCCGGTCGCTCGCTTTCTGATGCTGTGGTGGTCTCGCAGGAGCGTCAGCTCAGTGCGGTCAGCTTCGGCAGCCCCTTAAGCAAGGTCGGCCACCACTTGTCGGCAGCGGCTCCGAGATGAACCGTGATTCGCCGAGCGTGCAGCCTCAGCGTGGCGGCGACCTTCAGCACCTGCTCGCGCATCCGGCTGAGGCTCCAGCCTTGCCGGGTCTGCCGCTCCAGCAGGCAGCGCAGGCCATGCAGGACCTGGTAGGCGTAGAGGCTGAGCAGCAGGCTCACCTCGTTGCGGGCCATCACGTCCTGAACGGTGGAGGCGCCACGATCGGTCGACGAGAGGTGCACGTCCAGCGCCGACTTCACCTCGCCCATGTGCGCCTCGGCGCTGCCGCGCTTGCGGTAGAGCGCCAGGACCTTCTCCGGCGGCCAGTCGAACTTGCCGAGGTTGGTGACCAGGAAGAAGGCATGCAGCAGCAGGTCATCGGGGCGTTCCTGCACCACCAGCACCACGCGACGCGGTGCCGACCAAGAGCCCGCTTGATACTCCAGATCGTGGCACCACTCGCGAGGCTGCTCGGGTGGCCGGCCGGGTGGCCGCTTCAGGTGCGGTGCCGCCAGCTTCTGCAGGCCGGAGTGACTGCGCAGTCGGCCCAGGTACTCGATGTCGCGCTCTTCCAGGGCCTCCAGCGTCGCGTTGTCGGTGAAACCGGCGTCGATGCGCACCCGAACCTGGGCGCCGGTGCTCTCGTTGAGTCGCTTCACCAGGTGCGGGATCCAAGTGTCGGCGTTCTCGGCCGGGCCGGCGTTGCCCTCGCGCAGCAGCCCACCCACCATGTCGCCGGTCTCGGCCAGCGAGGCGACCAGCGGCGAGTAGATGCGGGCCCCGTAAAGGCCATGATAGGCCGACCCGCCCTGGTGGCCATGCACCTTGATCGGCAGGCCGTCGATGTCCAGCGTCAGCTGCTTGGGACGTTCACCGTTCTGCAGCGAGGTCAGGCGCCAGACCACCAGCCGCAGCAGGCCTTCGTGCACGGCATCGATATTGTCGTTACGACCGAGGCAGCTCAGCAGCCGCGACAGCGTGGCTTGAGACGGCCGGTCCTGGGCCAGGGGCGTTGTCCCGCGCGCATCGCTGCAGGCCAGCTGCCAGAGCGGATCACGGCGCAGCGTGTCGGTATCGCTGAGGTCGATCCAGCCCATCGCACGCTGCAGCACCAGGGTACGCAACTGGCTGGCCAGCGAATGAAGGATGCGCAGCGGGTGGCGTCGATCGACCAGATTGTCTTCCAGCGCCTCAATCACGCCGCTGTTGTCGAGGGCCTCACGCAACAGCAGAGCGCCGCTGTCGCTGGTAGTGCGCTGGCCGCTCAGCTCAACACGGACAGAGCCGTTGCATGAGGGCGTCCAGGTGGATAGGCTTTCACCCATAGCGGATGGCTCTCTTGGTTCAGATTCTTGCCGGAACGTTCTGATTTCTCAAGAGAATACCATCCGCTATCTTCGTTTTCAGGTCGGCCTCATGAATAAGGCGGGTTAAGGGCTTGACGGTAGCCAAGCCGTTGTTCTCCAAAGGGCTGACAAAACGCGCTGCCTTGTCTTTATCGATATTCACGACGAATGAAGTGTCAGTTCTTCATAAACACTGTTGATATTGTCGTCTTCTTTATTACTCGGTTCCGGCTTGGGATACAGGGGTTCGATAAGCCCGTTGGATAATGCTAGTAAATCGCTAAGCTGTTCGTAATCGAAGCTAACGCCATCTGCATTGCGTTGCTCAAGGCGTGTAATGGCATCTGATATAGCGGTCATGCTGTGCTCTTCTTCCCCTAGTGGCGGAATTGCTTGAATAAGCGGCTGCCCATTCTGCCAACCGATTTTAATAGGCTGATTGATGATATTGACTTGGGTGCCGGGAGGGATGCGGTCAAATATAGATTCGATGTCTTTGGGTAACATGCGGATACAGCCTCGGCTTGCGCGCATGCCAATGCCATCTGGCTGGTTGGTACCGTGAATCAAATAGCCATCGAAGCCTAAAATAATGGCGTGGTCTCCCAGCGGGTTATCGGGGCCGGGCGGCACAACGCTTGGTGCGGTTTCGCCGCGTGCTTCAGCTTCACGTTTTACCGACTCAGGCGGGTACCATGCGGGGTTTTTAATGTTCATGGTGGTCTCGGTCACGCCTAGAGGAGTATCAAACCCTTCGCGACCGATGCCGATAGGATAGGTCTCAACGCGCGGTGTCTCACCGGTTTTGACATCTGGGTAGTAGTAAAGCCGCAGCTCGGCGATATTGATGACGACACCAGTACGCTCGACATTCGGCAGGATGAAGCGTCCTGGAATGGTTACTTCAGTACCCACTCCGGGCACCCAAATACTGACCTCTGGGTTAGCACGTACAATCTCCTGGTAGCCAAGGTTGTGACGTCTGGCAATATCAATCAGAGTATCCTCGTAATCCTTCACAATGAAGGTGTCAGCCTCTCCGATAATATTGCCTTCCTCAGGTAGCGGGTAATGCCCCTTGGGCCATTCCGTCTCCTGGGCAGTGGAAGGTTGTGCCGCCATGGCGACAGGGACCCATGCCAGAGACGAAACCATCACACTCACGATGAAGCCGATCTGCATTGGCCATGGGAGGAGTCTCTTAAGTATTGCTGCGTTCTTTGCCAAGAGCATCGCTAGGTTCCTTTTTCATCTAATGCGTCGTTTTTTGATCGAGATAAGTTTAGTTGTAATCCGAGCAGCGTCAGCAAGGCAGCGAGTATCCAAGCGGGGCCACTACCGGTGCGTGTGAAAGGAGTTAGGCCCTGCATCGGGGTCACCTCGCCAGTTAAACTGGCCGGTTCAAACTGTGGGGCACGGGCTGTGACGTGGCCTTGTGAATCGATGATGGCCGTCACGCCATTACTGGTAGCTCGAAGTAGGTGACGACCATTTTCTAAGGCACGTAGACGCGCCATTTGAAGATGTTGGTGTGGGCCAATGGAACGCCCAAACCACGTATCGTTGGAAACCGTTAATAGCAGCTCGGCATTACGCGCCTGTTGGGCGACATGGTCGGCGAAAATGATCTCGTAACAGATGGCAGTGCCAATGGTAGTGCCAGCCACGTGTAACGGAGCCTGTCCGTCTGACCCTGGGGTCAGGCGGGGTGCTGGCAAGTCGAAAAAAGCAAGGGTGTCAGCGAGGAGGCTTTGGAATGGCAAATACTCGCCAAAGGGTACTAAGTGCGCTTTCTGGTATTCGCCTTGCACATCATTTAGCCCTATGACGCTGTTATAAGAGCGCCCTTCACTGTCGCGTTGCAAAATGCCGGTCAACAAGGAGGTGTTAGGCCCCAGGTCGGACGCTACTTGCTCCAGTATTCGCTGTGCTTCCTGCTCAAGCATGGGAAGGGCTGCCTCGGGCCAAACGATGAGATCGATGTCCCTTGCTTGCTCTTGTGTCATCGTTGTGTAGATATTGACCGCCTCGCGCTGCCCTTGGGCAGTCCACTTAATGCGCTGGTCAAGATTCCCTTGCAGCAATGCCACCCGGATGGGCTTGCCAGCAGGGGTTGTCCATTGGGCGGGCAATAGGAATGGAACGATCCACAAGGCGGCCATTGGGACAAGGAAAACCCAGCGGCGACGCAGAACCTCTACCCCTAACGTACCTGTCAGCGCGGTCATGAGTGACAGCAAGTACACACCACCAACGGGCGCCCATGGGGCTAGTGGAGAATCAATCTGAGAGGTGCCGAGCAATAACCAGGGAAAGCCGGTGAGCAACCAAGTGCGTAGCCATTCGCTCACCACCCACATACCGGCAAAGCTAAGAAAGGCGAACCGTGGCCCCGTGATGCGTCGATAGAGCCCAAAGGGGATTGCAAAGAAGAGCGCCAGGACGCTGACAAAAAGAGTGGTGAGGAACATCGCCACCAAGGCCCCGGTGCCACCGAAGTCGTGAATAGCAACGAAGACCCACGATGTGCCAGAACCGAACAGGCCTACCCCATAGCACCACCCACGCAGGGTGGCCATGGCAGGCGTTAGCGACGCTATCTTCCAATAGACCAGTGCCACGGCCACTGGGCCAAGCCACCATAGGGAAAAGGGGGCGGCACTCAAGGTGGTCAGCACCCCAGCGGCTAGCGCTACAACGCAATCGACTGTTGGTGAGAGTCGCCCAGCCACAAACGTATATTTTTTTTCTTGATCGACTGAGTCCATACCGTTACTCAGAGCGCTTAAAAGCAGGACTTTCACGCCATAACGCCACTGCGAACATCAATACACCGGCAAATAGCGCGATATCGGCCATGTTAAAGGCGGGCCAATGCCATTCGCTCCAGTAAACGTCCAGATAGTCGACGACGTACCCACGCGCTAACCGATCAACGGTATTGCCGAGTGCGCCGCCAAGAATCAGACTGTACGCACAGGCTTCCAAGCGCGGCAGGGGTTTGCATAGCTGCACGAGCAATACGACGACCACCACCAACGCTAAACCAAGAAAGAGGTAGCGCTGCCAACCACCTGCCTCCGCGAGAAAGCTAAAAGCGGCTCCTGTATTACCGGTGTATACCCAGTTAAAAAACGGCGTTAGCGGAATGACTTGGCCAAACGACATCTGGGCATGCACGATTTCTTTGACCAGTTGATCGGCTAGAGCCAACACGCAAGCAAATGTGAACCATGGCCAACGTCGTGAAGGGCTGTCGTGTTGCGCTGTTCTCATGACGTTGTTTTTCCTTGTGACAGGCCTGTCAATGCGGTACTGGGCGAAAAGCGATAACCCAGCAGTCGCATGGCGTTCAACGTCACCAGGACGGTAGCACCGGTATCGGCCATCACCGCAATCCACATACCGGTAATACCCAGCGCTGTGGTGACCAGGAAAATGGCTTTTAAGCCAAGGGCGAGAACAACGTTGGTTTTCACATTGCGTAGCGTGGCACGAGAGAGGTCTATCAGCTCAGCGATGCCGGTAACGCGGTTCTTGAGCAAGGCTGCATCGGCGGTTTCCAACGCCACATCCGTGCCGCCACCCATCGCGATACCCACATCGGCTGCCGCGAGTGCCGGTGCATCGTTGATGCCATCGCCTACTTTACCGATGGGGCCACGACCTGTCGCTTGCCAGTCTCGAACATACGCTGCCTTGTCTTCAGGCATTAGTTCGCCGTACGCTTCAATGCCTAAGCGACCCCCAGTGGCAGCGACGGTGCGGGCATTATCACCGCTGAGCATGACCGCCTGTACGCCTAAACGGGATAGCGCCGCTAGGCCTTCAAGGGCATCTTCGCGTGGCTCATCGCGAACAGCGATCAAGCCCAACAAACGCTCGCCTTCGACGAGGAGAGCGAGGCTCTTACCGGCTTCTTCTAACGCGATAATCCGAGCACTGAGACTTTCCTCCAGGATGACTTTCTCGTGAAGGTGACGAGGCGTCATTAAGCTCAGCTCGCGACCCTCCACCTGGCCTGAGACACCGCGCCCCGCCAAAGCACGACTGCCGGTGACGGTGGGGAGGTTTAGGCCCGATTGTCGGGCATGCTCAACGATAGCCGTGGCGATAGGGTGACTGGAATCTCGCTCTATCGCGGCGGCGAGCCGCAATACGCTGTTATCGTCTTCCTCAGCGATCCAAGACTCCACATCTGTGACTCTTGGAGTACCCGCAGTGAGGGTGCCCGTTTTATCTAATGCCACCAAGCGAAGCTTACCTAACTGTTCAAGAACGGCTCCCCCTTTGATCAATAGGCCGCGCCGAGCGCCCGCCGAGAGGCCTGCGGCGATGGCGGCTGGGGTGGAAATGACTAACGCGCAGGGGCATGCGATTAACAGCAATGCTAACGCACGGTAAATCGACTCCGACCATGCCATGGTCGATACCAGCGGTGGCACTATCGCCATCAGGAGGGCGAGTAAGACGACGGCGGGCATATAGTAATACGCAAAACGATCAATAAAGCGTGCTATCGGTGCCTTGGCGGCCTGTGCTTCTTCAACCAGGCGAATAACGCGTGCGATCGTATTGTCATCAGCGCCTCGTGTTACCTCCACCTCCAGGGCGGCATCAAGATTCACTGTGCCAGCAAAAATGTCATCACCAGGCGCTCGCGAACGGGGTATGGACTCGCCGTTTACCGGCGACTCGTCAATGTCGGAGGTGCCCACCAGGATGCGTCCATCGCAGGGAACGCGATCACCGGGCCGCACCAGCACACGCTGGCCGGGTTTAAGTGACTCCGCCGAGACGTCACGCAGATGGCCATTGTCCATCAGCCTCGCCGTTGAGGGTGCTAAATTTGCCAAGGCTGAGATACTGCGGCGCGCCCGTGAAGCAGCTACCCCTTCGAGTAGCTCACCTACGGCGAACAAGAACACGACCATCGCAGCTTCAGCGGCAGCATTGATGGCCAATGCGCCAAGCGCAGCGATGCACATCAGCATCTCGATGGTAAAGGGGTTGCGCATTTTGAGGGCGCCCCAGGCACTCTGCGCAATGGGCATTAAGCCGACCAGCGTGGCCAGAATGAACGGCACATTACCCAGCGCAGGCCATGCTAAACGAAGCGCGAAGGCTACGATCAGCAGATTTCCTGTGATAATGACCAAGCGCCCTTTAGCGGTTTGCCACCAAGGGGATGAAGAACCAGATGCGCGTGTTTGGCCATCAGGGGAAGTCACTTGATAGCCTAGTTCGTTCAGAATGCCCTCAATGGTCTTTCGCGAGGGGGCCCCGTGATCATGGTGATGAATCTTCACCGATCCCGTGACCGAGCTTGCCGTGACTTCCTCAATGCCGTCCAGCCGCTCTAGCGCCGACACGACCTTGCGCTCACAACCGCCGCAGTCCATGCCTTCAACACGCAGCGTCAAAAAGGTAGTCGCTGTCGCCTGCGTTGATGTTTTCATGGTGCCTCTTCTCTCAATGGGCTATGGTTTTGAAGTGTAAACCTTGTAGCAACTATAGCTTCAAGCCCTACGTAAGGAGTTTTACCATGTCGATGATGGGGCAAAGTATCAGCATTGGTGAGTTAGCACGACGAGCCGATTGCAAACCTGAAACGGTTCGTTATTACGAGCGTATTGGGCTGCTGCGCGATGCAACACGAACCGGCGGAGGGCAGCGCCGCTATGGAGACGACGCTGTGCGGCGTTTGACCTTCATTCGTCATGCCCGAGACTTTGGCTTTTCGGTGGAGTCAGTGCGAGAGCTTTTGGCCATGTCAGATCAGCCTGATATGCCTTGCCAAGAAGTCGATGCCATCGCCACGCATCACCTAAAGAAAGTGGAGTCCCGCCTTCAACGACTGTCCATACTGCGTGAGGAGCTTCAACGGATGGTCACGCAGTGTGCCGGTGGTAAAGTGGAAAGCTGCCGAATCATTGAGGTCATCAGTGATCATCAGCTCTGTATCACTGAAAAATCGCACGGAGGGGCTCACGACTTAGGTTAGCACTAACGCTACGCCCCACGCCCAATGGTTAGCCCAGCGAAACATCCAAAAACAGCATGAGTACCAATCCGATAGAGAGGCCCAGCGTGGCCTTTTTTTGGTGCCCGCTTCGATGAGTTTCGGGAATAATCTCATGACTGATCACATACAACATCGCCCCCGCTGCAAAGGCCAACCCCCAGGGCAGTAGCGCTTGTGACATGCTGATGACTCCAGCGCCTAATAAGCCACCCAACGGCTCAACAAGCCCCGTAAGGGCGGCAATCGTCCATGACCGCCAACGTGAATAGCCCACGCCTAGCAGTGATACTGCTACGGCCAGTCCTTCTGGGGCATTCTGAAGTCCAATGCCAATCGCTAGTGGAATGCCTCCTTCGCTTCCCCCTGCGCCGAAGGCCACGCCAACGGCCAGCCCTTCTGGCAGGTTGTGTATCGTAATGGCAATAATAAACAACCAGATACGACGTAGTGAGGCAGCCTCTGGCCCTTCTCGCCCCTGTTCGAAGTGCTCATGAGGTAAGAGTTCGTTCAGTAGTGCGACCATTCCAATCCCTAGCAAGATGGCCGCACAGGCAATGGCAGCAGGTACCACGCTACCTCCGTAACGCAGCTCCGAGGCTTCTAAGGAGGGTATGATCAGTGAGAAGAAAGAGGCCGCTAGCATGACGCCAGCGGCGAACCCCAACGCTAAATCGCGAACACCACGATTCGGTCTTTTGGTAAACAAGACAGGAAGCGCCCCGACAGCCGTCATCAAGCCCGCGGCAAGGCTTCCCAATACCCCCATGGTGACGAGAGAAACCTCTTCCATACCGATTACCTGTCTTGTGGTAGATGAGTGATCACAGCGCTAGGGTTCCATAACGAGGCAAGCACACGTTCACGTTACTAACAATCCATGCAACGTTGCTAAGCACGGGTGGTTACGGCTCGTTAAACGAGATCAAGTCATAAATGGACGCCGTGCCGATAGCTTGTTCCAAGCGATCTCTTGCCTCGTAAAGTGACGCTTGATATTCACCTTGAGTCGGCTGCTCACCCAACATGATGCGTTGACCTTGACCAAGGGGATCAACAGGCTGGTTATTGACTCTCACTTCGTAATGCAGGTTGGGGCCCGTGGCGACCCCGGAGGAACCTACCTCTCCGAGCGACTCTCCCGCATTGACTAAATCCCCAACCACTAGCTGTGGGGAGAATCGGCTAAGGTGTGTGTAGCGACTAATGGCCCCTGTGTCGTGCTCCACCTCGATCACCTGCCCATATCCCCCTTGGCGACCCATAAAGAATACGCGCCCAGGTGCGGTGGCAATGACCGGCGTTCCTGTCGGCGCAGCCAAGTCAATTCCATTATGAGGACGCATCCCTCCATACACAGGATGTCGCCGATTCCCAAAGCGAGACGTTAAGCGGGCACTAAGCACGGGCAACCGCAACGTGCCTAGCAGGGTGTCGCTTTTGAAAAGAGCTACGTCCCCCTTTTGGGTGACCGGCCATATGACCTCCAAGGGCTCTGCCTGATCAGGCAGAGCGGCATAACTGAGGCGTGGTGGCCCAACACGGGCGCCGTCCTGGCGTCGATCTTCCTCCCACACTAATTGAATACGTTCACTGCCAGAAAACTCCAGCGGCGCTGCGATAAACTCGCTGAGCAGTGTTTCCAGTTTAGTGGCGAAACGCGTTGGGACACCTTCTGCTGCCAAGGCCTCGTAGAGGGTGGTATCAATGACGACATCACGCCCAAAGGTTAGGGTATCAACGCTATCGAGCGGTAATGTGCCTTCTTGCTCGCTAGCCGCCTGTAACTTGACAGGGCTAAGTTCAGACGGAGGCAATGACAGATGCGTTTGCCAATTGGCTTCGGCTAGCAAGGGGTAAAAGCCCACCAAGCCTAGTAACCACCAGCGCTGCATCACTGGCCATCCTCTTCCCCAGAGATCTCCGCTACTTCACTCTCGACGGCATCAATCAGCTCTTGCATACCAAAGGGGTCTAAAGGCTCGCCATTGACAAAAAAGGTAGGTGTTTGGCGAATCTGATTGGCTCTGACATCCGCCATGTCTTGGTCAATCACCGCCTGCACCTCAGCAGAAGTCAGTTGCTCTTCGGCAGCCGCTAAATCAAGGCCTCCTTGGCTCGCGATATCGAGGATAGCGGATTCATCAAAACTGCCATGTGAAGCCCATTGATCCTGGCGAGCCAGCAGCCTCTCCAGTACCGGTTCAAAGACGCCCTGACGACGAGCAACTTCTAATACCCGAATGGCCTTGTCCGATACGTCGCCGTGGAAAGGAGTGTAGCGCACGATGAGCCGCACTTTTTCTGGGTAGGTTTCCAGAATACTTTTTGTCAGGGGATAGAAAGCACGGCAGGCTTCGCAAGCCGGATCGAAGAATTCCACAATCGTCACCGGCGCGTCTTCTCGTCCCAAGAAGGGGGAGTGTGAACGCACCAAGGAGTCCTCGGCCTGGACACCGCTCTCTTTTGCTGCCTGAGCTTGCATGTCTAAGAGGGCAGGCTTCGATACGGCGACGATCGCAGCGGTCAGCATTAACGTACCGGCCAATATAAAAGACGCTTTTTTGAACATGTTTCTCTCTCTGTCTCAACGATGGGGTGGAAAAGTAGGGTTGAAAAATAAGCCAATCGCTATGGGAGTAAGCTGCTCGCTATCTACCTGAGCTGGGAGCCGGCCTCGGTCTGTCACTCATGCCCATATAGATTGGCATTTTGATGCGCGTGGTCACTATGCTCAAACTCTAGGCTGGAATGAGCAATACTGAAGCGCATTTTAAGCTGCTCCTTGATCTCTGCTTTGACGGATTCAAGCTGCTGCCAGCCGGTTTCTGTCAGAACCACGTGGCAGTCAAGGGCTGCCATGTTTTCCTGCATCTGCCATAGATGCACATGGTGAATATCCTGGACTCCCTCGATATCTCGTACGGTCTCAACGACTGCCTGCCCGTCAATGTCCGGGGGAGATCCCAGCATTAGCGTACGGATAGGGCCGCCAATTTCAGAGAAGGCTAGGTAAAGAATATATAGCGCAATCCCTATCGTGATCGCGGGGTCTACCCAGCGCATGTCGTACAGTAAAATAAGCGAACCACCGATAATCACGGCGATGGAGGCAAACGCATCCGATAAGTTATGCAGAAAAAGGGCGCGGATATTGACACTCTCTTTTTGCATTGACCACGTGAGCATGGCGGTAAGGGCATCGACGACGAGCGCGACGCCACCAATAATCACGATCGTCCATCCCTCTATCTCAGGGGGATCGACCATCCGCATAGCGCCTTCGTAAATCAGGTAGACACCGACAATAATGAGGGTGGTGTAATTGATGAGTGCTGCCACTATCTCGATGCGGCCATAGCCAAAGGTCATATGCACATCGGCAGGCCGTCTGGCGATTTTACGAGCAGCAAAGGCAATGACTAATGCTGCCAAGTCAGAAAAGTTATGTAACGCATCAGCGATCAGCGATAGGCTCCCCGCCATAATGCCACCGACGATTTGAGCGATGGTTAAGAGCCCATTGGCCCAAATGGAGATGCTGACGCGCCGGTCGCCAGAGGCAGGATCAATGTGGGGATGATCATGATGATGTCCCATCTGTTACCCTCTCTCGAATTATCTGTTCTTGGTACTATAAAACCTCTAGCAACTAAAGCTTCAACCCTTGAGCATTATCTATTTGCATCGCTGGATTGGGAAGCACGTCCCTAGCTACCAAGGAGCCTTTGTGTGCTGGGCCGAAGGTGATCATGTTTTAGGTGCGGGGCTCAATCCACTTCAACCGGTAACGTCCAATCCACCATGGGTAGATTCATTTATTTTGTCGAGGCGCACCTTGTCTGGTTTGTAATCGTCGTCGCGGGGGGAGGCTTACTCTTTCCGGCCACCGGAATAATGCTTAAGTTCGCGATTGGGCCATTACTGGCATTACTGATGTTGATTATCAGCCTCACATTCGATGCGCATGCAGTGCGCATCGTGTTCCGAAAGCCGTCACGGCAGTTGTTGGCATTGGGGCTGGTCTATGGGCCTATGTCGATTGCCGGGTGGCTAACGGGCCGTCTATTTTTTGGAAGCGGCCCGCTGGCTGCTGGCCAAACCTTGCTCGGCACGCTGCCGACAGATGTGTCTTCTCCTCTTTTGGTACTGATGGCGAAAGGCAATGTGGCGCTTGCCGCTGTTTTCAACGCAGTCAACACCGCGTTATGTCCGTTTATTGTTCCCTTCCTGTTTTTATGGCTCACCGGCCTTCAGTTAGACGTGCCGCTTGGATCAATTATTCTTGAATTAACACTAATCGTGCTTCTTCCTACCGTGATTGGGGTCAGCTTGCGTACAAGGTTCTCGGCTTTCTTTGCACGGCATGATTCAGCGTATGCAGGGATAGGGTCGATTCTGTATCTGCTGATCCTACTCGCCGTGGTCGGGCCGAATGCCACCACGATCATTGGCTATGGCTGGTATGCGTTTGTGATTGCGGGCGCGGCCCTGTGCCTCAATTTGATTGGGTACCTGGTAGGTATGTCCTCACGGTTACTCACCTCTGATCGCAAAGAGGTGATTACCTATCTTTTCACGGTCAGTAAAAAGGAATTCAGCATCGCTGCAGCGTTTGTCGCTGCTTCTGGCTTGCCATCAGAGATCGCAATTCCAGCCGCTTTTTTTGCAGTGATTCAAATGATCACTTCGCCCATCGCAGCGAAGATCCTCGCCCGCCACTGAAGGGATGGCCGTATCGGCTCTTCGTCAGAAGAGCAACCTGTACACGGGGTGTACAGGTTGCTCTTACCGACAAAACAGACACCGCTACTCATAAAGGTGGCAAATAGTACCTATGCTAAGTCACTGTGACCAATACTGACCTTGCTAAAAGCATTTAACACAGAGGCTTCGCAGGGTATCTGTTCATTTTTGGATTTAAGATGCTTAAAAGTATCAGCGAACCCTGGGAAAGGCCCCGCCAATTTCTGGATGATTTCTTGAACATGTCGCACTTTAGAGAGCATCTGACGCAACCAATTTTCAAATCATCTCGAAACACACCTGGTGCTTAACAAACATCTCATGTAGTACAAGAGGTCTAATTATGTCATCCAAAACCTACTACAGCGTCATAAACGCCTTGTCTTCTTGATCCGTAAAGGAATATACGTCATAGGGCGCTTTCTGAGGCCCTGGCATCCCCGGTGTACCGATGGGCATACCTGCTAGGCCAATGCCGTCTACATCAGGCTGTTGCTCAAACAGCGCCTGTACGGCTTCCATCGGAACATGGCCCTCAATCCAATACTCGCCGATTTCGATGGTATGGCACGATCCCAGACCATAGGGAACGCCCGCCTGCTGCTTGATATCACCCAGCTCGACGTCATCAATAACGGTGACGTCTACACCAAGTTCCTCAAGATGGCGCGCATATTCGTCACAGCAGCCGCACTGGGGGTTCTTATACAGTGTCGCCTCTGGCGGTAACGCCGCTTGAGCGGAGACCGTCCCAATTAGCATGAAACCCGAGAGCAAAAGTTTGGTGGTCATATGTTGCATTAATTTCAACTCCTTAATGTGAACGACTGAAGAGGTACTTGGCCAGCGACGCGATCGCCAAGCCAATTAATAACAGCATAGCCAGGGGCATCAACCAGTCTAACCACCCCATTGACCCCATAAAAGCAAAGCATTCCGCGTTCATCATGACATCACTCCTGATTTATGCCTTGAGCAAAGATGGCGCTACTTAAGACACTGAGGATTGCAGCCCCACCAATAGCAAAGTTCATCGTGTGCTTAACCATGATATTTCCTCTCATCATGTTGCTGATCGAGACATTGCCTTATCCGATAAAAATGGAAGAAGGCAGAGTTAGCTTTTGTTATAAGCCTACAACCTATAGGTAGCCCAAAGGTAAAGAAGAAACTGATCCCAAACGCTAGATTTGTCACAGGTCATTTTTTCCGCCATTTTCAGCTCTGTTTCAGGTTGGCACGCTATAACACTGACTCAGTTCCATGAAGAAGAGCGCGTACAAATGCTGCTCAAATACATCGCCACCCAAGAAGCGAAAACCCAGCAGCCAAAGAATCCATGAATGCTCTCTTGGTTCTTTAAGAGCAAGATGCCATGTGCCTTGTTCGTCAAATAGGGCACATGAACGATGTCTGAAGGCTCAACCGAATCAGATTTGAAGCCTCCGCGACGAACCATTCAAGCCTAAAAAAATATAAGGAAACGGTATGCAAAAGAAGACGACTTCGCTCCCTATTATTCACGCTACCTTAGCAACGCTGCTGCTGTCGCTCGCAAGCCCAGTGTTGGCCCATGAAGGGGGCGCAAGCACTTCGCCTAAGGATGGCGTCACCATTCAGGATTCCCCAGCAGAGATTGGCATCGAGTTTGGTGGCATGATGCGCATCACCCAGTTTGAAGTGGCAGGCCCGGACGGCCCCGTTCCTCTTGATGGTCAGCCAGGCAGTGAACAGGTCGATCGCTACTTCGTAAAGCCCAGTGACACTCTTTCGGCTGGGGATTACCAGGTGCGCTGGCGTGGCCTATCGGATGACGGGCACATGATGTCTGACGGTTTTAACTTCTCGGTCGAGCCTTGACCCGTGGTCTGGTGGCCCTCAGTAAATAGCCTTGATGTCTGGACCGTCGCGATGATTCTCGTGGCGGCCGGGATTTACCTTAACGCCCTAGTCGCGACGGGGGCCGTGTTGTTTCGTCTAGCGTTTCCCCGACTCCCTGATCACGACCGGAGGCGCGTCGCCTGCATGGGCATCTTTGCTGCCTGGGCGGGGGTCATTCTGATTCTGTTCCAGTGGCCTTTAGAAGCTGGTTACCTTGGGGGCGGCAATATCGCTGCTGCAACCAACCCAATGCTGCTCGGAATCGTGTTCGATGGCGCGTCCGGGGTCCGACTAATACTGGCGGTAACTGGCTTGCTGCTAGTCCAGGCGATTCAGCTTAATAACTTAGCGCTCTCGAAAACAGCCAACAGCGTGAGCCTAGTAGGCGTGTTACTGGTGATGCTGGCATTCGTGCAGGTGGGGCATACAGTAAACACCCCACGCCTCATTCTGGCTGGCTTGCTGATCGTTCACCTGATGGCGGCAGCATTCTGGGTGGCCTCGCTGTGGCCGCTGTTCCATTTAGTGGGACGGGGTCACAACCAGGACAATACCGCCCACATTCTGACCCGTTTCGGGAAAATCGCCATAAGCGGAGTCGGCTTGTTGGTACTGGCGGGCGTCACGTTGGCCACGCTGCTAACGGGCGGTCTCACGCCACTGCTCACCACGGCATATGGACAGTTCTTGATCGGCAAGGTATTGATTGTGGCGGTGCTACTGTTATTTGCTGCCGCGAACAAGTGGCGGCTTGTTCCGGCCTTTGAGAGCGGCGACGCAACAGCCCCAGGACGGTTACAGAGAAGTATTGCACTGGAGATGGTGCTGGTCGCGGTTATCTTGTTGATCACGGCAGTGCTGACAAGAGTGTCATCACCGAATGGGTGACTAACAGGTCAACCACCTTGTTAAGCCGTTCCAGAGCTCGAAATTAACGGTCTCCTTCTTATGGGCCTTACGCTGAGGTTTAGGCGGAGGCTGCCATAGGCAATTGCACCAACAAGACGAAAAGTCATTGCTGCAGCGTTGACTCTAATCAGGGGGTCAGGATCCATCATCATGTTAGAAATGCTTTTGGGTAGCAGGCCATATTTTTACGTTAGGTTCAGGCTCGTTTCAGGTTAACACCGTATAAAGAACAAGTGACACTAACCTCTGAGGTAAATGACCATGCGCAACATCTCCTTAACAACGTCTATGTTTGCCCTTTCACTAAGTTTGATAACGAGTGCGGCTTGGGCTGCGCCCGGCCAAGGCAGTGGTGACAATGGCCTAACCGAGGCTGACGTTGACCGCACGATCAGCCTTGAAGCTGGCGATATGTGGTTCGACCCTGAAGCGCTAGAAATGGCGGCAGGGGAGGTGGTTAAATTTGAAATTACTAACACCGGCAATCTAGAACACGAATTTGTGATTGGTAGCAAAGAAGCCCAAGAAGAACATCGCCAGATGATGCTAAACATGGCCAATGGCGGAGGCCATGACATGTCAAATATGGCACACGGTGAAGGCCACGATATGTCCAATATGTCAAACGGCGATGGTCACGATATGGCCAATATGAGTATGGAAGGCGTCACCATTGCACCTGGCGAGACTGGGTCTCTATTATGGCGTGTTCCTGATAATGTTAACGCGCTAGAGTATGCATGTAACATTCCCGGCCATTACGAATCCGGCATGTACGGCAATTTTTCTCTCTAATCTGACGTATATCCATGAAACTGTTGCTACTTGAAGATGATGACTTGCTAGCGGAAAGCTTAGCAGAGAGTCTCAAAGACAACGGTTACCTAGTTGATTTGGCCGCTTCCTTGAAAGCGGCCAAGTCGCTGATGGCAACCGAGCATTATGAACTGGCGATCTTAGATGTCGGTTTGCCCGACGGCTCAGGGCTGGATCTGCTCGCCCAGTGGCGCAGGCAAAAACGCGACACGCCTATTTTGATCCTGACGGCCCGCGATACCTGGGAAGATAAAGTTGTCGGCCTTGAGACGGGGGCCGATGACTATCTTACCAAGCCCTTCCACGAAGCCGAACTGATGGCCCGGCTGAAGGCCTTGCTACGCAGGCAGTCTGGTCAGTTATCTCAAGTGATCACGCTTAACGGCGTTTCGTTGGATGAAGCGGGTCAACGAGTGTGCTTAGAAGGTGAAACGTGGCGTTCGCTCACAGCGACCGAGTTTCGGTTACTGCGCTACTTAATGCTGCATCCTGATCGCATTCACTCTAAAGAGCAGCTACTAGAGCAGCTCTATGCCTTGGATCAGGA
The DNA here is from genome assembly GCF_000734975.2 of Halomonas sp. KO116. Classification (NCBI taxonomy): domain Bacteria; kingdom Pseudomonadati; phylum Pseudomonadota; class Gammaproteobacteria; order Oceanospirillales; family Halomonadaceae; genus Halomonas; species Halomonas sp. KO116. The sequence goes on from NZ_CP011053.1 coordinate 112,283, forward strand.
TGCCGCCGCGCCTAACTTGGTCGAAGTCTATGTCGCTCGTCTGCGCCGTTATCTCGGCAAATCGGTGATTCAAACGCGGCGCGGCCAGGGGTATTTCTTTGCTTCACATTGATCGGCGCAGTTTACGTTTTCGACTACTCGCCTGGCTAGGTGGCGTGGCGCTATTCGTGGTGGTGACGACCTGGCTACTGCATGGCATATTGTTACAGAATCTTGCTCGGGATTTTTTGGGTGAGCGTCTTCAGCGCGAAGCCAATCATGCGGTCGCACAGCTAGAGCAGGACCAAACGGCTGTCCCGACTGCGCTAGACTCGGTTAGCCAAGGCTATCAAGTCTTTCATCATCTCTACGTACTCCGCTTTAACGGTTCGGTCAGCGCTTCCGACCCGCAATGGCAGCAACAGCTGGCGCCTCTGCTGGAAGAGAACGGCGATGCTCTTGTGGACGTTAAACATAACGATCAGCACATGCTCGTCTACCGCCGCCATTTTGAGTGGCAGGGTTCTAACGGCGTATTACTGGTGGGTGAGGATTTTTCTCAGGTAGAAGCAGGACTTGCTACCTTGCATTGGTGGGTCGGTGGAATTGCCGCCGTGCTTTTAGGAATGCTCATCATACTCAATATGCTGGCAGTTAACCGCGGCCTCACGCCACTTTGGCAACTGCGTCAACAGCTTGAAGCCTTGCGATCAGGCAAACGTGATCGCTTGTTATTAGTAGCCCCTTCCGAGCTAGATGAATTAGTCGACCAGCTGAACTGGTTTATGGATGATATCGATCATCGATTACAACGCTCGCGGGAATCAGTCGCCAATCTTTCTCATGCTTTAAAAACCCCGCTGGCAGCAATTACCCAAGTACTGCGCGGCAATCGGCCCATTGATGAAAACCGACGGCATAAACTGCTCAGCCGTATTGAAGATATTAACGCTCAGTTAGCTGCAGAGCTGCGTCGTTCGCGTATTGCAGGGCCTAACGCGGGTCGAATGGCGAACGTCACGCGAGATAGTTCACGGCTCATAGAGATGTTCCGCAGCCTTTACCCTGAGCGTATCTTCAACCTCACCCACTCGGCAGGCGAGAAAGACCTAGTGCCTATTGAGGCTCACGACTTTTCTGAAATATTAGGCATCGTGCTCGATAACGCTGGCAAATGGGCGAATAGGTGCGTTAATTGCGATATTGCCGCCTCCGCTACCACACTCACGCTCACCACTGATGATGACGGTTTCGGCGTTGCAGAAGAAGATCTTTCGCGCTTGGGAGAGCGTGGCACACGATTGGATGAACGCCGTCCCGGCTACGGCTTAGGCCTGTCGATTCTTGCGCAGTTAATTGCCCGCTACTCAGGGCACTCGCGCTTTGAGCGTAGTCCACTGGGTGGACTGCGCGTTACGGTTACGTTGCCTCTTGCAGTTGAAGTGATTAATTAATCACTATTCAGCTTTGATTCAGCTTCTTCCATCAAGATGGTGCCATTCATCATTGATGGGAGTTACACATGGCACGCTCAAGCATCATTTCTCACCCGCTTTCTCGCCGGCAGGTCCTAAAAGGCGGCGCTGCCCTAGGAATAGGTTCCGCTGCGGCAATGGGATTAACCCCCGCCTGGGCAAACCCCTGGGGCCGCAGCAATGTCTACGCGCAGGGCGTTGAAGAAGGGCCCGAGGTATCGCTGGCGATCCGCCGTGAATCGTTGCCTATTGACGGACAAGAAGCCCAACCAATTACCATTAACGGTACCAGTCCTGGCCCGCTGATTCGTTTGAAAGAAGGTCAAGACGCCGTACTGCGTGTCACCAACCTGCTGGACGAGTCCACCTCCATCCACTGGCATGGTCTTATTCTACCGCCGGAAATGGATGGTGTGCCTGGTGTCAGTTTTGCCGGTATCGCCCCTGGTGAAACTTTTACCTATCGTTTCCCTGTCAGGCAGAACGGCACCTACTGGTACCACAGCCACTCAGGTCTGCAGGAACAGCTAGGCCATGCGGGGCCGCTGATTATCGACGCCGCCGAGCGCGAGCCTATCCGTTACGACCGTGAGCATGTGTTACTGCTCACCGACTGGACCTTTGAAGAACCGATGTCGGTGTTCCGTAATCTGAAAACCATGGAAGGCTATTACAACTTCCAAGAGCGCACGATTGCTGATTTTTTCGCCGATGTACGCGAAAAGGGTTTCTCACAAACCGCCGAGATGCGCGGTATGTGGGCCCAAATGCGTATGAGCTCGCGGGATATCGCCGATGTCACCGGCAGCACTTATACCTACCTGCTCAACGGCCACTCCCCCCAGGAAAACTGGAACGCGCTGTTCAAGGCCGGTGAGCGGGTACGGCTACGCGTGATTAACGGTTCGGCCATGTCATACTTCGATGTCCGTATACCTGGCTTGAAGATGACCGTGGTGGCCGCCGATGGCCAACCGGTCCAGCCCATCCCTGTTGATGAGTTCCGCATTGGCGTGGCGGAAACCTACGATGTGCTTGTTTCACCTGAAGACGACCGGGCATACACCATCTTCGCCGAAGCCATGGATCGCAGCGGCTACGCCCGCGCTACCCTGGCACCGCGTGAAGGGATGCAGGCCGACATCCCTGAACGCCGTCAAATTGCCGACCGCGGTATGGAAGCCATGGGTGCCCACGGTATGGGCGGGATGGATCATTCTGGCATGTCAAATATGGCGGGGATGGACCACTCCGGCATGTCGAATATGGAAGGTATGGATCATTCCAACATGTCGGAAATGGATCGCTCAAACATGTCGAATATGGAAGGCATGGATCATTCCAGCATGGCGGGGATGGACCACTCCAGCATGTCCAACATGCAAGGCATGGATCACTCTAATATGGGTGGCATGGCGGGTGAACAGGCGAAAATCGGCGAAAATGGCTTGCTCGTTGCCGGTGAAGCCCAGCCCGGCTCTCGATACGACCAGGCGGGCATCGGCATCGACCCTGATGAACGTCGTGTTTTAGTCTACCGCGATTTAAAAGCCTTCACGCCATGGCCTGACCGCCGTGAACCAGGCCGTGAGCTTGAGCTGCACCTGACCGGCAATATGGAACGTTATATGTGGTCGTTCGACGGTAAGAAGTTTAGCGAAGTGACCGGCCCCATCCATTTTGAGAAAGATGAGCGACTGCGCCTTATCCTCATTAACGACACCATGATGGAGCATCCTATCCACCTCCACGGCATGTGGATGGAGCTGGAAAACGGCCAGGGTGAATTGATTCCGCGCAAACACACCTTGAACGTGAAGCCCGGCGAGCGCGTGTCTGCGCTGATCACTGCAGACGCCGAGGGCAGTTGGGCGTTCCACTGCCACCTTCTCTATCACATGGATGCTGGCATGTTCCGCGTTGTTCAGGTTTCTTAAGGAGGCAGTATGAAAACCAAGTACTACGTAACCCTCGCCAGCGCCGCCCTCGGCATGGCCGCCGCCACGACTGCTCAAGCCGAAGACGGCTATGACGCCCCGGCCGGCTGGCCGTCACCGGTCGTGGAGCACCCGATGACCACGGTACTGGTCGATCGCTTGGAATATGCTTCGCCCGACAAGGGGGGGGATGCCTTGGTCTGGGATTTCCAGGCCTGGTATGGCGGTGATTTCAATCGCCTATACGTGGAAGGCGAAGGCGAAAACGTCCAGGGCGATGGCGAAGATGCAGAATTCGAGTCCCTCGACCTGCTTTATAGTCGTTTGATTGCCGACTTCTGGGAACTTCAGGGCGGCATCGGTTATCAGGGCGGTATCGCTACGAATGACCATCCCGAACGCTATTTCGGCGTCATCAGCCTATTGGGGCTCGTCCCCTATCGCTTCGAGACCGATCTCGACTTGAGGATAAGCGATGAAGGCGATATCTCCGCCAGCCTGGAAAGCGAGTACGATCTGCGCCTGACGCAGCGGCTCTACCTACAGCCGCGTACCGAAATTGCCGTTGCTGCTAGCGAAGTCGAGGAGTTTGGGGTGGGCCAAGGGCTAAACTCCGTGCGTGTGGGTATGCGTCTAGGTTATGAGGTGACCCGCCGCTTCGCCCCCTACATCGGTGCTTATTGGGAGAAAGAGTACGGCGACACGGCGGATCTCACCCGCGCCAGTGGCGACAACACGGAAGACACTGGAGTGGTGGCCGGTGTTAGAATGATGTTCTAACAACTCTGGTAATGGGTAACTTTTAACGTCACCAATTGGTGGCGTTTTTTTTATTGTTTTTATTTTTAAATTCAGCTTCGTTTCAAAAACCACAGCTAATATAAACAAATCATCAACCACTGGAGTAATTATCATGAAAGTTAAATCAATTCTCTTTGGAGCGCTTGTAGCCAGCATTCTTTCAACACCTGTATTGGCTAACTTCGGCAATACAACCCAGGATCTGCCGCTACTTGAAAGAGGCGTCTCTTCTACACAGATTCTTGCTCAGGGGCAATCCAAACGTTTCAATATTAACATTGAACAAGCGACTACGCTGAAGGTGGCAAGCGAGCACTTTCCAGGCGCAACCAGCACTGGAAACCGTATCTCCGCGGTGCTTTATAATGCAGCGGGACAGCAGGTAGCAGAAGCATCCAGCCCACGTGGCCATTTTGAAATGGTCCGCCAACTGCAGCCAGGCAATTATCAACTTGAAGTGACAGGCAATGCACTGGGAGGTACTAAAGAAAATGACAATAACCGCTATGAGTTACATGTTGACTATTAATATATAGTCACTAATTTAAGATACAGGGCCAGCCTTTATGCTGGCCTTTTTATTTAACATATATTTCTATCGTTGCAGAAACCTATTCGTAACCGTAGCTAGAATTTTAAAATAAATGAGCAGGCTATACTTGCCTGTATGTAGCACAAAGGTTCTATATTTTTAGTAAATACCATGTTCTTAACGAAGGAAAATCAATGCCAACGTCAACATCCACTGCCTCTGCACAGGTTTACCGGATGAAAACCGTCGAGCATATGTGCCCGTTCGGTTTGAAAACGGTTGATCTACTCAAGCGTAAAGGCTTTAAGGTCGACGATCATACCTTAACGTCTCGTGATGAAATCGATGCTTTCAAAAAACAGGAAAACGTCGACACGACGCCCCAGGTGTATATCGGTGACCAACGTATCGGTGGCTATGAAGAGCTGCGCAAACATCTGGGAATGAGCGTTCCCAATGCAAAAGAAACCACTTACCGGCCGGTGATTGCCATTTTTGCTACTGCGCTGCTGATAGGCTTGGCGATTAGCTGGGCGACCCAAGGCACACTGTTTACTGCACGCATGCCGGAGTTCGCCGTTGCTACGGCGATGGTGCTGCTGGGCTTGCAGAAACTGCAAGATGTCGAAAGTTTCAGCAGTATGTTTTTGAATTACGACCTTTTGGCCCAGCGCTACGTGCCCTACAGCTATTTTTACCCCTACGCCGAGACACTTGCAGGCATTTTAATGCTGGCCGGAGCATTGATTTGGCTGGCAGCCCCACTGGCGCTATTTGTCGGTACGGTGGGGGCGGTTTCCGTGTTTAAAGCCGTGTATATCGATAAGCGTGAGCTGAAGTGCGCCTGCGTCGGTGGTAACAGCAATGTGCCGTTGGGTTTTGTGTCACTAACCGAAAACCTCGTGATGATCGCTATGGGACTGTGGATGCCGTTGCGGATGTTGTTGGGGTAAGACCCGTACTCTTACGCCAAACCATGATATAGGTCAGTTAAATGACTGAACCATATTCAGGTTACGTTCAGCTAACTCAACCACACTTGGTGTTGAACTTATCCCACACTGGCCTAAGGCGGTGAACACGCACGCCTTAGGCTTAATCCATAGGAGTGTTTGCATGGCTGACCAGGATAGAACGCCACATTACGAAGAAGGAAGCCTCTCACTAATCGGTGCCGTAGCACTTGGCACTGGAGTAATGATCGGCGCAGGAATCTTTGCGTTAACTGGACAGATGGCGGAAATGACCGGCCCTCTATTTCCCCTAGCCTTTTTGGCTGCCGCGGTCATTGTCTCTTTCAGCGCTTACTCTTACGTCAAAATGTCCAATACTTACCCATCTGCCGGGGGGATTGGCATGTATTTGCAAAAAGCGTATGGCTCAACGCTCCCCACCGCTTTCCATGCGCTATTGATGTATTTTTCCATGGTGATTGCGCAGAGCTTTTTGGCGAGAACTTTCGGTTCTTACACGCTGGAGCTATTTGACCTGGGTGATCGCGCTGTGTTTGTGCCACTACTCGGTGTGGGCTTATTGCTCGCGGCTTTTTTGATCAATTTATCCACCAACAAGTTGATTGAAACAGTTGCCTCGGTGCTGGGCTTCATCAAAATTGGCGGCATCATCGTGTTTGGTGTTGTCGGTGTTTTTATTGCAGATTCTATCGACATGGGTACTGGCGGGGATGCGCCATCCCCAACCCTCTCAGGCTTCTTGGGCGCGACGGCGCTAGGTATTTTGGCTTTCAAAGGTTTTACGACCATTACCAATAGTGGCTCGGAGCTGAAAAACCCAAAGCGCAACCTGGGCAAGGCCATCATGATCTCCATCGCGCTATGTGTAGTCATCTATGCGCTTGTGGGCTTTGCGGTGGCCAGCAATCTTTCCTTGTCTGAGATTATCGAAACTCAAGACTATTCGCTGGCGGCAGCGGCTCGGCCCGCACTTGGTGAAGCTGCCGTTGGCTTTACCGTTGTTTTAGCCATGCTAGCCACAGCAGGCGGGATCATCGCCAGTGTTTTCGCCGTATCACGCATGCTAGCCATGCTGACTGAAATGAAATTGGTTCCACACCGCCACTTCCATATGCCAGGTAGCCTGCAAAAGCACACGTTGGTGTACACCATTGTGTTTGGCTTAATCTTGACTGCGTTTTTTGATCTTAGCCGTATCGCGGCGCTCGGCATTATTTTTTACTTGATCATGGATATCGCTATCCATTGGGGAGTGCTGCGCCATCTCAGGAAAAGTGTGGGCGCTAACGCGGTTATTCCAAGCATTGCCATTCTGCTAGATGTCCTCGTATTGAGTGGCTTTGTTTGGGTAAAAGCCACTTCAGATCCACTGGTACTTATCGTTGCCGCCGGATTGATGGCCGTGCTGCTCATCGGCGAATGGCTATTTCTTGCCAAGCGCAACAATTCAGCCGATAGCGAACAGTTTCATTCCCACTAACCACAACTGTACATGTGAACCGCCCCGGCTTTACCGGAGACTCCATATCTTGAGAGGATGGCGTCATTAACTCACCAAAACGATATTCCCCGGAAGTCCGGGAGCGGGGTGTTCGATTAGTCATTGAACAGCAATGGGAATACCTATCCAAGTGGGCAGCAATCTGCTCCATTGCTAGTAAGTTAGGCTGCACACCAGAGACCTTGAGAGCCTGGTGCAAACGCACAGAACTCACGCAGGAAAACAGCTCGGTTAACCTGTCTGAACATGAACGACTCAAGCAGCTAGAGCGTGAAAACACCGAATTGAAGCGTGCCAAGGAAATTCTCCGTAAGGCGGTTGCTTTTTTCGCCCAGGCGGAGCTCGACCGCAAACCCAATTGATGGTGTCATTTATCGACGAGCATCGTGCTCAGTTCGGGGTCGAATCGATTTGTAGTCAGCTGCCAATCGCCCCATCGAAGTATTACCACCACAAGGCACTTTGAAGCCGATCCTGAACGACGAGCAGAGCGATATCGGCAGGATGCGTTTCTTACGGCTGAGATTCATCGGGTATGGGAGGAAGATTTCTGCGTTTACGGTGCTCGTAAGGTCTGGCGGCAACTCCACGTTAATGTTGCTCGCTGCACCGTAGAACGGCTCATGCGCCCTAATAAGCTTTGGGTGGCCGATTTTACCTACGTCGCCACCTGGTCTGGCTTCGTTTATGTTGCGTTCGTTATCGATGTTTACGCACGATGTATCGTGAGTTGGCGTGTAGCGACGTCGATGAAAACGGGACAGGTACTGGACGCCCTGGAGCTAGCTCTGTGGGCACAAAAACACATACGAGGGTTGATCCATCATAGTGATCGGGGAAGACAATATCCCTCGATTCGCTATACAGAGCGTATGGCTGACGAGGGTATCGATGCCTCAGTCGGCACCACCGGCGACTCCTACGACAATGCACTGACCGAGACCATCATCGGCCTATTCAAAACGGAGGTGATTCACCATCGTGGCCCATGGAAGGGGCTGGATACCGTTGAGTATGCCAGGCTGGAATGGGTTGACTGGTTCAACAATCGCCGACTACAGGAACCCATCGGAAACGTTTCACCAGCAGAACGAGAAAGGACGTATTGTCGTCAACTGGAGGAGTCGGGTGAAGCAGCCTGACTCAAACAAACCGGTCTCCAGAATAACCGGGGAGGTTCATCCCGGGGTTACTCGCTTTGAGAATAGAAATACCGGCCCCAGTCATGGGCGCAAGCACACCGAGCTTGATGAGTAGCGGTCTGCAGTTCATCTTCCTAGTAGTTATAAACAGACACCTCAACTGTGCCAGTCCATGTTGTCACAGCGCCATGTAGTTCATGGCAAACACGGTGTAGATACGAACTGAATGTGCTTCTCTGGAAACCGGTGCAGCGCCTGCCAACTGATTGGACAACAACGGCATGCATAATTATCGAGGCAACGAGTGTTGCTATCTACTTTTGTGATCCACACAGCCTATGACAACGCGGTAGCAATAAAAACATCGACGGCTTAACACAGGCGAAAGGGGCGGAACTGCCGCGCCACACCCAAGAGGACATTGTATTACCAGTTGAATAGGAAGCGCCTTGACTTCAGGTGGCCAGTTGAGGCGCTGGTCTAAACACCATGAATGCTCACCCGCCATCTATTAGGTAGCGTTGCACTCAGAGCCTGCACCCACCTTGCGGTTTATTACTTTTTGCACCATGTTTTAGGCAGCATATTCAGTTTGCATTCAGGTTTGATATCTACACTTGTATAAATGCGCTGCTTCAGCCTGCTACGTTGTAATTTACGGCAAGGATTTGCTGGCTAATGACGCGAGGGATTCGCATGGAACTGTTGACTCTGCTTATTGTTTTATTACTGAGCTTAGGCGCCGGCCTGCTAGTGCAGTGGCTGCCTATGCGCCACCAGCCGATAGCCACCTACCCGCAGCGCGCGCCTTTTCTAGGCGGTGGTACGCCAGATAGCCACGCCTGGAGCCGCTATCACGTCCGCTATTATCCCATGACGCTGCTGCTGATCGCCTTCGAAATGGAGATGATGTTCATGTATCCATGGGCGGTTGTCTTCGTAGAGAAGGGCATGATGGCAGTAATGGAGATGGGCATGTTCCTGGCCATCCTGTCGGTTGGCATTGTTTACGCCTGGCGTGAGGGGGTATTCAAGTGGCAGTGAACTGGCTACGGAAACTCGCTTCGCATAAGCGGGCTCCCGTATTTCCTGTGCTGGGCAAGCAGGGCGATAAAGCGCTGCGGTACCTCGCGCTATCGCCGGAAATCGAACTGGTCGATTCGCCACGCCACGCCAGTGTGTTGCTGATTGCGGGGGAGGTTCCGGCTGATAGATTAGAGCCTCTACGTCGTGTTCACGATCAGTTGCCTGATCCTTTCACTACGCTGTGGTTTCGTAACGAACCGTGGCCTCATCTTGAAAACGTGGATCGGATCGATGATCTCACCGATTTACCTGCGGCCCTAACCAAAGCACATCGTGAACTGATGACAGGCCAGCGTGACAGTGGATGCCGCATCTTGTCGGATAGACCGCCCAATCCTTGGAAAGGTGAAGGAGACTTCGGCCAAGGTGGCGAAGGCATGATGGGTGGAGTGCCCTACGGGCGGCCCATGGCCATGAATATGCAGGAAGATATCAGCGATGGTTTGACGCTGGATTCGCTGACTTTTCGGCTCGGGCCGTTCTTCATGGCATTTCCGCCCGGCATGGCAGCGGAGGTTACGTTGCAGGGGGATCTGGTTCAGTCATGGGAAACGCAGTTGGAGCCGTATCCGCAACGCCTCGACGCGGTGTTTTTCAACGCTCGGAAGCACCCCGTCCCCATCGCCGAGATTGAGCTCGCACGGGCCCGTCATCATCTGCAGCGCCTGTACCATGCGCTGCATCTTGCTGGGCTGGAAGCACTCAGCCTAAGTTCCTTGCGCCTGGCACACGGTTTGTCGACATCAAGCACGCTAGATGGGCTACGTCGACGCCTGGTTCGCAGTGGCTTCTTTCATCTGGCTGCTGTAGGCGGTGGTGTGCTCAATACAGAGCAGGCCCGACAGTTTGGCGGGCCTGCCGCTCGTGCTGCCGGGCTGGCTGATGATTTGCGTTCACACGATGCCGGTTATCGCCGTCTAGGGTTTTCCCCCGTATGTCAGGACGGAGGAGGAGTCTCGGCCCGTTGGAAGCAAATCTTGGACGAAGTCGAACAATCCTTAGTGTTGGCACACCAGGCCGAACGGGATGAGGTGTACACGAACGATGTGGATTGCATCGAGACGCCACGGGGGCCGTGGGACGAACAGCCTCCCGAAGATGCTAGCGCGATTCTTGACGAGGTCTTACCAGGCCTGGAGTGGGGCGATGCACTGGCTACTATTGCTAGTCTGGATATAGCGGCGGTAGCCGATGGAGGGGGCGGAACACAGTCGCCTGGTGAGTCACGGGCAGTGCAGGGAGGTTCGGGTAATGTTGTTAAGTGAGCTGTTCCTGCCAGTACTGATGGTGATGTTCATGCTGACTGTCGGCGCCTACGTCGTGGCGGTGCTTGATCGGCTTATTGCCGGTGCATTCGGCGCCCCTCAGGCAGGCCGTGTCTGGCTTGCTCCCATGGCCCGAGGGGCTTGGCTGATGACCCAACACGCCAATGCCACCGAAGCACCGGACTGGCAGGCCTGGCGGCTGGCGCCGGCACTGTATTTGGCGTTGGCTGCAATCGGACTGGCCGTGGTGCCGTGGTCGGAGTCGCTGGTCGCCACTGACTTGGTCACCAGCGTGGTGCTGTGGGGCAGCGTGGAAGCATTAGCGACAGTGGTTATCTTCTTGCATGGCTGGTCGGCAAACGCGCTGCTGGCACTCATCGGCGGCTACCGTTATGTGGCGCTAGGGCTCTCTTACATCCTGATCAGCATGTTTGTGCTAATTGGCGTGGCATTGCCGGCCGAATCGCTACAGTTCACCCAAGTGGTCGCCTCGCAAGAAGCGCTGTGGAATGTCATACGCCAACCGCTGGGGTTGCCATTGTTTCTGATTGTCGGCCTAGGCATGACCTTCTGGGGCCCGCTCAACCTTGCTGATTCGAAGGACCTGGCTGGAGGAACGGCTTCTGAGATCTCTGGGCCACCTCGGCTGGTCTGGGATGTGGCTCGGGCGGCCATGTTGGTTGCTTTCAGTGGTGTGGCAGCAAGTGCTTTTTTAGGTGGCTGGATGGGACCTTGGCTACCCGGTCCGTTATGGATGGCCATCAAGATGCTGGCAGTGCTACTCGTGTTGCTATTGCTTGGACGGGTACTGCCGCGTATTGCCCCTGAGCGCTGCGTCACCTTGATGTGGGTGGTGCTGTTACCACTGTCGTTTATCGACCTGGTGTGGGCTGGCATAGGGGTGCTGCTATGAATCACGGCATTGGCATTGATATCACGTTTCTGTCATTGGCCACGCTCGCGGTGGTCACCGGATGGCGAGTGTTTCGTACCGATTCCATGGTACGCGCCTCCTTTTTCCTGCTGGTGTCGTTCATCGCCGTAGGCGTGATCATGATTCTGCTGGCAGCGGAATACCTGGGCGTGGCGATGTTCTTCATGATGGCTGTGGAGATGACGGTCATGGCGCTGTTCATGGTCATGTTCATGATGAATCCTGCCGGCCTTAACCCGATGAATATGGTTCACCAGGAACGTATCGCTATCGGGGCGGGGATTGTCGGCTTCCTGGTATTGGGCGCCATGGCGCTATTGGCTGCCTTTCCTGACCAGCCGGTCTCGGCAGACCTTGAGCCAGTTAGATCCCTAGGCAATGAGATGCTTGGTGACTCGATGCTGATCTTCGAGTCGGCGGGCATCGTGCTTTTAACCACCATGATCGGCGTGGTGGTGTTGTCGAGTCATCGGGGCCGCTATGGGGCGGCTGCAGTGGGTTCGCTACCGCCGGGGCTGGAGCCGGGTGGCGACCCGGCGGGTAAGCTCGAGGAGGACGAAGAGGAAGAGAGTGGTGGTCATCAACACCATCATCACCACTGACCAAGCAGACAGATAGGCAGGGAGGCTTGCATGACACTAACCACACTTTTGCTATTGGCAGCGGCACTGATTGGCATCGGGATTTATGGTGCGCTTTCCCAGCAATCGTTCGTGATGCTGATGATGGGACTGGAACTGATCCTCAATGGCGTCATGCTCGCCGCGGTGGCGTTCTGGGCCTTTAGCGGGGCTGGGGCGCCAGAAGGGCAACTGCTGACGATCATTGTTATGGCGGTGATGGCCATTGAGATGGCCATGGGATTTGCTTTGGTAGTAGCCGTCTTCCGCGGTAAGCAGGCCGACATGACCGAGTCACTGACCGGGTTGAAGCACTGATGTTGTGGTTTGTTCCTCTTTTCCCACTGCTTGCCGCCCCCGGGATGTATTGGCTTGGCAAGCGCTTGTCCGCTAGGGATAGTGGTCGAGCCGTGTTGGGCCTGATGGGGGCGGCAGTCGCTGTCGTTACCCTGCTGCTCGCGAGTGTGGCGCTCATGGGGGACTGGGGTGGTGCCTATCGCTGGAGCTCACGGATCGTCCTGTCGGTTGGGATGACACCAGCGAGCGCTGTATTTGCCATCGTCGTGCCACTGATCGCTACACTGATCATAGCCTATAGCGCCTACCATGAGTCTGAGCCCGTCAGTGAGGGCGTGCCAACGCGTCCACCCGTCAGGTTGGTCGCTCTGCTGACGGCATTTGTCGGGGCGATGGAGCTTCTCGTGCTGGCTGAGGATCTGGTGACCCTGCTGATCGCCTGGGAGCTGGTCGGGGCCTGTTCATGGGCACTGATTGCCCACGAGTGGCAAGAGGGCGACAACCTGCGGGATGCCGCCTGGGCGTTCCTGGTCACTCGCTTCGGGGATCTGGGGCTGTACATTGCAGCGGCGGCAGCGTTTGCCGGCACTGGCTCGTTTGCCTTTGCTGACCTGTCCCAACTCGATGGATGGCTACTGGATGTGTTTGTTGCCGGCGCCGTGTTGGCTGCAGCGGCCAAGTCCGCCCAGGTTCCCTTCTCGCCATGGTTGTTTGCCGCCATGTCTGGGCCAACACCGGTGTCGGCATTGCTCCACGCGGCGACCATGGTCGCCGCAGGTATCTATCTGGTGATTCGGCTGCATGCGGAGATGGCTGCCGTTGCCTGGTTTGGGCCGGTTGCCATCACGTTAGGCTTGGCCACCGCCCTAGCAGGGGGTGTCGTGGCCTATCTGCAAAGGCATGCCAAGAAGCTGCTGGCCGCCTCGACATCCGCTCAGTATGGCTTGATGTGGTTAGCGGTTGGGGCAGGCTTTCCCGGTGTCGCCCTGGTGCACTTCGTCACACACGCCTTCACGAAAGCGGCTTTGTTCCTAGCAGCCGGCATTGCCGAACGTCATGCCGGCAGCTACTCGCTAAATACGATGCGCCTTGGGCGACTGCTTCCGGGGATTGCAGTGGCGACCATGGTCGCCAGTCTGGCGCTGGCAGGGGTTATCCCGGTGGGGGCATCCTGGAGCAAGGAGGAGATCATTACTGCTGCTGGCCATCAGGCGTCCTGGCTGGCCGTGATCGCCGCCATCGCTGGTGGGCTCAGCGCGTTGTATGCAACACGCTTTCAGTTGCTCGCATTTGGACGAGATCTGCATGGCCGCACGAAAACGGCCCCATCACAGCCAGGGCACTCCTCGGTTGAGGCCGGCTCGCTCTACCTGCTTTCGGCAGGCACGCTAGTGCTATCTCTGCTCTGGTGGCCCGGTGTGGGAAACGACCTTGCTAACCTGCTATCGATCCAGCTTCCCCAAACCAAACTGTGGGAACTGATCCTGTCGCTATTGCTAGTGGCGCTAGGCATTGGCGCTGGGTTTTGGACGGTGCGCCGTGAGGGGTCGAATCAGAGCCGACAGAGCGAGACGCATGCTGCTATGGCGAACTGGTTTGGCCTGCCAGCTCTGGCAGAGCGGGGGATTGCTACCTTCATGAGGTTCAGCCATGGCCTGGCACGTTTCGATGATCGCGTAGTGGATGCTGGATTACGGGGCCGCGGAGTAAGTGCTGCGATATCCTTCAGCCATGGCCTGGCACGCTTCGACGATCGAGCTGTAGATGCTGGCATCCGCGCCAGCGCCCGTTTTGGCGTGTGGCTGGCCAAGGTCAGTGATCGACGTGGCGAAGGGGCATTCGATGGCGCAACGAGCCTACTAGCGAGAGGCGTTGACTGGGCGGGCCAAGTAGCGCGGCAGGCCCATACCGGACAGACGCATCATTACTACACCGGTATCGCGGCAGGGTTCGCCGTAATTTTTATAATCTTGGGCATAGGAGCACTCCTTTGATTCTCACCGCAACCTTGGGCCTTCCCATGCTGGGAGCTCTCGTACTCGCCGTTTCACGCCGTTGGACAGAGACCACGGCTCGCCTGTTTGCTGTGGGGGTTTCCCTATTGCCTGTATTACTGCTGGCCTGGGCTTGGCTGCAGTTCGATACCCAAGGCGCACTATTTCAATTTGTCGAAGAGGTGCCTTGGGTACCCAGCCTGGGCATGGCATACCGGCTAGGCGTAGACGGCATCGCGCTGGCTATCGCGACGATGAGTTCCTTGGTCTTCGCTGCCAGTATTGCCTATCCCATTAACACGCAGAACCAGCCTCGGCAGTACTACGCTTGGATGCTCTTTCTGCAGTCCGTATCGCTTGGCGTCTTCCTCGCGTTGGACCTGCTGCTCTTCTATGTCTTTTTCGACCTGAGCCTGGTGGGGATGTTTTTCCTGATCGGCCGCTGGGGGCACGGTCAGGCCCAGCATTCAGCATTCAAGTTCTTTCTTTACACTTTCTGTGGTTCGCTACTGTTGTTGCTGGCATTCATCGGGCTTTATCTATCAGTCGAGCCACACACCTTTGACATGCGAGTGCTGATCGAGCAGCAGCCATTGGCGGGAGCGGGTGTGTCTGCTGGCCTCATATTTCTCGCCCTCATGCTCGGCTTCGCCATCAAGGCTCCCATCGTGCCCGTGCATACCTGGTTGCCCCAAGCGCATGTCGACGCTCCCGGACCGGCCTCGGCAGTTCTCGCCGGGGTGCTGCTCAAGATGGGCACCTACGGGATTCTGAGGATTCCGTACTCAATGATGGGGGAGACCTTTGCCCGCTACGCTCTGATTATCGCTCTCTTTGCTGTGGTTTCTATTCTCTATGGTGCCCTCGTGGCATTTGGCCAGGGAAATTTGAAACGACGCATTGCCTATACCTCTATCAATCATATGGGCTACACGGTGCTAGGGATCGCCGTGGCTGGCGCCTTGTTCCAGGATGCGGTATATGCCCGCGAGATGGCACTGATAGGGGCCACGGTAGAGATGGTGGCACACGGACTGATTACCGGGGCGCTGTTTCTGATCTGCGGCTCGTTCTGGCAGCGCACCGAGGAATACGATTTGGATAGCTATGGTGGGCTGCTCCGACAGGCACCGCTATTGGCAACGTTCGCCATACTCGCCTCGTTTGCCAGCCTGGGGCTTCCTGGTCTGGCCGGCTTCGTGGCGGAGTTCCATATCTTTGCCGGCACCTTTGCCGTCTACCCTTGGCTCGCTGTCATTGGTGTGCTGGGCATTCTGATCACGGCAGCGTTGTTTCTGCAGATGCTGCAGAAACTGTTCTTCGGGGCGATGCCGCAGCGTTGGGCGAAGTTTGACGATCTGCGCCCAGCTGAGTGGGGTGTGCTCGGGGTGCTGTCGGCAGGCTTCGTGATCATCGGTATTGCGCCGCAGTTCCTGCT
This sequence comes from Halomonas sp. KO116, assembly GCF_000734975.2. Taxonomy (NCBI): domain Bacteria; kingdom Pseudomonadati; phylum Pseudomonadota; class Gammaproteobacteria; order Oceanospirillales; family Halomonadaceae; genus Halomonas; species Halomonas sp. KO116. Next base: position 128,258 of record NZ_CP011053.1, read on the forward strand.
GACCCTCATAGAGGCTTCAGCAACGCTGTTGGTAGGAGCCCGCTGATGCCTATTGGTGATGTGTTGCCGGAAATCAGCCTGACGCTCGGTGCTGTGATTATCGTATTGTTCGCGGCTTTCGCCCGACAACATCAGCATGTCTGGGCGGCTGTACTGGCGTTGCTCACGATTGGGCTTTGTATTGGGTTGACCTTTACGCAGTGGGATGGACCGCCGCGGCTGACGTTCTCGGGTGTGTGGGCCCTGGACGGCATGGCACTCTCCAGCAAACTAGTCGTGTTGATTGCCGGCGCGCTGGTTATTGCCATGTCGCCTGAGTGGATGCAGACCGATCGCCGCCATGCCGAGTATTACGCATTGGTGTTGTTCGCGCTGTTGGGTGTGATCATGATGGCGTCAGCCAGTGACACCATGGAACTGGTCGTCGGTGTGTTGCTGTCGTCGGTGGCCAGCTATCCGCTGGCTGCCTATCACCGCACCTGGGCACCCGCCCTGGAAGCTGGCATGAAGTATTTTCTGATGGGAGCCTTGACCAACACTTTACTGACGATAGGCGTTGTCGTGTTGTTCGGCCTGACTGGTAACACAGGCTATCCAGAAATCGCACAAGGACTTTCCGTGGGTCACGACAGCCTGGCGCTAACCATCGCCACTGCCTCTATCATACTGGGCTTGTCCTTCAAGCTGGCGGCTTTTCCGGCCCACGCCTGGATGCCGGATGTAGCCCAAGGTTCCCCGGCACCGGTGGCAGCCTTCTTGACCGTAATTCCCAAGATTGGCGCTGCCGTCGCATTGGCCCGTTTCGTGTCATTAATGCCGCCGGATGTCGCCTGGCGAGCGATTGTGGCTCTGATCTCGGTCACGACCATGACGCTGGGTAACGTGGCTGCCCTTCGACAGACAGATGTACGGCGCCTGCTGGGTTGGTCATCGGTTTCCCAGTCCGGCTATGCCTTGATGGCTATCGTGGTAATGGGAACAAGCGACCAGGCTCTACCGGCGCTGGTGTTCTTTTTGGCCAGCTACGCCATTGCTAACTTGGCGGCTTTCGCTGTGGTCACCTATCTGAGAGGGCGCACTGCACTGGAGAGCTATCAGGGGCTAGCCAGACAGGCCCCTATTGCCACAACGATACTAATCGCTTCGCTACTTTCTTTAGTGGGTATCCCGCCGCTGATCGGTTTTTTTGGCAAACTCATGTTGTTCAGCGTCACGATTGAGGGGGGATACGCTTGGCTGGCATTCGTGGCTGCCGCCAACACCGTTGTCTCGCTGTTCTATTACCTGCGCATCGTGGCGCGGATGATGTTTAGCGATACCCGACCCACTGTGCATGTACTGGTGGGCCAGTGGGCACGAACCACCATGATCGTGTCTGGCTTGCTGTTGATTGTCGGTGGGCTTGGTGCAGAAATGCTAATGGAGTTCACGGATTCGATAGGCTTTGTGCGTTAGGCCTGGCCTGCCGAATCAAGCTAAACGGAGTAATACTTAGAGGGAGTTATTTATGTCACCTATTCAAGATTTAACTATCGAAACAATCGATAGCATTCATACCAAGGAGTGGCTGCGTGCGTACCAGCGGGTTCGTGCCGCCACCGACGCAATTTGCGAACCTCTGCATAAAGAAGATTACATGGTGCAGAGCATGCCGGACGTCAGTCCCCCCAAATGGCACATCGCCCATGTCAGCTGGTTCTTCGAAGCCTTCATCCTCAAGCCGTTTCACCCCAGCTACCAGACCCTCGACCCCGCATACGATTACCTTTTCAACTCTTACTATGAGACCCACGGTACGCCGTTTCCTCGTCCTGAACGCGGCATGATTTCGCGCCCCACAGTGGATGACGTCTATCGCTATCGCGCGCACATTAATCAGGCCATGGAAGAATTGCTCAACGACCCTCCGCAAGAACACCTGCAGGAGATTCTCCATCGTCTGGAGCTTGGGTTGCCTCACGAGCAGCAACATCAGGAACTGCTGTTCATGGACATCAAGCATATTCTGGCCCAGAACCCGCTCTGCCCAGTCTATCGAGGTGATCTTGTGTCGGCACCCGCCCATGAGGTCGGTGAACTCGGTTGGCACGCTTATCCAGCCGGAGTGCGGCAAATAGGTCATGATGCCGACGATAGCCGTTTTGCCTACGACAACGAAATGGGGCGTCATCGTCAATTCATTGAGGCTTTCCAGATCGCTGACCGTTCGGTTACCAATGGTGAATTTCTCACGTTCATGCAGGCGGGGGGATACGACAAACCTGACTATTGGCTGTCGGATGGCTGGGCCACGGTCAAGGCGGAAGGCTGGAAGGCGCCACTTTACTGGGTCGAGCGGGACGGCGTCTGGCATCACTATACTTTAAGCGGGCTGGTGCCAGTGGACGTGAATGCGCCGGTTTGCCATGTCAGCTTCTACGAGGCCGATGCCTATGCCCAATGGGCCGGCGCACGCCTACCTACTGAGGCCGAGTGGGAGGCGGTGGCTCAACATGTCCCCCTGCAGGGCAACTTCGTCGAACAAGGCCATCTTCAGCCGGTCGCGGCTGCCCCCGGCGGATCCAGCGAGGGGCCGAGGCAGATGTTCGGTGATGTTTGGGAATGGACCGGCAGCGCCTATCGGCCCTATCCAGGATTTCGCAAGTTGCCGGGCAGCTTAGGTGAATACAACGGCAAGTTTATGTCGGGGCAGATGGTGCTTCGAGGTGGCTGTTGTGCCACCCCGGAAGACCATATCCGCACGACCTATCGTAATTTTTTCCCACCTCATGCCCGTTGGGCATTTTCCGGATTCCGTCTTGCTAAGGAGAGCTAATCATGAGCCTGGCCGTACAATTCCACGACTTGCACCCGATCCCAGCCTCAACATCGCTTCGCGATGAGATACTGACGGGATTCAGAGCCGATCAAAAGTTCGCCTCGCCAAAGTTCTTCTATGATCAGCGTGGTTCTGAGTTATTTGATCGAATTTGTGAGCAACCGGAGTATTATCCGACACGGACCGAGGAGACGATACTCGCTGAGGCCGCCGATGAGATAGCGACGATAGCCGGGCATGAGGCGACGTTGATCGAGCTTGGCAGCGGGGCGAGCCGTAAAGTACGGCTTCTATTGGAAGCCATGCGTCCTACCAGTTATCTGGGGATCGATATCTCACGGGATTTCCTGCTCGACAGCACACGACGGTTGGCTGCTGACTACCCATGGCTTGAAGTGCATGCCGCCTGTGCCGATTTCTCCTGCAATATGGCCTTACCGGACGGGCTATGCTGCGAAAGACCGGTCGGTTTTTTTCCTGGCTCCATTATCGGCAACTTCGACCCACAAGCCGCTGAAGATTTTCTTTGCGGGCTGCATTCTTTGTTACCCACCGGCAGCGGATTGTTGGTAGGAGTCGACTTGGTTAAGGATAAGCCGACCCTTGAAGCCGCCTACAATGATGCAGCTGGTGTGACGGCAGCATTCAACCTGAATCTACTGGAAAGGCTGCGACATGAGCTGCACGCTAAAATAGATCCCGCCAATTTTGTCCATCAGGCGTTCTTCAACGAAGCACACTCTCGTATTGAGATGCATCTGGTCAGTCAGTTACCTCAAGTCGTCACTATTGAAGGGGAGCGCTTCAGTTTTCTGGAAGGGGAGACGATTCACACTGAAAACTCTTACAAATACACGGTCGAGGGGTTTCAGGCGTTGGCGGGACGTGCGGGATTTGAGGCGCTCTCGTCCTGGACCGATGCGAATAGCTTGTTTAGCGCCCACTACCTGACGCGTGCCTAGGGGACACTGATAGCGCGGCCACTACAACTCCACATTAAACGCTGATAGGGAAGGCCAAGGACAGGTCAATCCCGGAAGCACACACAAGGGGTCGCGCCAGTTCGCGGTGTCACTTCGGCTCTGAGGATAGCTACCTTGAATTGAGGGGCGCGCTTAAGGACCATTCCTTCGTAGCAGATAGCTGCAGTGATGCCGGTGGTCGTGGTACTTAGCAGTTCTCGGCCGGTTTCGATGGCACGCATGCGTGACATCTGGAAGGGCAGGTGAGGGCCGAACCAAGCATTGTTGCTGACATTTACTAGTAACTGCGCTTCGGACAGAAGTTCTGTGACTTCGGCACCAAGACCGCTTCGTAGGAGATGAAGACCCCTAAGGGCGCCTCTGATGCATTAAGAACGTGTGCTTGCCTTCCCGGTATGAAAACAAACATGGCCGCCCCGAGCACGTCGGGGACCGAACCCAAGAAGTCTCGAAACGGAACATATTCACCTAATGGCACCAAGTGCGTTTGTAGTAGAAGCCTGAGAGATGGGAGAGGCTCACCACCACATTTTAGATACGACCCTCCGCTTCGCATATCGGGACGCCAATCAGTAACAAGTTGCCTGCCTGCTCGGCTAACGCCTCAAGCTCAGCAAGATATTCATTAGCCTGGTTATATCACATCGGGGTTGCTGCTTCTGACCAGATCCCGATGTCGGTCCCGAGGGCAAGGTACCGTGGCTTTTTTCGAGCACTACGCTTACTTATTAGCACTAGGGAAACACTACAAAAAACCGCCTGAGCTTGCAGGTAGTCATCGTCAGGGAATTGGTATCTAGCTTTTTGTCACCGTCTGCCAAAGCTGCCCTATGAATAGAGTTCTTCGCTGTGCTAGCGCAAGAAAAAGCCTTGCTGCGCAAATTGTCGACTAGCGTACCCTCCATCAGTGACGGAAACCGCTGTAAACCGACGGCCGGCTTCCCGCGTTCACGGCCTATTAGCTTCACGGAGCCCGCCCCGGCTCGTTCAGACCAGACTAATCGTTATGCTTTTTACCAAATAAAATTCCAACACGCGCGCGCCGCAACGGCTCACCGATCAAGACGATCAGCCCGACCCCAACCGCAATGGCGAGCATATCGGAAGGTATCAGCTTGAAACCGCCTAAGGCGATCAGCAAAGCTGTGGCCGCAGCCGGCGGGTGCGAGGCCTTAAGTAGCTGCTGAACGAGCAGGCAAATTCCCATCGCGATGGCCGATGCGACGACGCGCGACAGGGGCATGGTCTGGCTCGACAGCACCGATGCCCATACGAGGAGCCGGTTAAGCTGTGTACTCAATCGGCAAGGAGTGTCGGTAGCCGTCATTTGTCCACGGACACGGGTGGCTGATCAAAAACATTAATCACATGCTACAGGCCTCGCGCGCTAGGTAGCCCACGCGAGAATATAACGTTCACGTTCATCGCGCCCGCCTTTACCAAGGGAGTGACTCCCCATTGCTATGCCATAACCCACCATTGTTATCTAGTGTCAGCGCTTCAATACGTGCGGCAATGCCCAATGCAGCCTCTTGTGGACTGATCAATCCACCAGAATTAACCATGCGTGTTTTCACATAGCTGGGATGAAGGTGAGCCACGGCAATACCCAACGACCTCAAGTCCATCGCCAACGATTTACCAAACGCATTGAAAGCAGCTTTAGAGGCTCGGTAACCTAGCACCCACCGGAGTCGTTATCCGCTAGTGAGCCCATGTGGCTAGTGATATTAGCGAACTTGCTACCCTTTTTAAGATTTGGTAGTAGCGCTTCCACTACTCGCTGTGGCGCATAGACGGTGATTTCTATCTGCTCGCGGATACTATCGAAATCAACACCACCTAGTAACTCATCGCGAAGCAGTCCGCGTTGTTAATTAATAGATCTACCTCTTGGCCATTAAGCGCCTCGACCAGCCGGGCGACGTCGCCAGGCCGGGTGTCATCAATGCCCTCATTCACCTGATCGGCCTCGCGATCTAGTTCTTCCGACGACTGGCGGCAGGCACCGAACACTCGCCATCCAGCATCAAAATAGTGTTCTGCGAGCACCAAACCTACACCGCGGTTGACACCCGTAACGACAACTGCCGATTTCATTTTTGTCCCTCGCTTCCTTTCCTAATGTGTCCTACCAAGCCTAGGTGATAATAGCGCTACTGACCTGGAATAACCCACAAGACGTGCCCTTAATATACATTCAATCCCTTGGTTAAACTTGTGCAACCCAAGGCTTCTTGACTATGTTTCAAGTTATGTATGCGAATCGACACAGAGGTAGAGCTGCATATTAAAAATAAAGAATTCATGGAGGAATGCCCATATGAGCCAGCCGTGCACGATCATTTTCGATGGAGAAGAAATAAGAGGCATCGCCGATGAGCCATTGATCGACTTTCTAGAAGGTCATGGCATCGCTTTGCCAAGTGTTTGTTATCATCCCTCGCTAGGGGCGATTGAAACCTGCGATGCCTGCTGGGTCGAAGTCAATGGAGAGCTAAAACGAGGCTGCGCGCTGCGTACCCAAGAAGGGATGCAAATTTCCAGCCGTGATCCACAGGCTGTTGCAGCACGCCACGAAGGAATGGATCGCCTGCTTAGCAAGCATGAGCTGTACTGTACGGTATGTGAAAACAATAATGGCGATTGCAGCCTGCATAACGCAGTGGTGGAAATGGATATCCCCATTCAACGTTATGAGTTTCAACCTAAACCGCATGCTAAAGACACTACTAGTCCGTTTTATACCTACGATCCTGACCAATGCATTCTGTGTGGCCGTTGTGTCGAAGCGTGTCAGAACATCGAAGTCAATGAAACCTTAAGCATTGACTACGCCAGTGAAAACCCTCGCGTACTTTGGGATGGCGGCAAGGAAATCAATGATTCAAGCTGCGTTCATTGTGGACATTGCGTCACTGTTTGCCCTTGCAACGCACTGATGGAAAATAGCATGGATGAGCATGCGGGTCCGCTTACCTCCATGCCATGGTCACTTAAACGGCCGATGATCGAAATCGTCAAGAAAATCGAAACGACCATCAGCGCTAAGCCCATCACAGGGATTTCGGAAATAGATTCAGCTTGGCGCCAGCCCGGCATCAAACGCACTAAAACGGTCTGTACCTATTGTGGCGTCGGTTGCTCATTTGAAATGTGGACGCGCGATCGTCATATCCTCAAGGTTCAACCTTCCCCTGACGCTCCTGCCAACGGTATTTCTACCTGTATTAAAGGTAAATTTGCCTGGGATTTCGTTAATAGCGAGAAACGACTGACCACTCCACTGATCCGTGAGAATGGCCGCTTTCGTGAAGCCAGTTGGGAGGAAGCATTAGATCTCGTAGCTCGCAGGTTGCTTGAAGTCCGCGACACGCATGGTTCTAACAGTCTGGGTTTTATTGGCTCAAGTAAGGCCAGCAATGAAGAAGCTTACCTAACTCAGAAAATCGCTCGTTTGATCATCGGCACTAACAGTGTCGATAACTCCTCGCGCTATTGCCAAAACCCCGCCACTAAAGGCTTGTTTCGCACTGTCGGCTACGGTGGAGACGCCGGTACCATCAAAGATATTGAGCAAGCTGAGGTGGTCGTGTTAGTGGGTAGCAATACGGCCGAAAACCATCCTGTGATTGCTTCAAAGATTAAAGCTGCGCAAAAACTACGCGGCCAAAAATTGATCGTCATGGACCCACGCAAGCACGAGATGGCCGAACGCGCTGATATTTTTCTACGCCCCAATGCCAGCACTGACCTTATTTGGGCTTCGGCTCTGTCGCGTTATATGTTCGATAACCACTTAGCGGACCTGGATTTTCTGGGAAGATGGGTCAATAACGTGGAGGAGTACCGCCGCTCATTGGAGCCATTCACCTTGGATTTCGCCGAATTCAAGACAGGGATTTCCAAGCAGGAGCTAATCAACACCGCCGAAATGATTGGCCGGGCAAAAAACGTCTGCCTGCTGTGGGCGATGGGAATCACCCAGCACTCCCACGGCTCGGATACTAGTACTGCACTTTCCAACTTACTACTGGTAACAGGTAATTATGGCAAGCCCGGCACTGGCGGTTACCCTATGCGTGGCCATAATAATGTGCAGGGTGCGAGCGATTTTGGCTGCCTACGCAATATGTACCCCGGCTATGATAAAGTCACCGATGAGAGCGCACGACAGCGCTGGGCTAAAGGCTGGGGCGTCGATCCGAGCCAGCTCTCTAATGAGGTCGGTGAAGGCAATTTCCTCATGGTGCAATCGGCCGACCAGGGCGATATCAAAGCGATGTATGTGATTGGCGAGGAAACTGCTTTTTCCGATGCCAATACTCATAACGTACATTCCGCCTTTGAAAATCTTGATTTTATGGTGGTGCAGGATATCTTTTTAAGCCGTACTGCGGAGTTTGCTGATGTAGTGCTGCCCGCCTGCCCTAGCGTTGAAAAAGACGGAACATTTGTCAATACGGAACGGCGTATCCAACGCTTCTATGAAGTGCTGCCACCACTTGGTGACAGTCGTCCTGATTGGCGTATCCTTACCGACTTGGCCGCTCGTATGGGCCATGATTGGGGTTACACACACCCTTCTCAGATTATGCAAGAGTGCGCCTCTATCTCGCCGATGTTCGCTGGCGTCACCTACGAACGCCTGGAGGGCTGGAAATCCCTGTCGTGGCCAGTAGCTGCGGATGGTACTGATACACCCCTTCTGTATACCGATGGATTTCATACAGAAGACGGCAAGGCCAACCTTTTCCCGATGGAGTGGAAGGAGCCTGAAGAAGCTACCGATGCGGAATATGATTTATCACTCGATAATGGTCGGATACTTGAACAATTCCAAGGGGCCAATCAGACAGGCCGCTCGCAAGGCATCTGGGATCAGGCCCCGCATGGCTTTGTCGAAGTTAGCCCTGAACTTGCCGCCGAGCGGGGCATCAAGGAAGGCACTTGGGTACGGATTACTTCACGACGCGGCAGTATCGATTTCCCAGCGTTAATTACTGACCGTGTGGCTGGCAAGACCCTGTTCATGCCAATCCATTTCGGCAAGCCGGGAGTGAACGCCCTAACGGGCGAACATAACGACCCCGTTGTACAAACGCCGGCCTACAAGGAGACAGCCGTCAAACTTGAGGTGCTCGACAAGCGCACAGAACCGCCACTACCCAGTACTAACTATCGCTTCGGGCGGCGCACGCCTAATCAAGGCGTAGCGGTTGAGGTCAAGTGGATGCAAGAAGATTATCGGTTACCGCCCGCCCAGCAAACCAATCCGAGGAAAATGTAATGGCCGAACGAATCTCCCAGGACGTGACGCCGCCAAAGATAGGCCCTGATGCTCACGAAGAGTTAGAGACCCTGCTTCAGACCCTACATGAGCATGGGGTGCTGCGCTTTACTAACGATATGGTGGCCGCCAATTCCGATATTATTCGTATCTTGGTTAACGGACTGAGTAAAGAAGGGTCTCTCAACGCTATTCAAAATATCTCGATCATGGCGATGACCTTGTCCTCCATCCCCCCGGATCGTTTTTACCAAGTGATGTTCGCGATTAAGGAGGGGATGGGCGAGGTCAGCAGCTATCATGGTAATGAAAAGAGTAGTGAAAAGAGTGACGCAAAGACCGCTGAAGAAACTGACAACAAAGAAGCACCAGGTATCCGCGGTCTGTATAAGCTGCTGCACGACGATGAACTCTGGCATGCCATCCAGCCACTACTGGCGGGGTTAAGAGCTTTTTCCGAGCGGCTCGACAAGCCTATCGACAAGCCAGTCACCGACTTTACCGGCAAGGCGACAGAGGGACCATAAACCACGAACACGCTGGTAAATGAGTGCCCAGACTAGGCTGAGCGTTTGTTGACGGCACTATTGGGCAACACATAAGAGGGTCCGAGAATCCGCTCCGAGCCTGAGTAAATATTAAAACGACCCTCGCGCAGAAATCCTACCAGTGTTATACCGAACTCTCTTGCCAGCCGCACCGCATAACTGCTGGGGGCGGAAATCGCGCATACAACCGACACCCGCGCCATGATACATTTCTGAATGAGCTCGAAACTAGCTCGTCCACTTAGTAGCATGATGCGATCAGAAAGCGGCAGCTGATTATTCAATACTGCCCATCCATTCAATTTGTCCACCGCATTATGACGTCCAACATCTTCTCGTAATACCAGTAGTTGCCCACTGGTATCAAACAGGGCAGCGGCGTGTAACCCGCCGGTTTGCTCGAAGAGTGTTTGATGCTTGTGTAGCTCTGCTGGCAACGAAGAGAGCAGTTGTCGACTCAACTGATTGGAAAATGCTAAAGGTGGCAGCCCCTGCATAGCCTCAAGATTCAGCTTTTTCTTACCGCATACGCCACAGGCGCTGTTAGAGAGAGATGAACGCTCCAAGCGTTCGGCCTTAGTGGCATTAAAGCGCTTAAGCACTACTTGCAGTACATTGGGCTGCCCGACTAGATGGTCGATAACTTCAAAGTCATCCTTAGTACGCGCGAGCCCCTCGCTTAGCATTAATCCGGCGGCCAGTTCTCGATCGTGGCCTGGTGTTCGCATAGTGATAACAGGTTCGGCACCCGATAGGCGGATTTCCAACGCCTCTTCGATGGCCAAAGCGTCCTCTCTGGCGGTGATACCTTTGGCGTCTAAGGTGAGGATATCCAAATGAATATCGCCGTATTCGTGCGCGTTCCTCGCTATATCCATTGTAAGCTCCTTGCCCTGGTCTCTTCCTGAGTCGCGGCCACTTTTTTAGCAAGCAACAAGTCCACTATCTTTGAGGCTAGTTCAGCTTTTACCACCTGCCAATAAGATATGTGCTTAATCCTCCACATACCGCTAAAAAACCGCTATTCATATATATAGGTAACCGTACGCTGTCCAGCATCAAGGTGTCATCGCTTGTTCACCTACTTGACTCCGCATTGTCATTCCCCCCGTCCAGGATCCTTACAAAGAGAATATAGGAAACACTACAAAAAACCGCCTGAGCTTCCAGGCAGCCATCGACAGGGTATCGGTATCTAGCTTTCTGTCACCGTCTGCCAAAGCTGCCCTATGGATAGAGTTCTTCGCTGTGCTAGCGCAAGAAAAAGCCTTGCTGCGCAGATTGTCGAGTGGCGTACCCTCCATTGAGTGACGGAAACCGCTGTAAATCGACGATTAGTTTTCCGTGTTCACAGTCTATTAGCCTCACGGAGCCCGCCGCAACCCGCTCAGATCAAACTATTTATTACGCTTATCACCAAACAAAATTCCAGCACGTGCGCGTCGCAACGGCTCACCGATCAAGACGATCAGCCCGACCCCAACCGCAATGGCGAGCATATCGGAAGGTACCAGCTTGAAACCGCCTAAGGCGATCAGCAGAGCTGTGGCCGCAGCCGGCGGGTGCGAGGCCTTAAGTAGCTGCTGAACGAGCAGGCAAATTCCCATCGCGATGGCCGATGCACCGACGCGCGACAGGGGCATGGTCTGGCTCGACAGCACCGATGGGGCCTGGCTCGCCCCGGTCAGTAGAACACCGACTGCGCCTGCGGCCACGCCAATCAAATGCCCCATCACCGTGTTGTAAAGCCTGGCCGACTCTAGGTTGGGCTTGTGCACATGCAGGAAAATGCTCGGACCCAGGCTGGGGAATAGCCAGGGTTGACCGGCAATGACCGCTACACCCCCGATCAATAGCGTCGTGAATGCAGCGGTGACCGGGGACCAGAACCACTCCGGTCCGCCAAATGGCTTTCCATTCTTCGTATCCTCGCCCATCAACTTGGCACTATCAGACTTTGCGGAGCGGTCTGCTTGATTCGCGTCTTCAGCCAGGCCAATTGCCGACTGTTATGCTCCGACATGCGCTGCAATAGCTCCATCATTTCGTCGTCGCGCAGCGCCTGCGTAGCTTGCTTCAACACAACGATCGATATATGCGATTCCTGTGCCAGCAACCAGCAATCATGCAAATCACGCAGTAGCGAAAGAGGGCCCTTATGGTGGCTCGGCTGAAGCACCTCAAGCAGCTTATCTGCCTCCTTTTCCTGAGTTTCGCCGTAGCGCTGGATGCATGGTTGCAAGTCTTCGGAATGCTCTTGTGAGAAGCGCGCTAGCATTTTGCATATCGCGCCAATGTCCGGCTCGGCTTTATGCTTTTCCGCCACGGCGAACAGCGCCTGAGCAGTGGCGCGCGAGCTATCGTCGAGCAGACCGAGGTAATCGGCCACATGCGCCCTGGGGTTCTCCGAAGCCTCCTTTAAATGCTCGTCGCGCATCGGATCATCCATCTCGAAGGGCTCGCCCGGTTGCATCTTTCGCAAACGCACCGCGGCGTACTTGAAATACGGCTGTTTGCTCACCGGATCCCACTCATACAGCGTCATCTCGTTGACTGCTCGAGGCCGCTCGTCATTGTCCCAGTAGCCATAGTGAAACGGCATGAACACATGGCCTGGCTCGATATCACCAATACGCGCTGGAGCGTAGGCCCACCCGCGCCGGCTCTCAATCTGCAACATGTCTCTTTCTTCGATCCCCAGGCGCTCTGCATCTTCGCCATTAAGCTGGATAAAGGCATCCGGCGCAGCTTCGTTCAGCTCGCGAGAATGGGCAGTCTTGGTTCGCGTGTGGAATTGGAACACCACTCTTCCGGTGGTCAAGTGCAACGGATAGTCCTCATCGACTATTTCGTGAGGAACAACGTAGTCGGCGCCCTTCAAAAGAGCGCGGCCAGCGGGGTTCAGCGCTTTAAACGTTTTGGGCGTGACGGCCGCACCGGTGTCCAGGTCATGACCGAAGTTCTCCGCTGTGTCGTAGAATGTACGGAAAACATAGTCGGAATAGAGGTGTTCGCGCCCGTGCGGATACTGCTCATTGCACGGCCACTGGATACCGGAGCCGCCGCTTAGTTTCTCATAGCTCATGCCCGTGTAGTCGCAGAGTTGGCCCCGCGTACATTCGCGCCACGCATCAAACGCTTCCTCGGGCGTGTTCCACTTGATCAACGGCTCGCCATCCTTGTCTCGAAAATCCATGCGGCGTGCATAATCAAGCCAGATATCGAGGTCGGCTCGCGCCTCGCCGGGGGGCTCGATGGCCTTATGCGAAATATGCACTGTCCGGTCGACGTTCGTGAAGCAGCCTGTTTTCTCGCCCCAGATCGCTGCCGGCAGCACGACATCGGCCAGAAGGGTCGTCTCGGTATGAAAACCATCTTGAGCCACCACGAAGAGATCTTTGCGAGCGAGCATCGCGCGTACTCGATGTAGGTCCGGCAGCGACACGGCGGGATTGGTGGCCGAGATCCAGAGCATCTTTAAAGTACCTTTTTCCGCGTAGCGGAAGATCTCCAATGCATGGGTCGGCGGTTTCCAGGCGGGGAGCTGTTCTTTTTCTATGTTCCACAGATCCGCCAGTTGCTGGACATGGTCCGGGTTTTCCCAGTTACGAAAGGCCGGCAAGTCGCCGTCGGCACCGCACTCGCGCGTGTTCTGTGCCGTGGGTTGGCCATTCATTTGTAATACACCGCTGCCAGGCTTCCCGATCAGGCCACGGATGAGGTTAATGTTGTTGACCTGAACCGCAGCGGCCGTTGCCTGGTTAGACTGATAGACGCCCTGCAAGACAGTAGAGACCAAGCTTTTAACCTCACCGAGAATGGTGGCAGCAGCACGCAGGTCAGCTACCGGCACGTCAGTCAGTTCTTCGACACGCTCCGGCGAATACTTCGCCACCGTTTGCCTGAGCTTGTCGAAGTCCATCGTGTGATTGTCGATGAAGTCCTGGTCGATATGCCCCGCTTCAATAATCAGGTGGAGCAGGCCGTTGAGCAGCGGCACGTTGGTGCCGACCCGTGGCGCCAGGTGAACGTCCGCCTTGGCCGCAGTGGCTGTACGCCGCGGATCGATTACCACCAGCTTGGGCGGGTTGGGTCCACTTAGCCGGTCGAGAATCCGCATCCACAACACAGTCTGGGTATTGGAAATGTTATGGCCAACGTGAAGAATCCCCTCGGTCATATCCAGATCGGTATAGCTTCCCGGCTGACCGTCCGAGCCGAAGCTTTCCTTCAACGCTGCCGCAGCGGTTGCAGTGCATAATCGGGTATTACCGTCCATATGAGGTGTGCCGAGGCCAGCCTTACCGATCACGGCGAGGGTATAGTACTCCTCCAGAAATAGCTGGCCCGACGTATAGAAGCCTATTGCATTAGCCGTGTACTGCTCATAAATCTCTTTTGAGCGGCGCACGATCAGCTCCATCGCTTCGTCCCAGCTAGCCGGTTCCAGTTGGCCGCTGTCACGGCGAATCAACGGCTGAGTGAGCCGATTATCGCTGTGGTTGGCAATCCAGCCATGCAACCCCTTCGGCCCGAGCCGACCTCGGTTGACCCGGTCATCGGTGCGACCGCGCACGCCGACGATTTTTCCTTCCTTGACGCCGATGTCTAACCCACATCCGTTCGAGCACAATACACAGGCCGATTGCACCCAGCGCTCAGGCTCGTCGGCAAGCTGATAATCAGGGCGATCGGGCCATTTGCCAACGTAGGGCGTTCTATCACCCCAGATATTGTCGATACTGTCTCGGGATTGTGCGGTCATGGCAGGCTCCTAACATGCATGTATGTGACAACTGAGAGCAGCATAGTAGATAACGGCCATCTCAACAGGAGCGGTCTAGCTGAATCGGACCAGGTATTCTAGACACTGTTTGGTCTAGTATTTGGGGTTTGAAGGGTTTGTCTAAGCGGTCAATGTAAGTGTTCGAATAAGGTTTTCATCTAATGATGAGCCATTATGTCAGCTTTAACTAAAAGATCGCTTCTGGCCGGGCAACGACGGCCCGAAATAGGCCGTCGTTTGTCTATATCAAACTTCTGTTTGTTCTGCCACATCCAACGCATTATCTATTTCAATCCCAATATATCGGACGATGCTTTCCAGCTTCGTGTAACCCAGGAGCAGCTGCACTGTCCTCAAGTTTTTCGTGCGACGGTATATAAGCGAAGCTTTGGTGCGGCGCATTATGTGCGTGCCATAGATTGAGGCATCTAAACCTATTTCGGTGACCCAGGCTTTCACAATATGGACATATTGGCGCGTGGAGAGATGCTTTGCGCTGTTGATTCGGCTGGGAAACAAGAAGTCTCTATTTCTGAGTTGAGCAAGCTGTATCCAGTCCATAACTGAGATAGGGGTTTGCTCGGTTATTTCGAACTGTTCAGGTCTTTGCTTTTTTTGCTGCGTCCAATGGCTCGTGAGGGCATACACGCATCATGGGCTATATCCCGTACTCGTAAATTGACGAGGTCGTAGCTCCGAAATTTACTATCCTATCGTTGACCAGGCTAAAGAGGGGGGAGATCTTTCGTCTTTTTAGCAAGTTGTAGCCGAACATTAATAGCTCAGGTATTTTTAAGAAGCATAGGCCTCCTGTTCTACCAACTTGCCTTTACTACAAGATGCAATGGAGATTTCAGCCGAAATATTCATGGGTTGGAGATCGGCGATATATAGACACGGAGGGTATTCTCTTGCAAGACACCAATTATTCCCCAGCACAAACGAAGGCGAAAAAGCTGAACCAGCACTGCGTCTGCGTCACTCTCGATCGGCCAGAAGTGGTTCGTAGTCTAGCTAATCAGTTGGGAAGTAATGCGAACGACATGCTTTCCAGTTCAGTCTGGCATCACTTCTTTTCAGATGTTGCGGTTTTTGTTCCCAGCCAAGATCTGGATCGAATGCTGGCCATTGTCGGAGCTCTGGAAGCTGCGGCCAAGCTCCCCGACTTTCATCACCGTGTGTTTTCCAGAGCTCCTCAGAGCGCCCGAGCCAATCCTGGCCCCGTAGGCGCCTTCATGGGCTATGATTTTCACCTCGGTGGGGAGGGTCCGCTTCTCATCGAAGTCAACACCAATGCGGGGGGCGCGTTCCTCAATGCTGAGCTTGCACGTGCCCAACTGCAATGCTGCAGCGGGGCTACTCGGGTGGCCTGGGCCGAAAACTTTGATACTGCGGTCATCGCCCAGTTCGAGAGTGAATGGCGCGCCCAGCGGGGCAGTGGACGACCGAAAAGCATAGCGATCGTCGATGACCAGCCTATCGAGCAGTACCTCTATCCTGAGTTCCGACTGGCACAGCAGCTGTTTCGGGATAATGGTATCGATGCCCACATAGTCTCTCCCTCTGATCTCAGATATGAGTTGGGTGCGTTATACAGCGGCGGCGAGCGAATCGACATGGTTTACAACCGCTTAGTGGACTTCGCTCTGGAGGTGCCAGAGCATGCCGCACTGCGCTCGGCTTGGCTGGACGGAGGCGCTGTCATAACCCCAAACCCATTCGCACACGCACTCTTTGCAGACAAGCGCAATTTAGCCGAATGGTCTGATCCTTCCATTCTTCAGGATTGGGGGTTGAGCCCAGAGAACGCCGAGCTG
This sequence comes from Halomonas sp. KO116, assembly GCF_000734975.2. Taxonomy (NCBI): domain Bacteria; kingdom Pseudomonadati; phylum Pseudomonadota; class Gammaproteobacteria; order Oceanospirillales; family Halomonadaceae; genus Halomonas; species Halomonas sp. KO116. The sequence goes on from NZ_CP011053.1 coordinate 144,500, forward strand.
CTTCGCTGCGGCGTTCCGCGCACCGTTAGGGTTGCCGCCAGTAACGCAGATGAGCTTTGGCAACAGCGACGGCTGTGGTTTTTTAAACCAGTGGCAGGTTATGGCAGCAAGGGCGCTTATCGAGGCAGCAAACTTACCAAACGCACATTTTCCCAGATACTCGAAAGTGACTATATCGCTCAGGCGTACGTGCCTCCCTCGGAGCGACTGGTTCTGGTCGATGGCGAGCGGGAAATGCTCAAGGTAGACGTACGGCTATATACCTATCGTGGCAATCTGATTCTGGCTGCGGCACGCCTGTACCAAGGCCAAACCACGAATTTTCGTACACCGGGGGGCGGATTCGCACCCATACTCATTGAGCCGATCTGACATAAGGCGTGGCGTTCCAACCATAGTCTTACGGAGCGGCCTGGCACTGATCGGCAGCCTGGGTAGACGCTCGCTCAGACAAGTTCAGCAAAACAGACCATCTTATTGTTTAAATTTGGCATGCCAGTAAAACCTTACTACTCTGAACAAATCACGTGATGAGAGGTGAATCAACGCTTCCTTTCTAGGAACAAGCGAGGTGCCGCAATGCAGCCGAAAACTAAGCATTTAGCGCTGGGAGCAGCCTTCGGGCTTGCAATACTCGTTCTGATTTTACTCCTTGTCGTCGTTTGGGTGGCTTATTCCGGCACCTACAACATCGCGGCGACTCAAGGCCATCAGCCCCTTGTACGCTGGACGCTGATGACAACGATGAAAAATTCTGTAGCAGACAGGGCAGAAGCCATCACGACTCCTTCAATGAATGATGAGATGGTGACTGCCGGAGCGACCGACTACAAGTCGATGTGTCAACATTGCCACGGCGGCCCGGGAGTTCGACAGAGTGAGTGGGCTAGAGGCATGCTGCCAGAGCCGCCACATCTGACCGATACCATCTCCGAATGGGAGCCCCGCGAAGTATTCTGGTTGGCTAAACATGGGATACGAATGAGTGGTATGCCTGCGTTCGGACCTACTCACAGTGATGATGAAATCTGGAACATCACTGCGTTTGTCATGCGCCTACCCGGCATGACGGAAGATGAGTACGCAAGCTTTGAAACGGGCAGTTCAACAGATCATGGACACTAAAGGGAAACGCTATGAACATGTCTTATTGGCGTTTCGGCGCGATGATCGCTACCTCTACGGTCATTATGTACGGGGTGATGTATCTCAATACGTACGCCTATGAGCATGTCTTCTGGAGCGAAACCAGAGCATGGATGGCACTTGTGATGGGCGCTGTGATGGCGGTGATAATGCTGAGCTTTATGCTCAATATGTATCAGAAGAAACTGATCAATATCGCCATTTTTGTGGGCAGCGCTCTGCTTTTCACCGCCGCATTATGGCTCGTCCGCAGCCAGGCTACCGTGGGCGATGACGAGTATATGAAGGCAATGATTCCTCACCATTCGATCGCGATCTTAACCAGCGAGCGAGCACAAATTTCCGATCCGCGTGTGCGTAAGCTCGCCGATGAAATTATTGAGGCACAGCGTCGCGAAATTGCGGAAATGAAATATCTCATACGCGATTTGGAGAGGGCCGACTGATGTTTATTCCTTCACAGAACCGCCCTCGTCAGATCCTTATCCTTTCGACAGTAACGCTGGGCACCGCTTTTCTCGCCGGTTGTGGCGATCCTGCCCCTGGCGAAGGAGTGGAAAATCCGATGATGCAAGGGCCGTCTCCCGAAGTGGTTGGAGCGCAGGAGGCCGTCAACTCGCCTGATATACCGGCGATCGATCCCCAAACGATGCAAGAAGCCGAAATCGAAAAGGTGCTGGGAGACGCTGCGTATTGCGCCTATCGGTATACCGCAGAAAGCCCGCCGATTCTCGCTATCGACAACACGGATCAAGGCCAGGGTGCCCGCGCAGTTACCAAGATTCATGGTCGTCTAGTGGAGTTATCAGCAGACCACAATCCTGATTATGAAAACTTGAAGCAAGGCCTCATGCTCACCGCAGAAGGGTTGACGATGAGGGTGTTTTCGGATGAAGAAGAACCAGAATCAGCGGAGCCAGGAGAGCTCATTACAGCAGAGCTACACTTTTCTCTTCAACAGGGTTTGAACGCCGGGTATCTAGGCTGGTATAGGTGCGAAACAGAATAGGCAATGCCTCTTCAGTGCTTCTTGATAGTGCGCCCGTTCGGGACTTGGCCAGCGAGTAAAAGCTGTTCGGCGTGTTTTTAGCGCAAAAAGACCAGCGACGATCAGGTAAAGACCTGGAGAAGCAGATGCTGCAAAAAATATGAACAGTTCTCGGCCTAGCATTACTCCCTGCGGCAGGAAACCTAGCCGGCGGCCTAATATCTGTCATGCATGCTCAGTAAGGAGGTTGCATGGATTTCGATTTTGATAAGCTAGTCTATCCAGAAACGGTTGTTATTGATGGTGTGGAGCACAAAGCTCAGAGGGATACCTTCAAAGAAAAATGAGTATCCCTTATTCAGAGGAACCCGACGTGGGAATGAAAGCAGTGATAGTTCAAAAGGCAAGCAAAAGAGAAATACACCTCAAGGTAACTGATGTTCAGTTTCTCGAAAGTCTGCAATGCTGCAAACAGGGTATTTCTCATTTGTTTCGAAATAGTCTTCAGACATCTTTCATTCGTCCTGTTTGGCGAACAAGGCGCATGGCTTCGTGTTCTTCTAAATCCAAAAGTGCATCCACCAACTCTTTGGTCTCAGGGATTTCCGCTTTGCCAGCCAAGCTGCGATAAAGACTGATTGCTTGCTCATGGAAGTCGAAAATCTCGTGACAAATATCGTCAAAACTCAACTCGGCGTAAGGAGCATCGCAGGTCCGATGCGTACGGATAGGTTTATGCTCTAGATAGTCATATACATATGTTTTTAATGCCTTTGTGTCGGCTTGTTGCTCAAAGCGTGCAACAACACGCTGCATTTCTGCTTCGTGAGCAGCTAAATAATTGAGCAGCATTTGAGCACGCTCTTCTTCATGCTCGGTGGCGCAGTGGGCTAGGCAACTAGCGAGATGTTCATGTAGCTGACGCGTCCAATCAATCAAATCACCAAACGTTCTGACTTCCATGGGATAGCTCCTATAGCGCTATTAATGTTAATGAGCGTGGTGAGAATGCTCGCTATCGTCTGATGTGCCGCGTTTGGCGAGGAACATCCACTCACCTAGCAAAATGATCGCCATTACTACGCCTGCAATCATAAGAACAAAAGGGTCTGAGGTGGCTTTTACCCAAATAAAGCCCAGCAACACAATGGCGTCCAGCAGTATGGCAATGACCAGTATGATAGGGTTGGCGCTCACGCTCTCTTTAAGATGCCGCAGCACACCCCAGTGAATAGCGATATCCATGATCAAATAAAGAATAATGCCGAGTGCTGCGATACGGCTCAGGTCAAAGAAGGCCGTGAGCACCAAACCGAATACAATGGTGTATACCAACGTGTGCTTTTGCAGGCTGCCGGGCATGTGAAAATGACGGTGCGGTACCAGTTTCATTTCCGTCAGCATCGCAAGCATGCGCGAAACGGCAAAGACGCTGGCGATAATCCCACCGGCGGTAGCCAGCATGGCGAGTATCACAGTAAAGGCAACCGCCGCTTCACCAAGCGCGGGCCGAGCCGCAGCGGCCAGCGAATAATCTTGTGTTTCAATAATTTCTGATAAGGAAAGGTTGCTGGAGCGGCAAAGCCGACAAGCGCATAGATCACCATGCATAAGGCAATTGAGATCATAATCGCTCTACCGACATTCCGTTTGGGGTTCTTAAGCTCCGAACCGATGTTAGTAATAGTCGTGAAGTCTTTAAAGGCTAAAATGCCCAGTGCCGTTGCGCCTAAAAAAACCTGCGATTGTAGGCGAAGGTGCTTCGCTGCTTGCCCCCATTTCGAGAGAATCGGCAACAAACACACCGACAACACCAAACACAACAATACCGCCTATTTTGACGAACCCGAGTACCGAGGCAACCGTCTCAATTAGCTTGTTGGCGGATAAATTGACCAAGAAGGCCGCTAGTAGTAAACCAACACCTAATAGAGGGGCATAAAAGGAGCGATCCCCTAATTCCAAGGTGTACGAGCCAAAGGTTCTCGCCAGAAAGCTCTGCGCGATCACCATAAAAAAATACATCAAAAGCGCATGAAAAGCGGTGGGGAGTGTTGGGCCGTATGCTTTCTGAAGGTACATGCCGATGCCGCCCGCCGATGGGTAGGCATTGGACATCTTTACGTAAGAATAAGCGCTGAAAGAAACGATCACCGCAGCGGCCAAAAAAGCGAGAGGAAAAAGATAACCGGTCATTTCGGCCATCTGGCCGGTTAACGCAAAGATACCAGCCCCAATCATCACGCCTGTGCCTAATGCAACGGCACCGACCAGCGAAAGACTGCCTTCTTTATACTGTGGCGTTCTGTCCTGTTTCGCCATAAAAAAAGCTACCTCTTCAATATCGACAGCGACTACCCTCGCTGTTTCGGATAGAAATGAATGAAGTTACCTTACCTACAGCATGGGTGACGATTCTGAACGCAACCTGAACAACGCAGAATGAAGACATGATCCCGATCAAGTGTTTGGCGAAAATAGGCTTACTCATCCGAGCAGCATTCGAAGCGGCATCCACAGTCCCACGGTACCGACGAAAAGCGCCAGTGGCGCGGCCAGCCAGATAAGGGTACCCGCTAACATCAGTAGCCCCGCCAGCGTTTCAGCGTAAGGGTAAACATAGCTATAGGGGACATGGCGCTGGGCAAGCAGATCGTAGTTGAGAAACATGGTGCTGAAGCTTTCTACGTCTTGAAGCTTTTGCAGACCCAAGAGCACCATCGCAGTGGCAACGGCGTACTCTGGCATACGAGTGGTGAACAGGGAGCCTTGGGCAGCCCAGCTAAAGGCAAAGCCGATCAATAGCGCGGTGGCGAAAATCGCCAGCACCGGACGATAGGTAATGGACTTAGCGTAAGGAACGCTCATCCCCAGGTGCTCGCGGAGTTCTTCATAGCCGCCGATACGTTCATCGCCAAGATATACTTGAGGCGTTGTGTCGCATTTTCCTGTTCTTTAAACGCGTCAATTTCTTCCCGTGAGGCCAACAAGTTATCGTCAACTGTGAAGCCTTTACGCTTGAGTAGATCAACCGTTTTCAAACCGAACGGGCACATATGCTCGACGGTTTTCATCCGGTAAACCTGTGCAGAGGCAGTGGATGTTGACGTTGGTATTGTTTTTCCTTCGCTAAGAATATGGTATTTGCTAAAAATATAGAACCTTTGTGCTACACAAAGGCAAGTATAGCCTGCTCATTTATTTTAAAATTCTAGCTACGGTTACGAATAGGTTTCTTCAATGATAAAAATATATGTTAAATAAAAGGGCCAGCATAAAGGCTGGCCCTGTATCTTAAATTAGTGACTATATATTAATAGTCAACATGTAACTCATAACGGTTATCATCATTTGCGTTACTGCCACCCCCTGATCTTCCTGTAACTTCGAGTTGATAATTCCCAGGTTGCAACTGATGGACAAGGTTGAAGTGGCCTTGTGGACTGGACGCTTCTGCTACTCGTTGTCCAGACTCATTGTAAAGAACTGCTGAAATGCGGTTACCATAGCTCCTTATGCCGGGAAAATGCTCACTCGTCACTTGTAGGGTAGTCGCTTGTTCAATATTGATATTGAAACGTTTGGATTGCCCCTGAGCAAGAATCTGTGTAGAAGATACGCCTCTTTCAAGCGTCGGAACGCCTTGAGAGGTGTTGCCTTGGCTAGCCAAGACAGGTGTAGATAGTATAGTCGCTACCGTTGCGCCAAAAATAATTGCTTTAATTTTCATGATAATTACTCCAGTGGTTGATGACTTGTTTATATTAGCTGTGGTTTTTGAAATGAAGCTGAATTTAAAAATAAAAACAATAAAAAAACGCCACCAATTGGTGACGTTAAAAGTTACCCATTACCAGAGTTGTTAGAACATCCTGGGTTCATAGAATAAACGCAGCACTTTGGACAGCACGGTAGAGGTAGGAGGACCAGCGCCGGTACCCTTCTCGGCTCACCGACCAAAGTGAAGAAGAGCATGGGATACCGATAGCTGACCCAGATCCAACGATAACAGATCTACGCCCGCCATGACCTGAGCCAGCGGCAGATCGCCGGAGAGCTTGGCATCCATAACAGCACCGTCAGCCTTGAGCTGCGCCGTAACGCCACCTCTTGTGGCTACGATCCCGAGCAGGCTCAGGTGCTCAGTGATCAGCGGCGTCGTACCGCCTGGAAGTGGACGAAGCACCTGCCGAGCATGATCACTGCCGTTGTCGGCAGGCTGTATGAGGAGTGGAGCCCAAAGCAGATCAGCGGCTTCATCGCGCCCCTGGCAGGCGTCGGTGTCAGCCATCAGTGGATCTATTACTTAATCTGGGATGACAAGGCGCAGGGCGGCGATCTCTGGCAGCATCTGCGTCAGCCCAAACGTCGCAGCAAGCATCGCACTCAGGCCAAGAGCTCAGGGCTTGGCAAGATCCCTAACCGGATAGGCATCGAGCACCGCCTCGCTGAGGTCGAAAACCGGCGCTTTATCGGCCATTGGGAGGGCGACACCGTACTCCAGGGGCACAAGCATTCAGGCCTGGTCACGCTGGTCGAGCGTCGCAGCGAGTACCTGCTGGCGGCAAGGCTGCCCAGGGGCTCGGCGGAGCTGATGAAAGCGGCCATGATCCGCCTGCTGAAGCCTCGTCGGGGCGCTGGCCAGACCATCACGCTGGATAATGGCTCGGAGTTCGCCGTCCATGAAGCCGTGTCCAAGGCCGTGACGGCAGCAACGTATTTCTGTGATCCTTACTGCTCCGGGCAGCGTCGGACCAACGAGAACACGAATGGCCTGATACGGCAGTACTTTCCCAATGGAACCTACTTCCGACAGGTCACGATGGCGAGCTGCGCAAGGTGGTCAGCAAACTGAATGACCGCCCCCGAAAACGGCTCGGCTATCGGACACCGGCGCAGGTGTTCCTGGGGAATACTCAGGCGCTCTGGATACCGCAGGTGCTGAGCTTATTGATTGAAGTCAGGATTGAGATCCACAAGCTGTGTTTTCATCCTCAAAGAAGTGCCTGTTGATGTCGGAAAGTGATCGCTTTCGATTCTTACGATAGAGCTGCTGTCGAGGTTTAATTCGTACTCATGAGGAAAGGCGCTGGTTAAGATGTCGCCGCAGTTATCTCCTCCTTTAGCAGTTTATCTTGACCCTCGGAGTGGCCGAGTTCTGCAAAAGCAGGAGTAGTAATTGTAACCATCCCCTAAAATCAGTACATGCGTGATTAGAGTTCTCCAGCCTACAATGAGACAAACGGAGAACGGCATGAAGAAGTCACGGTACAGCGAGGCACAGATCGTCAAAATCCTGAAAGAGGTCGAGGGCGGTCGCCTAGTCAAGGAAGTCTGCCGGGAGTACGGCATCTCCGATGCGACCTACTACAATTGGAAATCCAAGTACGGTGGCATGGAAGCCTCTGATGTGAAGCGCCTTAAGGAACTTGAAGAAGAAAGCCGCCGGCTGAAGCAGATGTATGCTGAGCTGAGCCTGGATCACAAGCTGCTGAAGGATGTCATCAAAAAAAGCTGTAAATTCAGCCGTTCGACGAGAGCTGGTTGATTACCTCAAGCAAGCACATGGTGTCAGCACCCGTAGAGCTTACCGAATCGCTGGCATCAGTGGCTCTGTGTACCGTTATCGTCCGGACACATCTCGGGATGACCCAGTGGTTGGAGCGCTTCAAAGCGCGACTGAGCGCTATTCCGCCTACGGCTTCAGCAAACTGTTCAAGTTGCTGCGACGATGGGGTCATGGATGGAATCACAAGCGGGTCCATTGACTGTATTGCGCACTCAACCTGAATAAACGGCGACGGGGCAAGAAATGACTTCCGACACGGAACCCGGAGCCATTGAGCGTGCCAGCCACCGTTAATCAGTGCTGGCCCATGGATTTCATGAGAGACAGCCTGTTCTGTGGCCGCCGGTTTCGGAAGTTCAACGTGGTGGAGGACTTTAACCGGGAGATATTGGCTATCGAGATTGACCTAACCTGCCAGCACCGAGGGTTATAAGGGTCCTGGAACGCATTATCGTCTGGCGAGGCTACCCGGCCAAACTACGCATGGATAACGGCCGGAATTCATCTCGATCGCCCTGGCTGATTGGGCTGAACAACACGATATCAAGCTGGAGTTCATCAAACCTGGCACCCCGACTCAGAACTCGTATGTTGAGCGTTCAATCGGACTTACCGGAATGAGATCCTGAACATGTATGTCTTCCGGAACCTTACCTAAGTCCGACAACTGACCGAATCGTGGATGACGGAATACAACGATGAACGTCCCCACGATTCACTGGAAGACCTGGCGCCATGGGAATACCTGGCGAAACACCAATGCTCGGAGAACCCTAGTCAGCGGTGCAACTGAAACTGGGATGTTTACATAACCATCACGATAGCTGCAGCATCGAATACAAGCTTGAGCTTTATGAAAACCTTCCTTTCTGTTTTGTTACAATGCCATTGTGAGGCTTTTACCTGAATCCTCCCTTAATAGGGCGTATAAAAAAATGACCCAGTTCATGTTTTTATACGCTGTGCCTGGTGTAAATAAAAAAGCTTGGGCATACGCCCAAGCTAAAAGATCGAAACAGCTTCTCTGCTATACTACTAACTCATCTATCCTAGAAACTATATTGGGCGGCAACCATCACACGGCTCGCATCTTCTTCACGGTCATCGGTCAACTCCGTTTCGAAATAGCCGTACTCAATTCCATACATCAAACGCTCGTTGGGAGTCCACATCAGATTAAGAAATGTATTCTTGTTCTTTCTACCTGCATTTCCACCCACGGTAGTGTCGCCTAAATCGACATCGGTATAGCCATGAGACGCGTTCAATGAATACTGCGGCGATATTTGATAAGAAAGCCCAACGGCTCCGCCGTCGCCAGATAGCGTTTGCAGTTTGCCGTTGGTATCAACGTAGGCATCGGCACCGTTAAAGTAATCGCCAGACAGATAGAGGTAACTATTCGCCCCCTCGCTGGCGTTCACGATTGCTCTCAAGGTCACCGGCCCAGCATGATAGGCGCCTGCGGCGAAGGCCCCATAGCCCATTTCCGTATCCTTCTCGCTGCCGGTATCGTACTTCAGCTGTCGGGCGATGCCGGCGATGGAGTAGGAAAACTCACCCATGCTATTTTCATAGCGCAGGCTCAGTGCGGGTATCGATGATACGGCATCGTCATTATCCGGTAGCAAATCCTCGTCTGGCACGGAGCCATCAATGTTCTCCGCCAGCTGTGCCTTTGGATCCTCCGCAGCTATCGAGAACCCTCCCATGCTGTAGCGCAACTGGGCCAGGCGCGTCCCATAGCCATTGCTTCCCGCCGTGCCGAAGAAATCCAGTGTGGGTGTGGCGGCGACGAAGGTGTTGTAATTCGACCAGGTCTGTCCGGCAAGGATGCCATTCCAGGACCCATAAGCATGCCGTAGTCTGAAGCGCGTATTATCATCGTTGTAGGACCAGAAGTCCCCTTCGATAACGGTGTCTAGCGTGCTCCCCTCGACAGGCGTACTGGTCTGAAAGCCGATGCGGCTTTGTGTCGCGGTGACTTGAAACTGATCCCCTACATCTCTCTCATCTTCCGATCCTGCGGCTTCAGCAAAGTAACCTTCGTTAGCCGATCCGGCATCCCGATCGAAGTTGTAAGCCATGTTCAGCCTGACGTAGCCATAAAGCCCCACGGTGGTCTCTCCCACTTCGGTTTCCAGGGCCGAAACATACGTCGAGCCAATTGCCAAGGCCATAACCGTCATGCTGACCAAGGGAATCTTCTTGTTATTCCACATGATGACACCTCTTTGTGAATTGTCTTTTTTTTAGGCCGATTGCGGCAATATCAAATTAGCGAAGATTCCTGAATTAAAGCTGAATTTGCCTGCCGGGGTATCAATTTTTCATAAAAAAGGCCAGCTCATGGCTGACCTTCTGTAACCTCAGCATATTTGCCAATAAAGGTTAGTAGACAACGTGCAGCTTATAACGGTTATCATCATTTGCGTTACTGCCACCCCCTGATCTTCCTGTAACTTCGAGTTGATAATTCCCAGGTTGCAACTGATGGACAAGGTTGAAGTGGCCTTGTGGACTGGACGCTTCTGCTACTCGTTGTCCAGACTCATTGTAAAGAACTGCTGAAATGCGGTTACCATAGCTCCTTATGCCGGGAAAATGCTCACTCGTCACTTGTAGGGTAGTCGCTTGTTCAATGTTAATATTGAAACGTTTGGATTGCCCCTGAGCAAGAATCTGTGTAGAAGAGACGCCTCTTTCAAGTAGGGGCAGATCCTGGGTTGTATTGCCGAAGTTAGCCAATACAGGTGTTGAAAGAATGCTGGCTACAAGCGCTCCAAAGATAATTGGTTAACTTTCATGATAATTACTCCAGTGGTTGATGATTTGTTTATATTAGCTGTGGTTTTTGAAATGAAGCTGAATTTAAAAGGGTATACGGATTTAATGGTTGATGGGGCACCTTCACCCCATCAATCTGATACCACCCTCAGATGGTTGATAGATCGACTCCGTAGTTGAGTTCCTCTGCGAAGTCCGGCAGTCCGTAACCGATGGTTTTCTTGTAGAAAGGAGAGACCTTCGCAGTCGGTGCCTTCTTCTTGTGCTTCGTGGTGTAGAGCATTCGTGCCCGCATCACCTCGAAGGAGTAACCGCGCCCTTCACGGTTCTTGTCCTTGGCCAGTCGGTTGATGGACTCCGTGTAAGCGTTGGTGACGGGCATGTCCGTCTCGAAGTAGGTCATGGTCTCTTCGCGCCAGTTTCCCACTGCCCTGACCAGATCGCTCCAGACTTCCTTTTGGCCCTTCGGGATGGTGGCTATCCACTCGTCCAGGGCGGCTTCTGCCTGGAGCCGTGTGGTGGCGTCCCAGATGCCGTAGAAGCGCTCCTTGTGCTCGTAGGCGGCCAGCAGTTGCGGGAACGCGCCTGTCCAGGTCTCCATGATGAGGCGCTCCCGGTCTGAGACTTCGTGAGCGCGTTTCAGCAGGATTTTCCGGTCTCCCTTGAGAGTCCGGCTCTGGGACGGTTTCAGCTCCTTTCTGAGGCCCTTGCGCACTCTCTCTAGGGCATCGTTGGCCATGCGCACCACATGGAACTTATCGACCACGATACGGGCCTGGGGCAGCACAGCCTTGACCGCTGCCCGGTAGGGGTTCCACATGTCCATGCTGACGATCTCGACCTTCTGCCGGTCTTTCAGCTTCATCAGGTAATTGGTCACCACGTCCTGGCGGCGGGTGGCCAGCAGGTCGAGCAGGGTTCGCTCCTCGATGTTGGTCAGGATGCAGCGGTAGCGCTTGTTCAGGTATAGCTCGTCAATGCCCAGGATGCGGGGCGTCTCGAAGCGGTGCCAGCGCCCCAGGAACTCGGCGCGGGCGTTGAAGATGTCGCGCACCGTCTTCTCGTCCAGGCCGGTCTCTGTGCCGCCACAAAGGTGTAGGGGTGGTTGAAGGATTCCTTCTCCACGTACTCATGCAGCCGCAGTGTCATACGGAATCCGTCCACCACCTCCGGTAGCTGGGGCCTGAATGTTGTCTTGCAGGCCCGGCAGGTGTATCGGCGGCGGACCACCCAGAGAGTGACCCGCTTGCCTTGGATGGGCAGATCACGATGGGGAACATCACGCTTGCCGAACCGCACGAACTCACCCTGCACGCCGCATTCCTCGCAGGCGATCGGATCGGGCACGTCCACCTGGAAGTGCATTTCGTCGTCGGTTGATTTGCAGCCCAGTACTTGGTATTGCGGCAGGTGAAGGATGTTGTCGGGAAGTTCGGTCATGGTGTTGTATAGGCGTAGGTGTCAGTCAGATCCATCCGGCTCGGCATTGGTGTTTGTTTTTTTACCCAAAAAGCTGCCGGAAACGAAAAGTAAGGCACCGAGGACAATTGCAATATCAGCCAGGTTGAAGGCCGGCCAATGCCAGTCTCGCCAATAGAAATCAAAGGAATCCACAACATAGCCGCGAAAGACCCGGTCAATCAGGTTGCCCATGGCGCCACCGAGGATAAGACTGTAAGCGATGGCTTCTCCTTTATGACGATTTTCAAGGATCAGCTTGATCAGAAAAATCGAGACCACTACCGCGATTCCGATAAAAAAGTAGCGCTGCCAGCCTCCACCATTCGCAAAAAGACTGAATGCGGCACCGGTGTTCCATAGGTGCACCCAGTTAAAGAACGGGGTCACCGAAACATACTCGCCATAGGCCATTGATTGCTGCACCAGCCACTTTACAGCCTGATCAGACGCTGCCAGCAGGCCCGATATGGACAATAGGGCATACGGCGAGAGCTTTTTGCCAATAATGAGCATTATTTAACCCTTCAACGCCAAAATGCGTCTGGCACCGTTAAGTACAATGCCCCCCGCGATGGTGCCGATAATCAGATCCGGATAATTGGACCCGGTCCACGCGACCAGGGCGCCGGCGGTGATGACCCCCAGGTTGATCACCACGTCGTTGGCCGAAAATATCCAGCTAGCCTTCATATGAGCTCCGCCCCCTCGATGTTTGGATACCATCAGCAGACAGGCGGTATTGGCAATCAATGCGACGAATGCGATGGCTATCATCACCAGCGATTCAGGCTCACTACCGAATACAAAGCGCCTCACGACCTCTACGAGTACGCCAACAGCCAAAACCAGTTGGACCACACCAGCAACGTGCGCAACACGGACCTGCCTTTTCACGCTATGCCCAACCGCATAAAGAGCGAGTCCGTACACTGCCGCATCAGCAAAATTGTCCAGGGACTCTGCAATGAGGCCAGTTGACTGAGCCATCAGACCGGCAGTCATTTCCACCACGAACAGAAGTGCATTGATGCCGAGCAACCAGCGCAGGGTCCCGGATTCTTGCTTAGCAGAAGCTGCCGAAAACTCGGCGGCCTTGATGGTCTCCGGATTTGCAGCGACGGTTTCCTGAAGCGAGGCGCCTAGCCCCAAGGTCTTCAGTTTCGAGGTGACGGGCTCGACCTCGCCGTCATGCACGACCTTCAGCCGGCGGTTCGACAAGTCGAAGGACAGCGCCCGAATCTCCTCAAAGCCGTTCAGGGCTAGGCGAATCATTCGTTCTTCTGATGGACAGTCCATCTTCGGCACGGCATAAACACTGACCCATCTCCCTGGCGCCTCGGAGGAGGCCTGTATATCGGTATCCGCCGCGGACGTTGCATCACCGCCACAGGCGCCGCCACCACAGGATTTGTTCATGATACGACTCCACTTGAACAATGTTGTGGTACCATTTAAAACTATAAAGCTACTATAAGGTCAATAGAGTAAAGAATCCGTTGGGGAGGAGGCTGATGCGTATTGGTCAGTTGGCGCAGTTGGTAGGGGTCGAAACACAGACGATCCGCTTCTATGAACAGCAAGGCTTGTTGCCGCCGCCTGATCGGCAGGACAACGGTTACCGTGTCTATACCGAGAAGCATGGTGAGCGGCTGGCCTTCATCCGTCGCTGCAGAATCCTAGGCCTGTCACTGGCTGAGATTCACGAACTACAGAGCTATCAGGACGACCCTCATCAGCCTTGTACCGCCGTCAACGCCTTGCTCGATGATCACATCTCTCATGTGCGGTCGCAGATAACCGCTCTGCAAGCGCTTGAGAAACAACTCGTTTCACTGAGAGCGAGTTGCAACGATGACCGGGAAGTTGAGGCGTGTGGGGTTCTTGCTGGAATTAGCGAAGGAAACATGCACCAGCAGTAGGTGAAGCATCAACCAGATAATCCGATGAGATGCCGGTCTGTCTCACTCTCATGCAAAGGTAAGATCAACCATTTAATCCGCTTACCCATTAATATCTGCCCAAAACCTGAGTATTTCATTAACTCTCAAGAACTATATCAAGCCGCAAACTCATTCAAGCGACCTCCATGCGGTCAAAATGCATATTGTAACCTCGCACGCACTTCATCTCCGCTAGCGCCATTGGCTTCTTCGCCATCCATGTAGCTCATTCCAAGTCGAACATTCTTGTTGGCGTAATAGTTAACGCCCAGTGTTGTTTGCTCACCGTCGGTCGTGGCCAGCCCCACATCACTGTATTTTCCGTCACCATCCTCAAAGCGGGCAACAACTTCCCAGGCCCCTTTGGGTGATGCCGGTTTTACCCGCTTGAATGCTCCGGCTTTGTAAGGACGGCTTTCGCCGGTGATGATCCAGCCAAGCTGTACGTAATAGCCATCAACATCCACCTGGCCTTCCTCGGAATCGAAATATTCGGCCTGGGCATGGAAGGGCCCGAAAGCGCCGGCCAATTCCAGATTAAACGTATCGACCTCATTGGCCTGAGTGTCGGCATCACGCGTGGTATAACCCGCACCAAGATGAACAACAGCATTATTCGTTTGAACGGGTGCAACCGTGCCCCGTGCGGTTACTGCCGTGTTATTGAAGTCGTCGCTGCCATCGCCGTCTGCCTCGAAATAGCCGATACCGTAGGTCCAGTTGCTGCCTTTGCCACTGAGCTGGATGCCGCCGCTGCGACCGGGGGTATAACGCTCGGTCATGGCGGATCGCTCAAGGGCCGAGATGTCTTTTGAACTCGTTAATTGTTCCAGGCCGAATGGCTCTTTCTGCTTACCAATAGTCACGGTTGCCGTCGAGCCAAATCCCAGGTAGCGAATGTACAGGTCCTCAGCGTTCCCGCCGTCGGCGCCATCACTCTCAGCCACGTTGAACTGGGCTTTGTACGCCCAGTCGCCAAAGTGGCCCTTGGCGTAGAGGCGTGCCCGGCGCACGTCGAAATCGGTAGTGTCAACACCGTTGGCGTCAGACTGCGTGGCGTCGTAATCCCATTGAAGGCGCCCGCCGAGCTGAAAAGACGCAGAATTGTCAGACGTTTTCACCTTGATACCGCTCTCGGTATCGATCACAAGGTCTTTGCCGCTGGTCGTAACAGTTCCGGCCTGTGCAGCAGAAGCGGCAGAAATCGCCAAAGCCAAGCCCAAATATTTCTTGCTCATGATCTGTCTCACCTTTTTGGTTTGCTTATGTGTGTTGAAGCGCTATTAAAGCCTACTTGGCAAAGATTACAGAATAGTTACAGAGAATGGCATCAAAACAGGGCGCCGGTCCGGGTCAGTGACAGGTTCTGGGGCGCTAGGTGTTGCGGTCGTTTTTCGGGGGCAAGCTCAGAATGCGCCGATTTGTCTCTATAATTATGATAAACAAGAATAAATAAGATGTGGCAGGAATTTTGCTAAATCATATTTGGAGCAATGAAACCCAACCGAAGGTATCCATTATGAAGAAGCAGTTTTTCACCAAATCAGGTTTTATCAGTATCACTTTGCTTGCAGCACTTCAGGCTGCGCCCGCCATTGTTAGCGCTGACGTCAGCTCAAATGTGAGCGCCAGCAGCAACTATCTGTTCCGGGGCGTCACCCAGACAGACGGGGCTGCGGCTGTCCAGGGAGGGTTGGATTATGAGCATGCGTCGGGCTTCTACGCCGGTGGTTGGGGTTCCAATGTCGATTTTGGTGACGGCACCAGCTATGAGCTTGATCTTTATGCCGGATTCTCCGGCTCTGTGGAAGAACTGGGTTATGACGTTGGGTACATTTATTATGCGTATCCTGACGCGCCGGGCTCCATCGACTTCGGCGAACTGTACGGCGAGATCAGTTATGGCATTGCGGCCATCGGCCTGGCCTACACGATCAACAGCGACACCAGTGGTGATGGGGTGTTCGTGCAGGGGGATGCCTATTACTACGCCTCTGTTGGGGTGCCTCTGGAGGACAGCTACAGTGCCGGTGTGACGCTTGGCTATTACGACTTCGCTGATGACGGCAAGGCTTCTGTCGGCGAGGCAAGTTATTCACACGTCGCCGCCAACGTTACAAAGGATGCGGGAAACTTCGGTTCTTTCAGTGTTAACGTGGAGTACGCGGACATTGAGTCAACCGACGCGCTTGGCTCTGTCAACTCGGATGATCCGAAGTTCTGGCTGGGTTGGAGCAGGAGTTTCTGATCGGCCAAGTGATCACAAGCAATTCAGATCCAGAATAAAAAGCCGGCCCAAATGACGGGCCGGTTTTTATTTATCATGCAAGAACCCACCATCGTGCGCCTGCCTTGACGCCCGGTGACTCGACATCCTCGCCCTTACCTCTGCCCCCCCCCTGCCGCCAAAGCTCATTTCTTATCCGGTGCCTGAATTTCAAACTGTATTAAAGGTTTGTCTGTAAGGTCGCTCCGGAATCCCACGCAAAAATGCTGACTCACTGACCTCAGTCAAACAGCCAGGATGATACTGAATGAACAAACGATTGTTGTTGTGCGCGATGATAGTTCCGGGAGCCTTGGCCGTCTCTCCCATGGTGTCGGCCCAGGCACAAGAGAGTGTGTCGCTGAAAGAATATCAGCAGGCCAAAGCCAGCCAGGCTGTTTCCCTGAACCAGGCCATGGTGATGGCTTTCGAGAACAGCCCGGTATTGGCTTTGAGGCGGGCCGCGGTCTCGATACAGCAGGGACAGTTATGTTTGATATTCGATTTCTACGGCCGACTCGTCTCCACAATGAATGAAGAGTTCCCCTTTCGCTGAATTTGAAGATGAAAACTGAAACCAACCACGGCCAGACTTTTCACGACCATCATCATTTCCAGACCAAGAAAACTCGACTCGCCCTCCATCATCTGGAATGCGGTAGTCGATTTGGCCCTCAACTGCTCCGAATACAAAAAAGCCGAGGCCATCTTCATCGAACTGGAAGTATCCGGGCTCGATAAGATCAACAAAGTCTTGATCCCACATTTCCATCCACTTAATTCGCCAGCGTCCAACGACTTTACTCAAACTACCTCCTTAAAACATAACAGTGATTATACGCCCTTCAACATAACACTATTGAGCGCGCCAGCATGATTATTGATGTTATATCGCCACTCAAACAGGCATAAACCACTGTTTCTAATACCTGAATCCGTGAAGCCGGCGCCGACACTTTCCCTATCACCGCCAGCGAGCACTTTTTGATCATTCGCCCCGTGCAAGTTGGCTTTCGCAAGCCCGTTATTGCCAAAACCCACCGTGCTGATCGGTGCTGACGGCCCGTTTTGTCATGCCTTTCCACCCGCCAGGCACGACATATCTGGCGATCGCGTGTCGCTTGGAACTGCTTGTGGATAGAGTGTCGCCGATTGACGGTCAGCATGGCGTTCCTCGTGGATAACGCAGTCGGCTCCGCAGCGTCTTGAGCACCGTCATGCGCCCGATATCCTGCCCGAAGTCGAGGATGATCTGCCGTGCCTTGTGAATCACGAGAGCCGCACGGTGCACCAGCTCTTGTAGCACGGTGCGCAGCCGGCGCCGCTTGGCCGGGTGGCGAACCGGGCTCAGCTCGCCGGTCATGCCCAGCTGTCCCATCAGGCGCAGGATGTTGTAGGCCAACTGGGCGAGATGCAGGATCAGATCGTTGGTGGCGAACTTGCCGGACGGCAAGCGCTCCAGGTCGAGATCGGTCTTGATCTCGCTGTGAAACTGCTCATGGGTGGCATGCGCCTGGTAGCGCTTGATCACCGCCTCCGGCGCCTCGTCCAGGCTGGTCCACCAGCCTTCCAACTCATAGTCCGGTTCGAGCAGCAACTGGCCATCGCGATCGGCGGTGCGCTCTACCAGGCGCATCACGCGTTGGACGACGTATTCGGTCTTGTTGTCGTCGTGGATCGAGACGGTCTGCAGCCACAGCGCCTGGCGCTTGCCAGGACGCAGCTCTTCCCAGTAGTCCGCCGCCACCGCCAGCCAGGTATCTCGATCAGCCGTGGCCGAGCCGCGCGGGTTCCATTTGACGACATAGTCGAGCCGGCGCCCCTCGTCGGCAAAGACCTGGCGCTGCTGTTCGAGAAGCGCCAGGTGCGCCTGGCTGTCGAAGCCGCTGTCCTCGCGTAACAGGATCGGTTGCTTGGTCAGGCCTTGGGTGCGAGGCAGCACCCGCTCCAGGAAGGCGTTGCTCTCCTTCATGGTGTGCTGCTTGCCAGGCCGCAGTTCCAGACCCAGGCACCACCCTTCGTTGCCCAGATAGGCGGCGATCGGTGTGTAGCCATCGACCTTCTGGTAGGTCCGCGAGACGCCTTCCTTCTTCGAGTTGCTGTTGTCCATGACGAAGGTGTCGATGTCCAGGCAGACGTGCGTCGTCTCGGCGGTGATCGGTGCTTCGATCAGTGACAGCAGGGTCGTGGACCAGGTGGCGGTGCGCGCCTGCAGGTCGTTGGCGGCAAGTTTCTCCAGCCGCTGTCGCAGCGTCGCCGCGCTCGGCACCTTCTGCAGGGTCAGCAGTTGTTGGAAGGGCTTGTCGCGGCGGAAGTTCTCGACAGCGTCATAGTCGCTCATGCCCAGACACAGCAGGCCCAGGTAGCTCTTGATCACGTCACTGGTGCGCATGCCCAGCGTGGTGGGGAAGCGGCTGTCGATGCTGTCGACGCCAGCGATCTCGAAGCATTGCCCGATGATGGACAGCCCGGCGTGGCTGGTGAGGGTGCGGCGACTGGCGCGGAACTTGACGTTGGGCATGGCACTGTCTGGGTGAATGGCGATATTCGCTATATTGCCATGCAGTTCAGTAGGTTAGAAGCATTCCTGGGGGCCGGTCTCACGGATTCAGGAGTATCACTTTGCTTGCAGCACTTCAGGCTGCGCCCGCCATTGTTAGCGCTGACGTCAGCTCAAATGTGAGCGCCAGCAGCAACTATCTGTTCCGGGGCGTCACCCAGACAGACGGGGCTGCGGCTGTCCAGGGAGGGTTGGATTATGTTATGAGCATGCGTCGGGCTTCTACGCCGGTGGCTGGGGTTCCAATGTCGATTTTGGTGACGGCACCAGCTATGAGCTTGATCTTTATGCCGGATTCTCCGGCTCTGTGGAAGAACTGGGTTATGACGTTGGGTACATTTATTGGGTATACGGATTTAATGGTTGATGGGGCACCTTCACCCCATCAATCTGATACCACCCTCAGATGGTTGATAGATCGACTCCGTAGTTGAGTTCCTCTGCGAAGTCCGGCAGTCCGTAACCGATGGTTTTCTTGTAGAAAGGAGAGACCTTCGCAGTCGGTGCCTTCTTCTTGTGCTTCGTGGTGTAGAGCATTCGTGCCCGCATCACCTCGAAGGAGTAACCGCGCCCTTCACGGTTCTTGTCCTTGGCCAGTCGGTTGATGGACTCCGTGTAAGCGTTGGTGACGGGCATGTCCGTCTCGAAGTAGGTCATGGTCTCTTCGCGCCAGTTTCCCACTGCCCTGACCAGATCGCTCCAGACTTCCTTTTGGCCCTTCGGGATGGTGGCTATCCACTCGTCCAGGGCGGCTTCTGCCTGGAGCCGTGTGATGGCGTCCCAGATGCCGTAGAAGCGTTCCTTGTGCTCGTAGGCGGCCAGCAGTTGCGGGAATGCGCCTGTCCAGGTCTCCATGATCAGCCGTTCCCGATCTGAAACTTCGTGAGCGCGTTTCAGCAGGATCTTCCGGTCGCCCTTGAGGGTTCGGCTCTGGGAGGGTTTCAGCTCCTTTCTGAGGCCCTTGCGCACCTTCTCCAGGGCATCGTTGGCCATGCGTACCACATGGAACTTATCGACCACGATGCGGGCCTGTGGCAGCACGGCCTTGACCGCTGCCCGGTAAGGGTTCCACATGTCCATGCTGACGATCTCGACCTTCTGCCGGTCTTTCAGCTTCATCAGGTAATTGGTCACCACGTCCTGGCGGCGGGTGGCCAGCAGGTCGAGCAGGGTTCGCTCCTCGATGTTGGTCAGGATGCAGCGGTAGCGCTTGTTCAGGTATAGCTCGTCAATGCCCAGGATGCGGGGCGTCTCGAAGCGGTGCCAGCGCCCCAGGAACTCGGCGCGGGCGTTGAAGATGTCGCGCACCGTCTTCTCGTCCAGGCCGGTCTCTGTGCCGCCACAAAGGTGTAGGGGTGGTTGAAGGATTCCTTCTCCACGTACTCATGCAGCCGCAGTGTCATACGGAATCCGTCCACCACCTCCGGTAGCTGGGGCCTGAATGTTGTCTTGCAGGCCCGGCAGGTGTATCGGCGGCGGACCACCCAGAGAGTGACCCGCTTGCCTTGGATGGGCAGATCACGATGGGGAACATCACGCTTGCCGAACCGCACGAACTCACCCTGCACGCCGCATTCCTCGCAGGCGATCGGATCGGGCACGTCCACCTGGAAGTGCATTTCGTCGTCGGTTGATTTGCAGCCCAGTACTTGGTATTGCGGCAGGTGAAGGATGTTGTCGGGAAGTTCGGTCATGGTGTTGTATAGGCGTAGGTGTCAGTCAGATCCATCCGGCTCGGCATTGGTGTTTGTTTTTTTACCCAAAAAGCTGCCGGAAACGAAAAGTAAGGCACCGAGGACAATTGCAATATCAGCCAGGTTGAAGGCCGGCCAATGCCAGTCTCGCCAATAGAAATCAAAGGAATCCACAACATAGCCGCGAAAGACCCGGTCAATCAGGTTGCCCATGGCGCCACCGAGGATAAGACTGTAAGCGATGGCTTCTCCTTTATGACGATTTTCAAGGATCAGCTTGATCAGAAAAATCGAGACCACTACCGCGATTCCGATAAAAAAGTAGCGCTGCCAGCCTCCACCATTCGCAAAAAGACTGAATGCGGCACCGGTGTTCCATAGGTGCACCCAGTTAAAGAACGGGGTCACCGAAACATACTCGCCATAGGCCATTGATTGCTGCACCAGCCACTTTACAGCCTGATCAGACGCTGCCAGCAGGCCCGATATGGACAATAGGGCATACGGCGAGAGCTTTTTGCCAATAATGAGCATTATTTAACCCTTCAACGCCAAAATGCGTCTGGCACCGTTAAGTACAATGCCCCCCGCGATGGTGCCGATAATCAGATCCGGATAATTGGACCCGGTCCACGCGACCAGGGCGCCGGCGGTGATGACCCCCAGGTTGATCACCACGTCGTTGGCCGAAAATATCCAGCTAGCCTTCATATGAGCTCCGCCCCCTCGATGTTTGGATACCATCAGCAGACAGGCGGTATTGGCAATCAATGCGACGAATGCGATGGCTATCATCACCAGCGATTCAGGCTCACTACCGAATACAAAGCGCCTCACGACCTCTACGAGTACGCCAACAGCCAAAACCAGTTGGACCACACCAGCAACGTGCGCAACACGGACCTGCCTTTTCACGCTATGCCCAACCGCATAAAGAGCGAGTCCGTACACTGCCGCATCAGCAAAATTGTCCAGGGACTCTGCAATGAGGCCAGTTGACTGAGCCATCAGACCGGCAGTCATTTCCACCACGAACAGAAGTGCATTGATGCCGAGCAACCAGCGCAGGGTCCCGGATTCTTGCTTAGCAGAAGCTGCCGAAAACTCGGCGGCCTTGATGGTCTCCGGATTTGCAGCGACGGTTTCCTGAAGCGAGGCGCCTAGCCCCAAGGTCTTCAGTTTCGAGGTGACGGGCTCGACCTCGCCGTCATGCACGACCTTCAGCCGGCGGTTCGACAAGTCGAAGGACAGCGCCCGAATCTCCTCAAAGCCGTTCAGGGCTAGGCGAATCATTCGTTCTTCTGATGGACAGTCCATCTTCGGCACGGCATAAACACTGACCCATCTCCCTGGCGCCTCGGAGGAGGCCTGTATATCGGTATCCGCTGCGGACGTTGCATCACCGCCACAGGCGCCACCACAGGATTTGCTCATGATACGACTCCACTTGAACAATGTTGTGGTACCATTTAAAACTATAAAGCTACTATAAGGTCAATAGAGTAAAGAATCCGTTGGGGAGGAGGCTGATGCGCATTGGTCAGTTGGCGCAGTTGGTAGGGGTCGAAACACAGACGATCCGCTTCTATGAACAGCAGGGCTTGTTGCCGCCGCCTGATCGGCAGGACAACGGTTACCGTGTCTATACCGAGAAGCATGGTGAGGGGCTGGCCTTCATCCGTCGCTGCAGAATCCTGGGCCTGTCACTGGCTGAGATTCACGAACTACAGAGCTATCAGGACGACCCTCATCAGCCTTGTACCGCCGTCAACGCCTTGCTCGATGATCACATCTCTCATGTGCGGTCGCAGATAACCGCTCTGCAAGCGCTTGAGAAACAACTCGTTTCACTGAGAGCGAGTTGCAACGATGACCGGGAAGTTGAGGCGTGTGGGGTTCTTGCTGGAATTAGCGAAGGAAACATGCACCAGCAGTAGGTGAAGCATCAACCAGATAATCCGATGAGATGCCGGTCTGTCTCACTCTCATGCAAAGGTAAGATCAACCATTTAATCCGCTTACCCGTTGTTTATTAACACTATATTGCTTACCTAACATAATAATCTAACTCCCTTCCACAGCCTTCAGATCAAATATGTGGCGCGACGAAAACTTTATTGTGAAGTGAGCCAGTCGATCTTACTAAGCCTGAAGGCGCCTCAGTCGTTAGGTAATAAGTTTATTTTATATGAAATTTGTTAACTTCCATGTCTCAACATAAACATTTGAGATTCGCTAAAGTGTATATTTATTCGCTGACAATGCGAAGTTGGTTTTCTAAGTAAGGGCTAGCATTCGCCGGGAGCAGGTTTGTCGGAGTTAAAAGGACCAAGAGGTTGTTTTCTACTTAATAACACAAGTGGGCGGTTGAGACGGTAGCTAACAGTGTGGTGACCCATAAGGTGACTAAGAAAATTTGTTATAGGGCATAGACACTATTATTTACTCTGGGGGTATTCCAGTTTGTATTGGAAAGGGGTTCTCAATACTTTCGTCTGCTTGGTGACGCCTTTGCTCTTGTGTCCATAATGTCTTGAGATAATTCACCACATCTCGTATCTCGCTGGGAGCCAAAACTTCCTGATACGCTGGCATCGTTAGCCTATCGGTTTTATTCCAGGAGTCGCGCCAACCCTCGGCAATAATTCGGTAGAGCATGGCATCAGAGTGTTTCCAGGTATGGCCCTCTGGCCCATGTGGTGGAGCAGGTAACTCGCCTAGAGCATTTTGCTCTTCCCAGTTGGGCATGCCTTCGCCTTGTGTACCGTGGCAACTAGCACAGTATTGTCGGTAAACTCTTTTTCCGTCTTCCAGCTGAGGAGTATCGCTTGAAAAAGGACGGTCCTCAGCCATGGCGTGCCCCACAACCATTAGCGTCAGCCATGAGGCAGTGAAAAAACAGTGCTTACGCATCGGGATAAGTCCAGGATTGGCCTTCGTCTTCACTGTGTAGAAGTTCCCCTTTCTGGTTTAAACCATAGAGAGTGTCTTTGGCGGAGAGTGTGAGTGCAACGAGCTCTGTGCCGTCACCAGCTACTTGTTGCCACTCTTGACCACCCGTTTCACTACGCCATAGTCCTTGCTGTGTAACCACATAGACTCGCTTTGGGTTGCCAAGGCTATAAGCCATATCATAGACGCTGCCAGCATCAAGCTCTCCGGTCGGTCTCCAGCCGCAAAAGCAGTCCATCGATAGACGCACCGCATCGTCCGACACCGCGTAGAGCCAGCCAGTCTGCATGCTGCCTTCCATGTCAGAGTGAACGAGTCGGTTAACCTTTTGTGAAGGGCCGCTGTCCATTTTCTTCCAGGTGTTGCCAGCATCCTCGCTTTGGTAGATGCCGTTATCGGCAACCACCGCATAAAGTGTTTCGTCCTGGCGGCGATGCACGGTTAGCGCAGTCACCTCCCGGCTAGGTAGGTTAGCGCTGAGCTCTTGCCAGGTTTCTCCATTGTCGGTGCTACGCTGCACCCCGATTGAGGGGCCTGCGATATAGAGCGCTTGCGGATCAGTGGAGGGGACCGATACCGCGCGCAACTGGCCTTCATTCACGTCTTCGGGCAAGGGAATCGCATTCCAGGTCATGCCTTCATCGGCACGCTGGAATAGTTGGTTAGCCTCAATTTTAAACAGTCGTTTGCCTGTTACGTCATATTGCAGTGCAAGCAACCTTTCTTCAGTTGCCAAGGCCGTAATGGCGCTGCCAAAGCTGACTGCGGCCAAGCCTGTCAGTAAGAAGACACGTAAAAAACGACTCACGATCATGTGCATTTCAATATTTCCTTAAATAACGATTAGCCGATAACACTTAGGGCAGGGAAAGTACGCAATAACCAATATGACAGCTCGGATAGTTTGCCTGTGATCATTAAGCTACCCATCAGGATCATGATCAACCCAGCCGCTATATGTATGAAATGCCCCCAGCGACGCAGGAATTTCTGGTGCTTTATGAAGCGATCAAGTGAAAGGGCACTCAGCATGAAGGGCACACCCAGACCCAAAGAATAAACGCCGAGCAACGCCATGCCGCTCCAGGCGTTGGCCGTGGAAGCGCTGACGGTAAGAATGGCACCCAGAATCGGGCCAATGCAGGGGGTCCAGCCAAATGCAAACGCTAAACCAAGCAGATAAGCCGCACTGCGGCTTCCGCCGACGTCCTTCAGTCGACCCATAAACCGCCATTCTTGATGAAACCAGCGCCATGGCATGAGCCCGGTCATGAAGGCACCAAACAGTATAACGATAAGGCCACCGACTAGGTTTGCTTCTTGGCGATACACCAATAGCAGACGACCAATGGCGGTGGAGCTGGCTCCCAGCAACAAAAAAACGGTTGAAAAACCGAGCACGAACCATATCGACTGGGTTAACACCCGGAGTCGCTCTCGTCTATCCGCCTTCTGTAATTGTCCGAGCGAGCGGCCGGTCATGAAAGAAAGATAGCCAGGCACAAGTGGCAAAACACAGGGTGAAATGAACGAGATCAGGCCTGCCAGAAAGGCAGTGACCAGTCCTATATTGGCTACTTCAAGCATTACCCTTTACCCATGGCTAGGCTTGGAAATTTGATGAGGAATGCTTGATTGACTCGTTTTGATCTACTATTTGGCGAGTGGTGGACGCTGTGCCAGCATTCACTTCTGAAGCGTCTTCTACCCGAGCCTGAACATTGTTAGCGTCGCTTTGCTCGGTCGCTTCACCTTTTTTGTCTTTGCACTTCATCATGCATAGGCCTAATCCGCACATAATGAGACATGGCAATAGGCTCAATAGTATAGGCGCGATGCCCAGCAAAACCAGGTTATCCCAGCCAAAAGCAAGGCCGCCAGCCACTGCCACGCCACCCAGCAACATCAGGCCGCGTTGCCCTGTCAACCGGCCTTGTAGCCCCGATTTTTGTTTTTTCTGTTGGGTTTTGTCGTCACAACAACTCATGGTGCTACCTCATTATCTGGTTGCAATCATTTCGGCAAGAAAGTCGATCATGTCTTGAGTGTTCCACTCGGCTTCCCCCACGAGGCGCCCAATTTCTTTGCCTTGGCGGTCAAGTAGAAGCGTCGTGGGAATACCTACGGCCCCAAGATCTGCGCTAGCCATTCCGGTTTTATCTATATAGGGAGCCAGATGTTCAATGCCTATCTCTTGATAGAATTCATTAACAATCTCGCCCCCCTTACGGTCGATCGATAAGGCGACCACCTCAAAATCATCGCTGCCAAGCTCATCTTGCAGGGCATCTAAAGTGGGCATTTCCTCTCGGCAAGGCCCGCACCATGTTGCCCAGATGTTGAGTAAAATCAGTTTTCCTTCAAAGTCAGCCAACGTGAAAGGGGTACCGTCGCTATCCTCGAAGCTGATTTGTGCCACGTCGTTGGGGGTAGCCCAGAGAAGAAACCCCTGTGGCCCTGAACTTTCTGACGGGGCGGCCATGGCAAGGGATGTGGCAGTCATCAGAAATACAGCTACGAAATGTCCTGTCAGGATGGGGTGTTTCATCGCCGCACTATCCTTTAGTGAGTCGCGTAAATGTCGGGGCTCTCAGTCGATTGCGAGGCGATGGCATAGACTTCCAACGGGCCACGCTTTTCTCCCGACATGCCCGGTGAGCCAAGCGGCATTCCCGGCACACTCAGCCCTATGATAGAGGGCTTTTCATCAAGCACTTGGGTCACGCTCTCAACAGGCACATGCCCTTCGAAGAGATAGTCCCCTACGACCGTGGTATGGCAGCCATGCAGTTCTTCAGGGACGTTATACTCGGCTTTCATTTTAACAAGATCATGGGTGTCGATCGTCTCCACGTCGAAGCCGTTTTGTTCCAAATACTTGGCATATTCGGCACAACACCCGCAATTGGGATTTTTGTAGAGAGTCGCTGATATATCAGCCGCCAATCCCGATACAGGAAAAGCCAGCAAAGACGTAACGGCAAGCGCTTTCCAATGTTTCATATGTTGTGTGTCCGGTTAGATATCAGAGAGGAAGGTCCAAGCGACGCTATCCGCATGATGAAAAGGTTGCTTGCGTACAAGCAACCCTATCCGAGCCGCTTTAAGCGTCGTCGTTCTCATGCTGCATGTTTTCCATCATGGCGTTACATTTTTCCATCATGGACTTCATATCGCCCATCATGTCGTGCATACCCCCTGCTTGCATCATATTGCTATGCATGGCGTTGCCCTCCATCGGCTTCTGTTGATTCTCTTCTTGGGCAAGAAGCGAGCTAGCTCCGAAGCTGCTGGCAGCAACAATGGCAGTAAACAGGATCGCAGTATTACGTTTACGCATGACACTCTCCTCTGTGTGTGAGTCACTCTGCCAAACGCGCTGGTGGTAGGACTTGATTACGGTTTTTTATCCTGTGGCAGAAGTGCTTTTTTAAGATATCCTTAAAGCAGACTTTAATGTCAAGGCCTCATTTTAAATTTCGTTATACAACCTAAATGTTTGTCATGAGCGCTCAGCTGAAGACTTGACCTTTGGGCAGCCTAACGGTTGTAAGCTGGCTACGAATAAACGAATGAGGATAAGCCAATGCGAGTCTCAGAGCTGGCTCAGACGGGAGGAGTAACGGCAGAAACGGTACGCCACTATACAAGGGAAGGGTTATTGCAACCGCACCGCGACCCGCGCAACGGTTATCAACTCTACGATGCAGAGTCCTTGGGGCGCCTACGTTTTATCGATTGCCTGCGTTCGCTGGGTGTTAGTCTTCCAGAGATCAAGCAAATATTATCTTGGGCGGATCAAGGCACTGCAGAGTTTATTGAACCAGTACCACTCGCCACTCAAAGGGGACGTCTTTACTTGCGGGCTCAAGAGTTCCAGGTGATAGCGCGCTGGATAGATAATATGAATCAAGACAAGATGACTGAAAGTTTCAGCCTGAAGGAGCTCATCGAATCGCTTGGATCTAGAAAATCAGACGTCGAGATTAATGATAAGCGAGGTCATCATTAATGGTGCGATGGGGTCATGGCACCGTGCGTATCCACCATCCCTATCATGGATTCCAAATACCAGAGTTGCCAGACGGCAAACGCAATAATTAGCAGCGCTGCTAGCGTACGAGTCGCAGGACTACGTATCCATATTGAGACGCGGCGCGCTGCCACACCGGTCGCTAGGACGGCAGGCAGGGTGCCGAGCCCGAAGGCCCCCATCATCGCGGCGGCACGCAATGGCTCGGCTACGGCCAGACTCCAGGCCAGCATCGAATAGATTAGCCCACAAGGCATCCAGCCCCATAGCGAGCCAAGTGCGAACGCTTGGGGCACTTTTACAACAGGCATCAAGCGACGTCCTATTGGTTCGATGCGGCGCCACAGAACGCGCCCTAGTGCCTCGATACGTAGCAAGCCCTTCCACCAGTTGGCGATATAAAGCGCCATCAGTATCAACATGACCGCCGCCAGGATACGCAATACCAGGGCGAAGCTGTCCAATGCATGGTTGAGCACGGAACCGAGCAGGGCCACCAAGGCACCCGCGATCATGTAGCTGCTGATACGGCCTAAATTATAGCCGAGCAACAGAGCTGCTAAACGGCTAGGTTGTCGCATGCTGGGGGGCACAGCAAAGGTCAGGGCACTCATGATGCCGCCACACATGCCGATACAGTGCGCGCCTCCCAGCAAGCCGAAGACGAAGGCCGCCGCCAGCGGCGGCAGGCTCAGGTCGGCGGGATTCATTTAAGGAGCGCCTTTGGTGCTATCCGCCGTACCAAGGGAGGGGCTGGTGGCGAAGGTCGCCGGAGGGGAGCCGTACGGTGAGATAAGTTCGACCTGTTCGGGTGGATAGCAAAGTCCTTGATCGGAACAGCCCTGAAAGGTCACCACGACGGCCAACGGTCCGATCACGGTCTCGCTCGCCTCGATGGGCGCACTCACCAACACCTGATTGTAGAAAACATTAATGTCCCCCAAAGATGCGTGCGACATTGGCTCACCAGGTGGCAAAGCCAGCTCTCCGAAATTGATACTTCGAGAGAGACTCTCAATCGCAAACTGATGCCGATGAAGGTAATAGTCTTCGGCGACGGTGAAACCGACATAAACCCGATCATCGTCTCGCCAAGCGGTGGTTCGGAAGGCTTCTGTAGCCGGTAGAAAGTCACGTTGCGTCGAACGGTTAAAAGGGGAGCTTTTGTCACCAACCCCAAATATCTCTTCACGTGCCGCTACCGGTGTGACTATAAAGAGTGCCACCATTAGAAAAGCGAAGACTTGTTTCATGAGTTTAACGCCGCCTTTGGCTTATCCACTGGCTGACGTCTGGACCAAGCGACCAGAGCAAAACCCGCTATGAGCATCGGTAGTGTCAACAGCTGCCCCATGGTCAACCAGCCAAAAGCGATGAATCCCAACTGAGGGTCTGGGAGGCGCACGAACTCCACGATGAAGCGAAAGGCTCCGTACAGAAGCAGGAACAACCCAGAGATGAGGCCTCGCTGACGCGGTCGGCGCGATAGCCACCACAGCACGGCAAACAACACGACACCTTCAAGGGCAAACTCGTAGAGAGCCGAAGGATGGCGTGGCTCTGGGCCCAGCTCCATCATGGATGGAAACACCATTGCCCAAGGTACATCACTAACTCTTCCCGGTAACTCGTGATTGATGAAGTTACCGAGGCGACCCGCTCCCAGGCCGATCGGGACTAACGGAGCAATGAAGTCAGTCAGTTGAATAAAAGCCAGTTGATGTTTGCGAGCAAACAGCCAGGCAGCCACTAATACACCGGCAAGGCCGCCATGAAAGCTCATGCCTCCTTCCCAGATTTTTAATAACCAAAGGGGGTTTGCTTGCAGTTGTTCGAGCCCGTAAAACAGCGCATAGCCAAGACGGCCGCCAACGATGATGCCGATGGCGCCGTAGAAGATCAGGTCGCCCATATCATCGTGGCTTAGGCCGAGTCGATGGGCGCGACGCCGACCCAACCACCAAGCAGCGACTAGCCCGATGACATACATTAAGCCATACCAGTGGATCTGAAGAGGGCCTATGGCGATGGCGATCGGATCAATTTGAGGGTATTGCAACATATACCTTCCTTAACTTAGCGTTACAGATGGAGTCATTAATAAAAAAATAATGCGTTTTCATAACCGTTTTATCGTTTCCACTTCTCGACTTCTTGGATGACTCGCTCAACATCTTCAGACGTTATGTAACCTGTATGTTTGTAACGAATAGTGCCTTCGGTATCGACCAGATAGCTTTCTGGGGCGCCATACACACCTAGCTCAAAACCTAGGTTACCCTCTGGATCAAAGATGTTGACTTCAAAAGGGTTCCCGAACTCGTCAAGAAACTCGAGCCCCTTTGCCTGGGTATCCTTATAGTTGATCCCAACCAAGCGGACGCCTCGCGCGGCTAAATCCAATAACTGCGGCATTTCATGTTTGCAAGTCGGACACCACTCTCCCCACACATTGACTAATGTCACCTTTCCTTTAAAAAGAGATTCATTAACGAGCCTTGAGGGGTCTTCCAGCGTTGTCAGTCTGAATGGCGGAAACGGCTGAGCTAACAAGGGTGAATCTCTGGCGCTAGGATCCATTGATAAGCCCTGATAAAAGAAAAAGCTCAAACCAAAAAAGCCCAATAGGGGTAAAAATAGCAATGTCCGAAATTTCACGTGTACGTCTCACAGGTAGTAGCGGGTAAGTGCCTGCTGAGCATTGTTAATGCTTACGAAAGTTGATTTAGAGCACTCGGTTGCTATCGGTCATGGCTGTCGAGCCCATAAGCGTTTCGCCAGCAGCGGCAGCAATGTAATGCCACTGATGAGAATCAGCGCGATTGTGAGGCCACGGGAGTCGGCCGTAATCAGCACTTCGCCGAACATGACGATTAGATACGCCGTGGGGATCACGCCGGCCAGTGTGGCGATCAAAAAGCGCCAGAAAGACAGGGGGGTGATACCTGCCGCATAGCTGACGGCATCAAACGAAAGGAAGGGCACCAATCGGGATGCAAAAACGATGAGCATCAAGCCTGTCTGAGAGCGCTCCTTTCCCAGCCAGTTGAGGATGGGCCGCGTACGCGGCCAGCGTTGCATCACTTCATAGCCGAGCAAACGAGCAATGCAGAAAGCGAGCAGAGCACCGGCTTCGGCACCGATAACGACATAGATCGTCCCCCCAACTGGGCCGTAAAGCGCACCAGCCACCATCGCAATTGGGCCACTGGGAATCGGGCTCATGACAATGGCCGCCATCATCATAAAGATGATGGCCAACGGCCCCCAGACGCCCAGCCTATCAAGCCACTCACGCAAGGCCTGCTTGTCGGTCAAGACCGACAAGGCGCCGGTCTCCATCAGAATCCAATAAAGGGCCGCCAAGCCCATCAATAGAGTGAGCCCCAAAAAGAGCGTTTGCTTTACGCTAAGCTTGGTTGCCATGTGCATCTCAGTGGTCGTGATTGGGGAGACTCGCATCTCAGCCCTGTACCGTTATGGTGTATCATTCAACGCCCAATATTTCGCGAAACTGGTCGGTCGACACTGCGCCATTGATACGCTGAACTTTCCCGGCTTCATCACGGTAGTAGCTGGTCGGCGTTCCCGTAGCACCGGCCTCACGCATGATCTGGGCGTGATTTCTAAGAAGCGCTTGACTCTCCTCCGACGGCTCCACCGGCCTTATGCCGCCATTGCGAAATTCCAGTTCATGAGTTTCGAGAGCACTGGCCGGATTGTCGGCTTCAAGGATTGCAGCAGCTTTGCGAAGACTGTCCTCTGATAGCACGCCGACCAGCACGTGACGAAGCTGTAACACGCCTTGCTCAATGAGCGGGCGCGAATTTTTCCAGAGTGCATTGCAGTAGGGGCAGTTGGGGTCTGTTAGTGTGTACACAATATGCGAAGCATCATCATTCCCCTCCGAGATAAAACGAGTGTTTTCAAACGCACTCCAGGTAGCTTCCAGCATGGGGTCCAGCACCAGAGCCTGAAGCTGGCTTTCCATGACGGCATTGCCCTGGGGGTCGATTAACGTACCAATGACGGCATAGTCGGAAGAGGAAGAAATATAAGCCGCCATAGGCTCATTATCATAAGACAAGGCATAGCCTTGGAGGTCGTCAGGCGCTTCGAAGCTGCCATGGAATGTGAACCCTTGATCCACCAACACGGTAATCGTCTTGGGCAAGGGAGACTCAGTATTAGCGGCACTGCTGGCCTGATGACTCTCATTGGCATCGGTTCCTGCTTC
This sequence comes from Halomonas sp. KO116, assembly GCF_000734975.2. Taxonomy (NCBI): domain Bacteria; kingdom Pseudomonadati; phylum Pseudomonadota; class Gammaproteobacteria; order Oceanospirillales; family Halomonadaceae; genus Halomonas; species Halomonas sp. KO116. Next base: position 176,133 of record NZ_CP011053.1, read on the forward strand.
CTGCGCCAACGCAGGCAACGTAATAAGACCTAACAGACCTGCAGCGGCTAGGTAATAAGTAGAATGTAGGATATGCCTCATGAATGCTCTCTTTATCAATTACTGTTTTTCCAAGGGATTAGGTCGATCACATTTACTGGCTGGTTTTAGTGCTTCTTATTAAAAAACAGGTACTTGATAAGCGCAGCAACACCAAGCCCCAGTGCAATAATCAACAAGATCGCTATTAGGCCCATCCCTGCCATACCCCACATGCAGCTTTCACTTCCCATCATTTTGAATTCCTCGTTAACACGACGGTGTTTGGTTTAGGCGCGATGAACAGCATCGTTTGGACGTGATGTGGCATTGCCGGTATCCGATGTGAAACGGCGTAGCCGCAACGAGTTAGTCAGCACAAAAACACTGGAAACGCTCATGGCCGCCGCCGCCAGCATGGGGCTGAGCAATACGCCGATGAACGGATAGAGCACGCCCGCCGCCACGGGGATTAGTGCTACGTTGTAGCCATAGGCCCAAACGAAATTGCCGATAATGGTCCGGTGGGTACGCTTGGAGAGCGCTGTGGCATTGACGATGCCTCGCAAATCGCCACTCATCAGCACCACATCGCCAGACTCGATGGCGATATCGGTACCAGTACCGATCGCAATGCCCACGTCGGCCTGCGCTAACGCGGGAGCATCATTGATTCCATCTCCCACAAAAGCGACACGCTTGCCCTCCGCTTGGAGACGCCGGATCTCTGCCGCTTTCTGGTCGGGCAGCACCTCGGCGAGAACCTGCTGGATGCCAACCTGTCGGGCGATAGCATCGGCAGTGGCACGGTTATCGCCGGTGAGCATGGCCACTTCCAGCCCTTGCGCTTTGAGTGCTGCGATAGCGTCGGCAGAGCCCTCCTTGAGGGGATCCGCCACCGCGATGACTGCAGCAAGCTGACCGTCTACCGCGGCATAGAGCGGGCTCTTGGCGTTCTCGGCCAACACCTTGGCGCGTGTTTCTGCCTGGCCGAGGTCGATTTCCAGCCGACGCATGTAACGATCAGCCCCTACATGTACCAAGTGGCCGTCGACCTCGGCTTCAATGCCGTAGCCAGGCTCGGCACTAAAGCGACTGACAGGGGGTAATTCCAGCCCACGGGTCTTGGCGCCCTGCACAATAGCCTCAGCGATGGGGTGCTCGCTTTGAGCTTCCACCGCCGCGACCAGTCGCAGCACGTCGTTTTCATGACCGTTAATTGCTTCGAAGTCGGTCAGTTCGGGGCGCCCCTGGGTCAAAGTGCCGGTCTTGTCCAGCACCACCGTATTCATCTTGGCCAGCGTCTCAAGCGCCGCCCCTTTGCGAAATAGCACTCCCATCTCGGCCCCTTTCCCGGTACTGACCATGATGGCCGTTGGGGTAGCCAGGCCCATCGCGCAGGGGCAGGCGATCAGCAGCACGCTCACCGTGGTGACGAAGGCGAAGGAAAGGGCCGGCGCCGGCCCGACGGCGAACCACACCCCGAAGGTGACCATGGCGATGGCGATGACCACGGGCACGAACACCCCGGCGATCCTGTCGGCCAGTTGCTGAATCGGTGGCTTCTCGGCCTGCGCCGCTTCCACCATCCTGACGATCTGCGACAGCACGGTGTCCGCACCCACCCGCGTGGCGCGAAAGGTAAGTGCACCGTTCTTGTTGATGGTGCCACCGACGACTTCGGAATCCTTCTGTTTGACGACCGGCACTGGCTCACCGCTGATCATCGACTCATCAACGTAGGAGTGGCCCTCCTCAACGATGCCATCGACTGGAACACGCTCCCCTGGGCGAACCAAAATACGATCGCCCGTGACGACGGCGTCGATAGGCAGCTCGACGGTTTCATCCTCACGGATGACGCGGGCAGTTTTCGCCTGTAATTGCAGAAGCTTCTTGATAGCTTCGGAGGTGCGGCCCTTGGCAATGTGTTCAAAATAGCGACCGAGCAGAATTAACGTCACGATCACCGCCGCCGCTTCGAAATAGCTCACGGCGGTTCCGACGGGAAAGAGTCCGGGCACCAGCAGGGCGGCGACCGAATAGAAATAGGCAGCGCTCGATCCGATCATAACGAGGCTGTTCATGCCCGGATTAAAATGCCGGAGTTCGGCGAAGCCGACGCGATAGAAGCGTGCACCAGCATAGAACTGCACCGGTGTGGCCAATAACCACTCGACGCCCATCCAGCCGCGATGCGGCATTAGACTCGTCAAAAGCGTGTCAAAGGCGGGAATCATTTTCCCCATGGCGATGATGACCACCGGAATCGTGAATATTGCCGCGAGCACGACTCGGCGGCGAAGCTCAGCTCTCTCCCGGTCCTCGCTGTCCGTCGGTGGCGGCGTATCGGTATCCTGTGGTTCATAGCCTGCCTCGCGGATGGCATGCTGAATTCGCGGTAGCGAAACGACTCCCGGCAGGAAACGAACGAAGGCTTTCTGGGTGGCGAGGTTAACACTCACCTCCACTATGCCGGGCAGCTTCGTTAGCGTTCGCTCAATCCGAGAGACACAAGATCCGCAACTCATACCGGTGACGGGTATGTCGAGGCTTTCTACCACCGGTTGATAGCCCGCCGTTTCAATGGCATTGAGTAGGTTAGCGGTTGCGGTACCTGCTTCGACCTGGATAGCCGCCTTCTGTGTGGCGAGGTTTACTTGAGCGTTGATCACGCCTGGCTGCTGGCTGAGTGCACGCTCCACACGCCCAACACAGGAAGCACAGGACATACCACGAATCTCGATGTCGACGTGTTGCGTCATAATGACGATCTCCCTGTTAATTTATCGACGACCCGATAGGCAAACTTGATTTCCATGTTCGCTGTCGAGAAAGTGCCCAATCATTCAGTCTGCTCAGCGATAGCTTCAACAATCGGGCAGCCTTCCTGCATAGGCCCTTCGCCTGCACACTCACTCAATGTTTTCGATAATACGGCTTCAATCCGCGTGAGGTGTTTGATCTGCTCGCGCACTTTATGCAGCTTCTCGCCGGCGATGCGTTTAGCTTGTGCCCGGTCGCCATTAGCATCCTGAAGCATTAACAGCTCCCGAATCTCTTGTAGCGTGAAGCCCCACTGCTTGGCATGAACGATAAACTGCAACCGATCCACGGCTTCTAATGGGTAACGCCGATAGTTGGCATCGGTCCTCCTCGGAGGAGGCATAAGTTTCTCTTTTTCGTAGAATCGAATCGCCTGGCTAGCGACTCCACTTCGTTCGGCAAGCTCGCCGATACTTAGTGTTTGCATGACGCTTCCTCACGACATTGCTAGTCTGAACGTCCAATAGCCTGACTCAGTTGATATGCTCCATACACTGGCCAAGGCTCCTATTGCTACGGTTGGCGCACGACCCTAAGGTAGGGCGTCTTAGTGTTCCAACCTTCGGGAAAGTGTTGCTTGGCGTCATCATTTGATAGCGATGGCGAGATGATGACATCGTCACCGTTTTGCCAGTCAACGGGCGTGGCCACTTTGTGTTTGTCGGTTAACTGCAGCGAATCAAGAACCCGCAGTATCTCGTCGACATTACGTCCAGTGCTGGGCGGATACGTCAAAGTGAGACGAATTTTCTTGTCAGAATCGATGATGAAGACCGTACGCACCGTCAGTTTAGGATCGGCTTTCGGGTGAATCATTCCATACAGCTTCGCCACCACCTGATCTTCGTCAGCCAGCAAGGGGTAGTTCAGAGCTGCGCCCTGAGTCTGTTCAATATCCCTCGCCCAGTCGTGGTGAGAGCTAAGTGGATCCACCGAAACCCCAACCAGCTTGGCTCCCCGCTGGGTGAATTCGAGCTTTCGCTTGGCAAACGCGCCCAGTTCTGTGGTGCATACTGGCGTAAAATCAGCGGGGTGCGAGAACAGCACCGCCCAGCTGTCGTCAAGCCATTGGTGAAAGTTGACCGTGCCTTGCGTGGATTCGATCGTGAAGTTTGGTGCTGTCTCGCCCAGTTGTAGCGCCATGGAAATGTCCTCATGTCATTCATTGAGTAGCCACCATAACTTTGAAGTCAACTTTAAGGTCAAGCCTGATGTGTAATATTTGCAGTTCGGTAGGAGACAAATAATTTGCCAATAAAGGTTGACCTTAAAGTAGCTGTAAGCCTTAAAATTCTTATGGCGCTAAAATGGACATGATAGGAGGTAGCACCATGGGATTGGTATCAATACCCTTGTTGGCTGTCTCCATAACTTAAGTTGCGATAACACATTGGAATCTCTCTCTTCCATCGGCTTGGTCGGCGCCTTTATCGGCGGATTGGTCTCCTTCTTCTCGCCCTGCACGCTGCCCCTGTTACCGGCCTACCTGTCGGTGGTCACAGGCGGTAGTGCCGGTAAAGCCGACAGGCGGTTAGAGGCATTGACCCTCAGTGCCTTCTTCGTCTTCGGCTTCAGCATCGTGTTCATCCTACTCGGGCTCGGCGCCAGTAGTATCGGGCAACTGATGCGAGGGTATCGTCAAGAATTCAACTGGGTTGCCGGCTCGGCGGTGATCGTGCTGGGCCTCTTCATGACCGGCGTGTTCCGGTTGCCGCTTTTCCAGCGTACCTTTCAGTTCACCCCCAATGTCCAGGGTGGCTCCCCGCTGTCGGCGACTGTGTTCGGGATCTCTTTTGCCATCGGTTGGACGCCTTGTATCGGCCCCATCCTGGGCGCCATCCTGATGGCCACGTCCAACGCTGCTAGTGCTCAGGCTGGAATGATATATCTCAGTGCCTACTCGGCTGGCCTAGCGCTACCTTTTCTTGCCAGCACTTTACTGATTAACCGATTCGCTCTGCATCGGCAAAGCCTAGGAAGGTGGAGCGCCTATGCTCGCCCCGTGGCGGGCACGATTGTGATCCTGATGGGCATCGCCATCGTTACGGGGTATATGACACGGCTTTCCAGTATCATGGTCGACCTTTTCCCCTCCCTGGCAACCTTGGGGTAGGCTAATTGTAAGTTGTTTAGTTTCTCCAAAATGAGGCTCTTAGCGAGGTGCTTATAACATTTACATTACCATTAATGACTATTTAATAGCTCTTTTTTCTGCATTACCTTTAACTTTTTTTACCAAAGTTTTGTATCTTTTTTGTTTTTTATTTTATAGATTTAATTTTCCTGAAAGCCTTTGTGAAAATGCCCTAAATGCACTGCAAAATACTGAAATAAAGCGTGATTATTGCTGCGCGATCATTTAGGAAGCTTGGCCGCAAATTCTGAGTGCAACACCTGACCAAACCGGTAAGGTGTTGACCCCATGTCATATTCTGAACTTTGCATAGAAGAGCGTGCGACGATCCAAGTCAGCCTCGCACAAGGCTTGAGCATCAGGAAGATAGCAGCCCTGCTTGAGCGGTCCCCGGCGACGATCAGTCGAGAGATACGGCGCAATGGATCGTCCGATGGCCATTACCGCCCGTCACACGCGCAACAGCGCCGTCATGACCGCCGAGACAATTGTCGACCAAGGCGAAAACTGTTTCCGGGCAGCCCTCGGTTCGCACTGATTCAGTACATGCTGCGTCGGCGCTTGTCACCCGAGCAGGTTAGCGGCAAGCTCAGGAATATGAATATCCCTGACCTCCGAGACGCCTACGTCTGCCGTGAAACGATCTACAGTGCTATCTACGCGTTGCCCGTCGGTGAGCTGCGAAAGGAACTGATTCACTGCTTGCGGCAAGGAAAATCCACCCGTAAGCCCCGACGTGGGCAAGTTGATCGACGCAACCAGATTCCTGATATGGTCAGCATCCACCTCCGCCCTCCCGAGGTAGAGAAACGTGAATTTCCCGGGCACTGGGAAGGCGACCTGATCAAAGGCAAGGGCAACGCATCGGCTGTCGGAACCCTGGTAGAACTGAAAAGCGGTTACCTGATCCTGGCGAAGATGAACGATGCGACCGCCACCTCGGCCGTGGAAGGCTTTAGCGCTGCGCTGAACCGGATGCCATTGGCTGCGCGGAAGAGCATGACGTATGACCAGGGGCGCGAGATGACGCAGCACGCCAAGATTACCCAGAATACCGGTATTGCCATTTATTTTTGCGACCCACATAGTCCGTGGCAGAGAGGCGCCAACGAAAATATCAATGGTCTCATACGGCAGTACTTGCCCAAGGGAACGGATCTATCGGTCTATACCCAGCAAGAACTGGATGAGATCGCACTTGAGTTGAACATGCGCCCCCGAAAGCGCTTCGACTTCAAGTGCCCTATTGAGGTGATGAGCGAGCAGATGGCGAAGTACCATGAGGCCCTGTCATCTATACATTGACGGTGTTGCACTCAGTGTCTGCATCCGCCAAGTCTTGTTATATGAGTCTTTTTTCAATAGAATGCCCGACTATGAAATTATATACCCGGTTTTTTATTGTATTTATTTTGAGTTTTGCACTTCCCGTAACGGGAACGGCGCAAACCCTTATGATGACCGGTTCTTTCTCCATGGATCATTCGAATGTTTACGTTACCCCGGAGTCTAGTTTCTCGGGGGACACCGAGCATGAATGCTGTTCGCAGCACGAACGAGATGACTTTGCCGACTGCAAGAGCGGCAAGGAATGTAAAACCAGCAGCCTGCTCCAGGTAGCTGTTATCAAAAGCCTGCCGTTTTCGCCCAGCCAGCTCCCTCTTGTGTTGGCAATAAATTTTGTGCGGTCCCTCGCACCAGATGCCGTTTGGCATCCTCCCCGCAGCTGATTCCTATTATGTAATGAATATCATCCGGCGCCCCTGAAGCTTTCGGATGGTCATCGCGTGCCTTTGGTTCGCGCTGGAACATAAACGGAATCAATCACCATGAAATACCGAATCAATTGGCTTCGTGCGTGCACGGCCGCCCTATTCGTCAGCTCGCTTGGCTTTCCTGGGTTGTCAGTCGCACTTACTTTGGAGCAAGCCTTGAATTTGGCTGAGCGTGAAGCTCCTTCGTTGGCTGCTCAAGCGGCCAATCAGCAGGCGACACGCAGTGCGGCCATCCCCGCCGGAGAACTGCCGGATCCCAAGTTGAGATTAGGACTGCAAAACACTCCCATTGAAGGCGAATCACGCTGGGAGCTTGGCAATGAGCCGATGACCATGCAGATGGTCGGTGTAATGCAGGAAGTCCCTAACCGTGATAAGCGCCGGGCACGAATTGATGCAGCGGATGCTGCTGCGACGGTCGCTGATGCGGAGCAGGCCATTGAGCTTCTTCAGGTACGCCAGGAAACAGCAGACGCCTGGATCACTACCTTAGCGATCGAGCGCAAGCTGGCCCTGTTCAAACAGCTTTATGCTGAAAACGAACTGTTTTCCCGAGCAGTAACAGCGCGGCTTGCCGGAGGACGTGGTCAGCTAGCTGACAGCATACTGCCGAAACAGGAAGCTGTATTGCTAGCGGATCAGGAGGACTTGTTACGGCGCAACGAAACAGCAGCCCGGGCCGCACTAAGCCGCTGGATTGGCCCGGCCGCCAGCCAGCCACTGACCGGTGGCTGGCCACAATGGCAGGACGATTTAGCTCATTACCAGTACAACCTGGAACGGCATCCGCAGTTGCTGGCATTCAATCCGATGACGCGTCAGGCACAGGCTGAAATTGCTGAAGCCGTCGCTGAGAAAACTCCTGATTGGGGCTGGGGCGTGGATTACCAGCGGCGCGGTCGTGATTTCGGCGATATGGTTAGCCTCAGCGTCAATTTTGATCTACCCGTATTTTCCGGTTCACGTCAAGATCCCATTATTGATTCTGAACGCTCTCGTCTGGCCCAGCTTGAAGCAGAACGAGAGGCAGTGTTGCGTAGGTACAACCAATCATTGGCAACTGATCTGGCTGAATACCAGCGGCTTGTTCAAAGCTTGGCTCGGCTTGAGCAGGCTTTGCTGCCGCTGGCTGAAGAGAAGGTGCGACTAGCTATGGCGGATTATCGTGCCGGTAGCGGTGAACTCATGGCCGTCATCAGTGCTCGGCAAGAGCTGGTTGAAACCCGCTTGCGCCGCGTTGATTTGGCTCGGGATCGCTCGTTAACCAATGCTCGCCTACATTTCGCTTTCGGAGATAACCAGCCATGATATTCAAAATCAAGCGACGAGCGTTGCTGATCGGCTGGCCCAGGGTTCTTGGATTTACAGGCCTTGTCGGACTTTCGTTGGCGACGTTGCCCGCTCACGCTCAGGCAGACGAACAGCAAGATAAAGAAGTGCTGTACTGGTACGACCCCATGTATCCCCAGCAGCGCTTCGACGAGCCTGGTCCATCGCCCTTCATGGATATGGATTTGGTGCCTCGTTATGCCGATGAAGGTGGCGATGGCGCCTCCATGTCAATCGACCCTGGCATTATGCAGAACCTGGGGATGCGTGTAGCTACCGTAACGCGTGAGTCTGTCAGTGAGATTGTTACCGCGGCTGGAATCCTGACATTTGATGAGCGTGATGTTGCCATAGTTCAGGCGCGTAGCGGCGGTTTCGTCGAGCGGGTTTATGGCCTAGCGCCGGAAGACGTAGTGGAAAAAGGGGCACCGTTGGCCGATTTTCTGGTGCCTGCGTGGGTCGCTGCACAGGAGGAGTATCTCGCCCTGCGCAGTTTGGACGAGCCACAACTTTTAGAGGCAGCTCACCAACGAATGCGCCTGGCAGGTATGCCGGCTGAGTACATTACGCAACTGGAACGTGGTGCAAAAGCGATATCAGTATGGACCGTCAGTAGCCCCATCAGCGGCGTGCTGCGAACGCTTGAGGTGCGCGAAGGTATGACGTTGCCTGCTGGCGCGCCGCTGGCGCGCATCAACGGCTTGGAAACCGTCTGGCTTGAAGTAGCGGTGCCCGAGTCTCAGATGAGCGTATTGGCAATGGGTCAACCTGTCGAAGCTAGGCTTCCAGCGTTTCCAGGTGAAGCGTTGCAAGGAACGATTGAGACTATCTTATCAGAAGCCAACCTGGACAGCCGAACAGTACGAGTCCGAATTGAGCTGCCTAATCCTGAGCAACGTCTGCGCCCTGGCATGACCGCTGAAGTAACGTTGACCCGCAGCGATGAGATGGCACTGGTCTTGCCCACCGAGGCTGTGATCCGCACCGGTCGGCGTACTCTTGTCATGGTGACTGAAGGAGAAGGTAAATATCGCCCGATAGAAGTACGAACTGGCCGTGAAGCTGGTGGTAAAACAGAAGTGCTTGAAGGGCTGGAGGAAAATCAGCAGGTAGTCGCTTCTGGTCAGTTCCTGCTTGACTCAGAAGCCAGTCTGCGCGGGTTAACTACCCAAATGAATCAGCCAGTATCGGCTCCTGAGCCTGCATTGCACGAGGCTGAAGGTACCATCATTACTTTGGAAGAGGGTGCGATTGTGCTATCTCACGGCCCCTTCAAAACACTTAATATGCCAGGTATGACAATGTCTTTTCCAATCGCAGAGGAGTCTTTGCTGCAAGACCTGGCTCAGGACGACAGGGTGCGTGTAGGCGTTAGCGAAAGTGATGAAGGGCTGGTGATTAAGCGAATCGAAAAACTGGGAGGCCAGTTATGATCGCAGCAATCATCCGTTGGTCGGTCGTCAACCGTTTTCTGGTGCTACTTGCCACGCTTTTTTCTGTGGCATGGGGCATTTGGTCAGTACAGAACACGGCGGTTGATGCACTACCGGATCTCTCTGATGTGCAGGTCATTATCCGTACGCCCTATGCTGGGCAGGCGCCACAGATCGTTGAGAATCAGGTTACTTACCCGTTGACAACCACCATGCTATCGGTGCCTGGGGCCAAAACGGTGCGGGGCTACTCATTCTTCGGTGATAGCTACGTCTATGTATTGTTTGACGACGATACCGATCTGTACTGGGCTCGCTCCCGAGTGCTTGAATATTTAAGTCAGGTACAAAGCCGGCTGCCGGCTGGTGTTGCCCCAACGCTAGGGCCTGATGCGACGGGGGTAGGCTGGATTTTCCAGTACGCACTGGTCGATCGCACCGGCGCCCATGACCTTTCGCAATTGCGCTCATTACAGGATTGGTTTCTGCGCTATGAGCTGAAGACACTGCCGAATGTTGCCGAGGTGGCACCAATCGGCGGAATGGTCAAACAGTACCAAGTGGTGCTTGATCCGGTGCGTATGGCTAATCGCAAAGTGACGCAGCAACAGGTTACCCAGGCAATTGACGCGGCCAATCGCGAAACGGGCGGTAGTGTGCTGGAGATGGGTGAGAGCGAGTTCATGGTGCGCGCCTCAGGCTATTTGGAGTCTCTTAATGATTTTCGCGACATCCCATTACGCCTGGAGAGTAGCGGTGTGCCGGTTACGTTGGGCGATGTAGCGCATGTCCAGTTAGGCCCGGAGATGCGCCGCGGCATTGCCGAACTCAACGGCGAAGGTGAAGTAGTTGGCGGCGTGGTAATTCTGCGCAGCGGCAAGAACGCCCGCGAAACCATCACGGCGGTGAAGGACAAATTGCAGGAGCTGAAGAAGAGCCTGCCTGACGGGGTGGAGATCGTCACCACCTACGACCGCAGCACCCTGATAGACAGCGCAGTGAAGAATCTTAGTTACAAGCTGCTTGAAGAGTTCATCATAGTTGCACTGGTTTGCCTGATTTTTCTTTGGCATTTTCGTTCTTCGCTGGTAGCGATTGTTTCGCTACCGGTGGGCATCCTTATCGCCTTTATCATTATGCAGCGCCAAGGGGTCAACGCCAATATTATGTCGTTGGGCGGGATCGCCATCGCCATCGGCGCGATGGTCGATGCGGCTATCGTGATGATTGAGAATGCACACAAGCACATCGAAGCCTGGCACAAGAAGCACCCAGACAAGGTGCTTAAGGGTGAAGCGCACTGGAAAGTCATTACTGATGCGTCGATTGAAGTGGGGCCGGCACTGTTTTTCAGCCTGTTGATCATCACCCTCTCGTTCATTCCGGTCTTTACGCTGGAAGCCCAGGAGGGGCGGTTGTTCGGCCCATTAGCTTTCACCAAAACCTATGCCATGGCAGCAGCAGCGGGCCTTTCGATTACATTGGTCCCGGTTCTGATGGGCTACTGGATTCGCGGCAAAATTCCGGATGAGCATCGCAACCCGATCAACCGTGGACTGATCTGGATCTACCAGCCGCCCCTTGAAGCGGTATTGCGATGGCCGAAGTCCACATTGCTGGTAGCATTGCTAGTGTTTCTGACTGTTCTTTGGCCGGCCTCGCGACTCGGCGGAGAGTTCTTACCGCCGCTTGACGAGGGAGACTTGCTCTATATGCCAACAGCGTTACCGAGCCTTTCGGTTCAGAAGGCCTCGGAGCTGTTGCAACAGACTGATCGGATGATCAAGTCGGTGCCGGAAGTTGAGCGGGTATTCGGCAAGGCCGGCCGCGCTGATACCGCGACCGACCCAGCGCCGTTAACTATGTTCGAGACCACTATCCAGTTCAAACCGAAAGACCAGTGGCGACCGGGCATGACACCGGAAAAACTGATGATTGAGCTGGACCAGGCGGTGCAGGTTCCGGGTCTGGCTAACTTGTGGATTCCACCAATCCGTAACCGCATTGATATGCTTGCCACCGGTATAAAAAGCCCCATAGGTGTCAAAGTATACGGCTCGGATCTGGTGCAAATCGATAAAATCACCCAGTCAGTGGAACGGATCGCCCAGACTATCCCAGGGGTAAGTTCCGCAGTCGCTGAACGCCTCACGGGCGGGCGTTACATTGATGTCGACATTGAACGCAGCTCAGCAGCACGTTACGGGCTGAACATCTCCGACGTTCAATCCATCGTTGCTGGTGCGGTTGGTGGCGCGAATATTGGTGAAACCGTAGAAGGACTGGCGCGCTATCCGATCAGCCTGCGCTATCCGCGCGAATGGCGTGACTCACTGGACGACCTGCGCAATTTGCCTATCTATACTCCTCAAGGCAGCCAGATCACATTAGGCACCGTGGCGCAAATCAAGGTCACCGACGGCCCGCCCATGTTGAAGAGCGAAAACGCCCGCCTGACAGGCTGGGTCTATGTCGACGTTCGCGACCGAGACATGGCCACGGTAGTGAAAGATATTCGTGCCAAGATCAATGATGAAATAGAGCTCGAGTCCGGCATGAGTATTCGTTATTCAGGCCAATTTGAATTCATGGAACGAGCCAACGCGAAACTCAAACTGGTGGTGCCAGCAACGATAGTCATCATCTTCGTGTTGCTTTATTTGATATTTAAACGCTTTAGCGAAGCGCTATTGATTCTGGCTACCCTTCCGTTCGCCCTTACAGGCGGGGTCTGGATACTGTATTTGCTCGATTACAATTTATCGGTCGCCACGGGTATCGGCTTCATTGCTCTGGCTGGAGTCTCTGCTGAGTTTGGTGTGATTATGTTGTTGTATCTGACCAACGCCTGGGTCGAGCGCAATAAAGCCGGTCATTTTGACGAACCAGCACTTTTTGGGGCGATCCGTGAGGGAGCCGTGCAGCGCGTTCGGCCTAAGGTGATGACCGTGGCAGTTATTATCGCCGGTTTGCTACCGATACTGCTAGGGAGTGGAACCGGAAGCGAGATTATGAGCCGCATCGCTGCGCCTATGGTCGGAGGGATGATCACTGCCCCACTACTGTCTTTGTTTGTCCTCCCAGCGGCTTATCTATTGATGAGACGCCGATCTATTCACCTAACCCATCCAACCTCTGGAGAAACACGATGAGAACCAAACTCGCATTAATGATAACCCTCGCGATAGCTCCTGCCGCTTTTGCTGGCGACATGAACGCGATGGAGCACGATCAGGATACTGCGATGGATAACATGCAGATGGATCAGAACGACGCTGCAGCTGAGATAGCCAAGGCTGCCGGCACCATACGTAAGATAAATATGGAGAAAGGAACCGTTACCATTGCTCATGGTCCGGTGCCAGAGCTCGAATGGCCGGCCATGACAATGGGGTTCAAGGCTACGCCTGAGCAGCTTATGAATCTCAAGGAAGGCGATGAGGTCGAGTTTGAATTCACGTCCAAGGGCATGGATTCGGTGATTACCTCAATTAACAGCGATTAGAACAATGCCGAATGACCACCGCTAAGGGGTGGCCACTCAGCAGCTTTTAGAAAGATGCAATTTGGTTAGACAAAAAACTACACCGCCATTGCTTGTTAATGTATTTAACCTGCCATTGATATCAATGGTAATTAATTTTTTTATAAAAAATTTAATGATTTTGAATTTCAGAGCACAGAGTGGTGTGAGAAAAACGGCGCTTAAAATTAACGTTACTGTAACGTTTAAATATAAGGCGGCTATAGGTAAAATAAGGAGATAGTTATGTTATTTAATAATCTAGCGAAAAAATGTGCTTAGTAGGTCTTTGCATGGGTATCACTGCAAGCCCGCTGGTGTTCGCCAATAACTCAATAGAGCTAAACAAAGATTGCTCTGCAGGGCATGCGGTAATTGTTAAGCCACAATCTCAGACTTCGTTGAGAACTGATGCGTTTACTAAAAATGATCTTTTATACGATAAAGGAAATCGTCAGTCGGATCAGAGGTTTATGGAAAAAATTACTGGAAGCTCATCAAATGTAGTCAGCTATAAACCGGAAGATTTGTTCCATGATGTGGGGGACGGCATTCGCTGGTAGTTAATAATTAGTAGGTAACATGCAGTTCATAGCTGTTATTATCATTTTTCTTAGCACCTCCCCTTGAGCTACCTGTCACATCAATCTGGTATTTCCCCGGTTGTAGCTGACTAACAAGTTCGAAGTGCCCCCGTGTGCTAGAAGCTTCTGCTTCTTGCTGTCCTACCTCGTTGAGTAGAACAGCTGAAATACGGTTGCCAGTACTGGTAAAGCCTGGAAAGTGATCACTATCCACTTTCAGCGTAGTCGCTTGTTCAATGTTCATATTGAAACGCTTGGGTTGCCCCTGGGCAAGCAGCTGTGTAGAAGACACTCCTCTTTCTAGTAAGGGCAGATCCTGGGTTGTATTCCCGAAGTTAGCCCATACAGATGTTGAAAAAATGGCTCTTCGACGCTGAGTGTGGAATTCATGCCCTGAGCTAGGCCAGAATATAGTCTCCACAACGACAGTAGGTATGACATGGACGGCACCCAAATTCTGACTCTCGGCCTGGGCTTGGAAGCGCCCTGGATCCTCAAGAACCAGCACCTGGATACCGCCGTGTCGCCCCACCGACTGGATCTCTATGTCGAGGCGGAGCGCGGTAGTCTCTACCCCTGTCCGGAGTGCGGTAAGGCCTGTCAAGCTCACGACTTTGCCGACAAAACCTGGCGGCATTTGAACTTCTTTCAGCATCACTGTTACCTGCATGCTCGCGTGCCTCGCACGAAGTGTCCTGAACATGGCGTCAAACGCATAGAAGTGCCCTGGGCGCGGCCGGGCAGCGACTTCACCCTGCTGTTTGAGCAAGCGGCCATGTCACTGGTCAAAGAGATGCCGGTGCTGGCCGTCTCGCCAGTTGGAGATTTCCGACAAACGACTATGGCGCATCGTGCATCACTACGTAGGCCGAATGCTGGGGGAACTGGATCTGTCCCGGGTGGCGACGGTCGGCGTGTACGAAACCGCGTCCCGGCGCGGCCATCGCTATGTCCCGGTATTCCTCGACATGCAGTGCAAGCAGGCACCGGTGATCTTCGCTGTTCCAGGCTGCGGCAAGGATGCCATCCAAGCATTTAGCGCCTTCCTGACAACCCATGGCGGCAATACGGACAATGTGGTCGAGGTAGTCTGCGACATGTCGCCCGCCTTCCTTAGCGGCATCACCAAGCACCTTCCCAAGGCAGAGGTAACGGTCGACTGGTTCCATATCGTGCAGACCTTTACCAAGCGGCTGGACGAGGTCCGCAAGAAAGAGCGCCGCGAGCAGGAACACCCTAAATCGCTGCGCTGGGCACTGCTGAAAAATCTGGACAACGAGAACCTGAGACCTAAACAGTTGGCGGCGCTCCAGGAGTTGGTAGCCGATCAGAGCGCCACGGCCGATGCCTGGATAATCAAGGAAAAGCTACGCTGGATCCAGAAGGCCCCAACGCCCAGAGCGGCTCGGTGGCGCATCACGAACTACCTCAAAGTTATGCAAGCGGCGGTTTCTGAAAAGTCACTACTGAAGCCGATGGGAAAGGCCTTGGTGACACTTGAGCGGCACGCGGAAGCAGTGGTTAGGCGCTGGCACTCGGGACTGACGAACGCAAGACTGGAAGGGATGAACGGCCTGTTTCAGGCGGCTCGGTCACGCGCACGTGGCTATCGGAACGAGGCTAACTTCATCGCCATGATCTATCTGATTGGCAGCCCGGCGGGCCGCCTATTCGATCAGGCTAAATCCACATGAAGTGACGAAGAACTTTTTTTGCTAAAAAACCACTAAATTCAGCTTCAATTCATACTCTAAGGTTATTATTAAATTGTAAATAACCAACGGAGTAAACCACCATGAAAATTAAAGCAATTGTTTTTAGTGCAGTAGTAGCAAGTATCCTCTCTACACCTGTATTAGCGAGCTTAGGCAATACAACACAGAATCTTCCCTTACTAGAAAGAGGCGTATCTTCTACACAGATGCTTGCTCAGGGGCACTCGAAGCGTTTCAATATTAATATTGAACAAGCGACTACCCTCCAAGTGACAAGTGAACATTTTCCGGGCATTACAAGCACTGGCAACCGCATTTCAGCTGTTCTTTATAATGAGGCGGGACAGCAGGTAGCAGAAGCTTCCAGCCCACGGGGGCACTTCGAACTTATTCGTCAGCTGCAACCTGGAAATTATCAGCTTGAGGTGAGTGGTAGCTCATTGGGAGGTAATAACCAAAGTGACAGTAACCGTTATGAACTACATGTCGCCTATTGATATCCTTTAGTCTTGACATGAATTAAGAAGGTCAGCCATGAGCTGACCTTTTTTATGAAAAACTAGTATCTCGGCAAACAAATTCAGCTTTAATTCAGGAATTTTCGCTAACTTTATAGTGCCGCAATCGGCGTAATAACAAGACAATTCATAAAGAGGTGTCATCATGTGGAATAACAAGAAGATTCCCTTGGTCAGCATGACGGTTATGGCCTTGGCAATCGGCTCGACGTATGTTTCGGCCCTGGAAACCCAAGTGGGAGAAACCACCGTGGGGCTGTATGGTTACGCTAGGCTCAATATGGCCTACAGCTTCGATCAAGATGCCGGATCGGCTAACGAAGGTTACTTTGGAGATATCGAAAGGTCGGAAGATAAGGTCGGAGATCAGTTCCAGGCATCTGCCACACAGAGCCGTATCGGCTTTCGGACCAGTACGCCTGTCGAGGGGAGCACGCTTTACACCGTAATCGAAGGGGACTTCTGGTCCTATAATGATGATAATTCGCGCTTCAGATTACGGCATGCCTATGGTTCCTGGAATGGGATCCTTGCCGGACAGACCTGGTCGAATTACAACACCTTCGTCGCCGCCACGCCCACACTGGATTTCCTCGGCACGGCGGGAAGCAATGGCTATGGGTCGCGCCTAGCCCAGTTGCGCTACACCATGGGAGGATTCTCGATAGCTGCGGAGGATCCAAAGGCACAGCTGGCGGAGAACATCGATGGCTCCGTGCCAGAAGATGATTTGCTACCGGATAATGACGATGCCGTATCATCGATGCCCGCGTTGAGCCTGCGCTATGAAGATAGTATGGGTGACTTTTCCTACTCAATCGCCGGCATCGCCCGGCAGCTGAAGTACGATACCGGAAGCGAAAAGGATACGGAAATGGGCTATGGGGCCTTCGCCGCAGGCGCCTATCATGCCGGACCGGTGACCTTGAGAGCGATCGTGAACGCCAGCGAGGGGGCGAACAGTTACCTCTATCTGTCTGGCGATTACTTCAACGGTGCCGATGCCTACGTTGATACCAACGGCAAACTGCAAACGCTATCTGGCGATGGCGGAGCCCTTGGTCTTTCTTATCAAATATCACCACAGTATTCACTGAACGCGTCCCATGGCTATACCGATGTCGAATTGGGCGACCCTACCGTAGGTGGGAATGCAGGTAGAAAGAACAAGAATACATTTCTTAATCTGATGTGGACTCCCAACGAACGCTTGATGTACGGAATTGAGTACGGCTATTTCGAAACGGAGTTGGCCGATGGCCGTGAAGAAGATGCGAGCCGTGTGATGGTGGCTGCCCAGTATAGTTTCTAGGGTGAGTTAGTAGCATAGCAGAGAAGCTGTTTTGATCGATTGCTTGGGCGTATGCCCAAGCTTTTTTATGGTTCTTCGTCACTTCATGTGGGGCCTGATCGAACAGGCGACCCACAATACCACTGTCACTAAACTGAATAAGAAAGATCAGTCGCGTCGGGAACACTCTTGATGACCAAATCGATACAGATGAAGTCGCGCATGGCCTGGCTGTCTCAAAGTTATGCAAGCGGCGGTTTCTGAAAAGTCACTACTGAAGCCGATGGGAAAGGCCTTGGCGACACTTGAGCGGCACGCGGAAGCAGTGGTTAGGCGCTGGCACTCGGGACTGACGAACGCAAGACTGGAAGGGATGAACGGCCTTTTTCAGGCGGCTCGGTCACGCGCACGTGGCTATCGGAACGAGGCTAACTTCATCGCCATGATCTATCTGATTGGCAGCCCGGCGGGCCGCCTATTCGATCAGGCTAAATCCACATGAAGTAACGAAGAACCGAAAAAATGCTGGCTGCTAGCGTTCCAAAAATTAATAGATTTAATTTTTATGTTAATTACTCTAGCCCGGTTTTCTCACAGGGTATAAAAGAAAGCGGCTGAAAGAGCTATGATTTCAAGAACCTAACCAATCCATCAAACACCAACAGCCGCTTCCAAAATGGTACCTGAAAAGCTCACCTTCTAGCCATTCTCACGCCGCCAAATTGAAGCCGACTTCTCTGGGGGCCACATTACGTCAGACGCCGGATTACTCCTGCTTCGTGAAGTCGATAAACAGTATCGCCTGACACGCCGCTTGGCCGCCGTGCTTCATGATCCCCGCGCACCGGAACAGATTCGTCATAAGCTCGACACTCTGGTTCGTCAGCGGGTGTTCGGTGTCGCTGCTGGCTACGAAGATTTCAACGACCATGAGGCCCTACGTTATGACCAGGCGCTTCAGACGGCGCTCGGTGAAGTGGAGGCGCTGGCGGGCAAGTCGACGCTGTGCCGGGTGGAACAGCACGCCGATTGGCAAGCAATAGTGAAGGCCCATGAGGTGCTGTGGCACCACTTCATCGAGCAGCACGAGGAGCCACCGACAGAAATCGTGCTGGACTTTGATGGTACTGATATCCCGGTTCACGGCGAGCAGCCGGGCAAGTTCTTCAACGGCTACTACGACCACCATTGCTACTTCCCGCTGTATGTCTTCTGTGGTCGCCACTTACTGGTGAGCTATCTGCGCACCAGTGACCGAAGCGACAGCCGCCATAGCTGGACCATCCTCTCACTACTGGTACGCTTTATCCGTCAATATTGGCCTGATACCCGTATCGTGTTACGAGGTGATAGCCACTTTTGTCGTCCCCAGATGCTGAACTGGTGCGATCGGCATCACGTCGACTACATCGTGGGAATCGCCAAGAACAACCGACTGCTCAAGGAAGTGGATGTGCCCATGATGCTGGTACGCAAAACCCAATGGCAGGTGGGAGAAAAAGTGGCAGGGACGTTCCGCTTCCCGTATCAAGCCCACTCCTGGCAATGCCCACGCTGAGTGGTGGCTCGTCTAGAAGAGAGCGAGCTGGGCTCCAACCCCCGGTTTATCATCAGTTCCCGTTACGATGACAGCTTCAAGCTTTACTACGCGCAGTACTTGCTCGAGACAACATGGAAAACTGAATCAAAGATCAACAACTGAGCCTGTTCGCTGACCGGACCTCCAGTACGCACTGGTGGGCCAATCAGTGGCGGCTGATGCGGCTAATCTTGTCAGGCTTCGCCTATACGCTGTTCGAGCGGTTACGGACTTACCTGAAGAAAACGTCCTTCGCGCGCATGAGCCCGAGCAACCTGAGGCTCAAGCTCATCAAAGTGGGGGCGGTCATCATCCGCAATACGTGCCGCATCCGAGTGCTGATGAGTGACAGCTATCCTTATAAAACGGCGCTATCCAACCTCGTCAGGCGGTTGGTGCCGAACTGACTGCTCGGGCGCCCCCCGGCCCGACGCAATGGGGGGAAGGGGGAAGTGTGTCTGAACGACGGAAAGTGATTAAAAAGTAGCCAATGTAAGTCTAGCCAGTAGATGTTTAGCGGTGTGACAGCCTGAGTTCGGTACTGGCTGAGAGGCTATGAGAAATCCGGACTAATTGCTTTAATTAGGAGCTCGTGGCGAGGTAACTTACAAGCGCAGCGAACGTTTCAGTGTTTTTTTGACAAAAAATTTATTATAGTAGGCCTTCCTGAATCCTAGCTGAATAATAAAAATTACGGCAAGTAACGCACAGCTACCTGGTTTATTTTTATATTTTTTGATTAGTTACCAGGTTCCCTTTCCTTGATTTATCTTTTAGGTTGTTCTAGCTTTATTATGCCAAGCAAGAACTATGGTAAATAAAATTTGATTTAATAAATGGAGAACCGAGATGGACTTCAAAAAATACGAAAACTGCATTGAAGCTTGTCACATATGCGCTGCTTATTGCGACAAGTGTGCAACTGAGTGTCTAAAAGAAGACAACGTAAAAATGATGGCGGAATGTATTCGCCTTAACATGCAATGTGCTCAAATTTGTCGGTTAGCCGCCTCATTTATGGCACAAGAAAGTGAGTTTGCGCACGAGATCTGCCGTCTATGTGCCGACATTTGTAAGAAATGTGGTGATGAGTGTGAAAAACATGATGCATCCCACTGCCAAGAGTGTGCCCAAGCTTGTCACCGCTGCGCTGAAGAATGTGCCGCAATGGCCAGCTAAGCTCTAAGCCAGCCGGGGCGAGCGCTCCGGCTCGACGTGAACTTCTATGGAGAAATTCATTTGCTTTAACTCAGGCTTTCAAATTATTGAGGTAATTATTTTGAAATAAACTCTAGTAGAAGCAAGCCTACTGCGAGCCTCTTTTAAGGAAACACTGCATAAATACGACCGTTGCTGCCTAAGTGCCACCGGCAGGGCAAAATACAGTTTTCCACTACCCGCCAGAGTTCTCGATGAAACAGATCTCGTTTGCTCAGGCTGAGCACCAGAACAATAAGAAGGTCACCCGCCGGGAACGGTTCCTGGGACAGATGTTGCGGATCTACTTCCTTCAGCAATGGTATGCACTGGTCGACGAAGCGCTTGAAGATGCCATCTATGACAGCCAGGCCATGCGCGACTTCATCTGTATCGATTTGGTCATCAAAAGTGTTCCCGACGCGACTGATCTTTCTTATTCAGTTTAGTGACAGTGGTATTGTGGGTCGCCTGTTCGATCAGGCCCCACATGAAGTGACGAAGAACCATAAAAAAGCTTGGGCATACGCCCAAGCAATCGATCAAAACAGCTTCTCTGCTATGCTACTAACTCACCCTAGAAACTATACTGGGCAGCCACCATCACACGGCTCGCATCTTCTTCACGGCCATCGGCCAACTCCGTTTCGAAGTAGCCGTACTCAATTCCGTACATCAAGCGTTCGTTGGGAGTCCACATCAGATTAAGAAATGTATTCTTGTTCTTTCTACCTGCATTCCCACCTACGGTAGGGTCGCCCAATTCGACATCGGTATAGCCATGGGACGCGTTCAGTGAATACTGTGGTGATATTTGATAAGAAAGACCAAGGGCTCCGCCATCGCCAGATAGCGTTTGCAGCTTACCGTTGGTATCGACGTAGGCATCGGCACCGTTGAAGTAATCGCCAGACAGATAGAGGTAACTGTTCGCCCCCTCGCTGGCGTTCACGATCGCTCTCAAGGTCACCGGTCCGGCATGGTAGGCACCTGCGGCGAAGGCCCCATAGCCCATTTCCGTATCCTTTTCGCTTCCGGTATCGTACTTCAGCTGCCGGGCGATGCCGGCGATTGAGTAGGAAAAGTCACCCATACTATCTTCATAGCGCAGGCTCAACGCGGGCATCGATGATACGGCATCGTCATTATCCGGTAGCAAATCATCTTCTGGCACGGAGCCATCGATGTTCTCCGCCAGCTGTGCCTTTGGATCCTCCGCAGCTATCGAGAATCCTCCCATGGTGTAGCGCAACTGGGCTAGGCGCGACCCATAGCCATTGCTTCCCGCCGTGCCGAGGAAATCCAGTGTGGGCGTGGCGGCGACGAAGGTGTTGTAATTCGACCAGGTCTGTCCGGCAAGGATCCCATTCCAGGAACCATAGGCATGCCGTAATCTGAAGCGCGAATTATCATCATTATAGGACCAGAAGTCCCCTTCGATTACGGTGTAAAGCGTGCTCCCCTCGACAGGCGTACTGGTCCGAAAGCCGATACGGCTCTGTGTGGCAGATGCCTGGAACTGATCTCCGACCTTATCTTCCGACCTTTCGATATCTCCAAAGTAACCTTCGTTAGCCGATCCGGCATCTTGATCGAAGCTGTAGGCCATATTGAGCCTAGCGTAACCATACAGCCCCACGGTGGTTTCTCCCACTTGGGTTTCCAGGGCCGAAACATACGTCGAGCCGATTGCCAAGGCCATAACCGTCATGCTGACCAAGGGAATCTTCTTGTTATTCCACATGATGACACCTCTTTATGAATTGGTTTGTTTTTACGCCGATTGCGGCACTATAAGGTTAGCGAAAATTCCTGAATTAAAGCTGAATTTGTTTGCCGAGATACTAGTTTTTCATAAAAAAGGTCAGCTCATGGCTGACCTTCTTAATTCATGTCAAGACTAAAGGATATCAATAGGCGACATGTAGTTCATAACGGTTACTGTCACTTTGGTTATTACCTCCCAATGAGCTACCACTCACCTCAAGCTGATAATTTCCAGGTTGCAGCTGACGAATAAGTTCGAAGTGCCCCCGTGGGCTGGAAGCTTCTGCTACCTGCTGTCCCGCCTCATTATAAAGAACAGCTGAAATGCGGTTGCCAGTGCTTGTAATGCCCGGAAAATGTTCACTTGTCACTTGGAGGGTAGTCGCTTGTTCAATATTAATATTGAAACGCTTCGAGTGCCCTTGTGCAAGAATCAGCGTAGAAGATACGCCTCTTTCAAGCGTCGGAGCGCCTTGAGAGGTGTTACCTAAGCTAGCCAAGACAGGTGTAGATAGTATAGTTGCTACCGTTGCGCCAAAAATAATTGCTTTAAATTTCATGGTGGTTTACTCCGTTGGTTATTTACAATTTAATAATAACCGGCGGTCTCAATGAGCAAGTGCAACACGTGACCCATCAGGTACGGTGTTGCTATGACTTACTGCTATCGCCATCTCACTGCTGAAGACCGAGCCGCCATCATGATGATGCGAGCGACTCATTCAATCCGATCCATCGCCACTCATCTGGGCCGTGCACCGAGCACCGTGTCGCGAGAACTCGCTCGCCACACGGTCGACCCCATCAAGGGCTACGATGCCGGCTTGGCGGGCTACCGGGCTCGCCTGACGCGGCATCGGCCACGTCAGCGTCCCAAGCTGCATCCCGACGGCGAGCTCTTCGAGCTGGTGGTCTACCTGCTGCGCAAGTACTGGTCACCGGAACAGATAGCCCGCACACTGAAGCGCATGTCTCCTAACGAATCACGTCGACAGGTCTCGCATGAGGCCATCTACAACGCGCTCTATGTGATGCCCCGTGGCAGCCTCAAGAAAGAGCTCATCGCCTGCCTGCGGCAGGGCAACGGCAAGCGTCGGCCACGTAGCCGTGGCAAGGATCGACGCCAGCAGATTCCCGAGCTCGTTAGCATCCATATGCGGCCGCCTGAGATCGAAGACCGCCTGATGCCTGGCCATTGGGAGGGCGATCTCATCATCGGTGCCAACAATCGCTCCGCCGTCGGTACGCTGGTGGAGCGCACCACGCGCTTGGTGATCCTGGCGAAGATGGATGGCACCACGGCCACCGCGGCGGCCGTTGGCTTCAGCGACAAGCTCAATGAAGTGCCACGAGCCCTGCGTCTGTCCATGACCTACGACCAGGGCAGAGAGATGGTGAAGCATGCCGAGATCACGCAGAAAACCGGTACGGCAATCTACTTCGCTGACCCGCATAGCCCATGGCAGCGGGGCTCCAACGAGAACACCAACGGACTGTTGCGGCAATACTTGCCGAAGGGCACGGATCTGTCGGTCTACAGCCAGGAAGAGCTCGACGAGATCGCCGACTCACTGAACACGCGGCCGCGCAAGACACTGGACTGGCGCACGCCGCTGGAAGTTTACGCCGAGGTGCTCAAGAAATCGGTCGCTGGCCCGAGCACCCTTCAATAGCGTTGCGCTTGGAACTTGAGACCGCCACCTTAGAGTATGAATTGAAGCTGAATTTAGTGGTTTTTTAGCAAAAAAAACGCCACCTTCCGGTGGCGCAAGTTATAGAGTGCTTAACGATTTAAAACATTAACCTGACACCTGCCACCACGCCGGTATCTTCGGTATTATTCCCACCAGCACGAGATAGGTCGGCGGTATCGCCATACTCTTTTACCCAGTAAGCACCCACGTAAGGCGCAAAGCGTCTGGTCACTTCGTAGCCCAGGCGCATGCCGACACGCACTGAGTTAAGGCCCTCACCCACACCAAACTCCTTAACTTCGCTGGCAGCTACGGCAATTTCGGTACGCGGCTGTAGGTAGAGCCGCTGAGTCAGGCGCAGATCGTACTCGCTTTCCAGGCTGGCGGAGATATCGCCTTCATCGCTTATCATCAAGTCGAGATCGGTCTCGAAGCGATAGGGGGCGAGCCCCAATAGGCTGATGACGCCGAAATAGCGTTCGGGATAGTCATTCGTAGCGATACCGCCCTGATAACCGATGCCGCCCTGAAGTTCCCAGAAGTCGGCAATCAAACGACTATAAAGCAGGTTGAGGGACTCGAATTCTGCATCTTCGCCATCGCCCTGGACGTTTTCGCCTTCGCCTTCCACGTATAGGCGATTGAAATCACCGCCATACCAGGCCTGGAAATCCCAGACCAAGGCATCCCCCCCCTTGTCGGGCGAAGCATATTCCAAGCGATCGACCCGTACCGTGGTCATCGGGTGCTCCACGACCGGTGACGGCCAGCCGGCCGGGGCGTCATAGCCGTCTTCGGCTTGAGCAGTCGTGGCGGCGGCCATGCCGAGGGCGGCGCTGGCGAGGGTTAAGTAGTGCTTGGTTTTCATACTGCCTCCTTAAGAAACCTGAACAACGCGGAACATGCCGGCATCCATGTGATAGAGAAGGTGGCAGTGGAACGCCCAACTGCCCTCGGCGTCTGCAGTGATCAGCGCAGACACGCGCTCGCCGGGCTTCACGTTCAAGGTGTGTTTGCGCGGAATCAATTCACCCTGGCCGTTTTCCAGCTCCATCCACATGCCGTGGAGGTGGATAGGATGCTCCATCATGGTGTCGTTAATCAGAATTAGGCGCAGCCGCTCATCTTTCTCAAAATGAATAGGGCCGGTCACTTCGCTAAACTTCTTACCGTCGAACGACCACATATAACGCTCCATATTGCCGGTCAGGTGCAGCTCAAGCTCACGGCCTGGCTCACGGCGATCAGGCCATGGTGTGAACGCTTTGAGATCCCGGTAAACCAATACGCGTCGTTCGTCAGGATCAATGCCGATGCCCGCCTGGTCGTAGCGAGAGCCGGGCTGGGCTTCACCGGCAATGAGAATGCCGTTTTCGCCGACTTTCGCCTGCTCGCCCGACATGCCGCCCATATTAGAATGATCCATGCCCTCCATGTTGGAGTGATCCATCCCCTCCATATTAGAGTGATCCATGCCTTCCATACCAGCATCGTCACCGCTCATTCCCGGCATATTGGAGTGATCCATACCTTCCATATTCGACATGCCTGAATGATCCATGCCTTCCATGCCTTCCATGTCACCCATGCCATGAGCGCCCATGGCTTCCATGCCGCGGTCGGCAATTTGGCGGCGCTTGGGAATCTCCGCCTGCATGCCTTCACGCGGTGCCAAGGTAGCGCGAGCGTAGCCGCTGCGATCCATGGATTCGGCGAAGATGGTATAGGCTCGATCATCTTCTGGTGAAACAAGCACATCGTACGTTTCCGCCACGCCAATACGGAACTCATCAACAGGCACGGGTTGCACTGGCTGGCCATCGGCAGCAACGACGGTCATCTTCAAACCAGGTATACGTACATCAAAGTATGACATCGCCGACCCGTTAATCACGCGTAGTCGTACCCGCTCACCAGCCTTGAACAGCGCATTCCAGTTTTCTTGGGGGGAGTGACCGTTAAGCAGGTAGGTATAAGTACTGCCGGTCACATCGGCGATATCCCGAGAACTCATGCGCATTTTGGCCCACATACCGCGCATCTCGGCGGTTTGTGAGAAACCCTTTTCGCGAACATCGGCGAAAAAATCAGCAATCGTGCGCTCTTGGAAGTTGTAATAGCCTTCCATGGTTTTCAGATTACGAAATACCGACATGGGGTCTTCAAAGGTCCAGTCGGTGAGCAGTAGCACATGCTCACGGTCGTAGCGGATGGGTTCGCGCTCGGCGGCGTCAATTATCAACGGCCCGGCGTGGCCGAGCTGTTCCTGCAAGCCGGAGTGGCTGTGGTACCAGTAGGTACCGTTCTGCCTGACAGGGAAACGATAGGTAAAAGTTTCACCAGGGGCGATACCGGCAAAACTGACACCAGGCACACCATCCATTTCCGGCGGTAGAATAAGACCATGCCAGTGGATGGAGGTGGACTCGTCCAGCAGGTTGGTGACACGCAGTACGGCGTCTTGACCTTCTTTCAAACGAATCAGCGGGCCAGGACTGGTACCGTTAATGGTAATTGGGTGGGCTTCTTGTCCGTCAATCGGAATGGATTCACGGCGGATAGCGAGTGATATCTCGGGCCCTTCTTCGACGCCCTGTGCATAGACATTCGTACGGCCCCAGGGGCTTGCCCAGGCGGGAGTTAGTCCCATTGCGGCAGCGGAACCTAACCCTAAGGCAGCACCGCCTTTTAGGACTTGCCGGCGAGAAAGCGGGTGAGAAATAATGCTTGAGCGTGCCATGTGTAACTCCCATCAATGATGAATGGCACCATCTTGATGGAAGAACCTGAAACAAAGCTGAATAATGATTAATTAGCTACTTCACCCGCTAGAGGCAGGGTAATCGTAACGCGCAAGCCCCCCAGTGGACTACGCTCAAAATGTGAGTGCCCCAAGTAACGTTCAACTAACTGCGCAAGAATCGACAGGCCTAAACCGTAGCCGGGACGGCGTTCATCCAGTCGTGCGCCACGCTCTCCCAAGCGCGAAAGATCCTCTTCTGCAACGCCGAGGCCGTCATCATCAATGGTGAGCGTGAGTGTGGTAGCGGAGACGGCAATAACACAATTAACGCACCTATTTGACCATTTGCCAGCGTTATCGAGCACGATGCCTAATATTTCAGAAAAGTCGTGAGCCTCAATAGGCACTTGGTCTTTCTCGCCTGCCGAGTGGGCGAGGTTGAAGATACGCTCAGGGTAAAGGCTGCGGAACATCTCGATGAGCCGTGAACTATCACGCGTGACGTTGGCCATTCGCCCCGCGTTAGGGCCTGCAATACGTGAGCGACGCAGCTCCGCATCCAGCTGGGCGTTAATATCCTCAATACGGCTGAGCAGTTTATGGCGTCGGGTTTCATCAATGGGCCGATTGCCACGCAGTACTTGGGTAACGGCTGCCAGCGGGGTTTTTAATGCATGTGATAGGTTCGCGACCGACTCTCTGGAGCGCTTCAAGCGAAGGTCAATGTCATCCATAAACCAGTTCAACTGGTCGACTAATTCATCTAGCTCAGAAGGGGCTATTAATGACAAGCGATCACGTTTGCCCGCTCGCAATGCTTCAAGCTGTTGACGCAGTTGCCAGAGTGGCTTGAGTCCACGATTAACCGCTAACATGTTGAGTATGATGAGCATTCCTAACAGCGCGCTGGCAATCCCACCGACCCACCAGTGCAATGTTGCAAGCCCTGCTTCTACTTGAGAGAAGTCCTCACCCACCAGCAGCACACCCTGCGTGCCCTGCCATTCAAAATGGCGACGATAGACGAGCATGTGTTGCTCGCCGCGATTCACGTCTATTAGAGCATCACCGCTTTCATCTAGCAGCGAAGCCAGCTGTTGCTGCCATTGTGGGTCGGAAGCGCTGACCGAGCCGTTGAAGCGGAGTACGTAGAGATGATGAAAGACTTGATAGCCTTGGCTAACCGAGTCAAGCGCGGCAGGCACGGCGGCTTCACCTTGCTCAAGCTGCGTGACGGCATGGTCGGCTTCGCGCTGAAGACGCTCACCCAAAAAATCCCGAGCAAGATTCTGTAACAATATGCCATGCAGTAGCCAGGTCGTCACCACCACAAATAGCGCCACGCCACCTAGCCCGGATTTCTCATAGGTCCCCAGCAAGTCTCGCAGACTGTGCGGGTTACCGCCATTACCGCTCATTGGCGGCCGTGACTGATCAATAATCGATCAATTCCTGTTGTCCGGACACACGGCCCCCTTTCCCCCATTGAGTCGGGCCGGGGGAGCCCAGGCTTCTATCCCGGAACCAGTTGACGCACCAGGTCAGAGAGTTCGTCTTTGTAAGGATAGGCATCGCTCATCAACACCCGTATGCGCCGAGTGTTGCGAATGATGACCGCGCCCACCTTGATCAGCTTCAGCCGCAGGTTACTGGCGCTCATTCTCTCGAAGGGCGTCTTCTTCAAGTGGGCCCGTAATCGCTCGAACAGCGTGTAGGCAAAGCCCGACAGGAGCAACCGCCACTGATTGGTCCACCACCGCGTGCTGGAGGTGCGATCTGCGAACAGACACAACTGCTGATCCTTGATCCGGTTTTCCATGTCACCCCGGGCACAGTATTGCTCGTAGTAGAGTTTAACGCCGTCGTCGTAACGGGAGCTGAGAATGAACCTGGGGTTGGCACCCAGTTCGCCTTCCTCCAGACGCGCGATCACCCAGCGGGGGTGTTTCCAGGTTCGGGCCTGGTACTGGAACCGGTAGGTGGCGGAGACTTTTTCACCCAGTTCGTTGTGAGCCTTGCGAACCAGCATCGAGGGTACGTCTACCTCCTTGAGCAGCCGGCTGTTCTTGCTGATGCCGACCAGATAGTCCACGTTGTTCCGGTCGCACCAGCTCAGCAATCGGGGACGGTAAAAGCCGCTGTCACCCCGGAACACGATGCGGGTATCCGGCCAGTACTGCCGGATGAACTTCACCAGCAGGGCCAGAATGGCCCAGCTATGGCGGCTGTCGCTTCGATTGCTGGTGCGCAGGTAGCTCACCAACAGGTGACGGCCGCAGAACACGTACAGCGGGAAGTAACAATGGTGATCGTAGTAGGCGTTAAAGAACTTGCCGGGCTGGTCGCCATGCACCGGAACGTCGGTGCCATCGAAGTCCAGCACGATTTCCTTGGGTGGGGCGTCGTGCTGCTCAATGAAGTGATGCCACATCAGTTCGTGGGCCTTGACCACGGCCTGCCGGTCCACGCGCTGCTCCATTCGGCACAGTGTTGATTTGCCCGCTAGAATGGCCGCTTCGCCAGTCGCGGTCTGAAGTGCCTGGTCAGCGCGTAACGTTTCGTGATCGTTCAGATCTTCGTATCCGGCGGCTACGCCAAAGACCCGTTGCCGGATCATGGTTTGAAGCTTGTGGCGAACCAGTACCGGATTACGGGCATCGTCCAGCACCGTAGCCAGGCGCTGAGTGAGCTGGTGTTGGTTGTCGACTTCGCGAAGCAAAAGCAGGCCGGCATCGGAGGTGATATGACCACCGGAGAAATCGGCTTCAATTTGACGGCGAGACAGTGGCGAGAAGGTCAGTTTTTCAGGTACCATTTTGGATAGCGGCTGTTGGTGCTTGGTGAACGGTGTAAGGTCCTGAAACTATAGCACTTTCAGCCGCTTTCTTTTATCCCCTCATGAGAAATCCGGGCTAATGTCCAACGGCCACTGGCAACGGTTGTGGTTGGCGGTCTGATCACTTCAACGCTGCTGACGCTGGTGGTGTTGCCCAGTGTGTACCAGTGGTTTGCATCTGAACGTCGTGACGTTTCAGTCTGATAGTCAGGAGACGGTTTATGTATGAAATAAAAGCGTATGTCAGAGAAGTGATGGCAGAGCATGTGGTTGATGCTCTGGCCAAAGTTAAGGGGGTGGCAAGTATTGCTGTCGTGTCTCTCGGCGAATTTGGTCATCTGGTCGGCGATGAGTCGCCTCTGGAGAAAGTGAAGATGGTCAAGCTGGAAATAGACGTAGCGACCGATGATGTCGCTGGTGAAGTTGTGGAACTCATTGTCAGAACGGGCAGAACCCAGGAAGGGCACCCGGGTGACGGCAAGGTGCTTGTATCCCGCCTGGTTCGGGCTGTTCGTATCGACGATGGTGCGACCGACGAGAGCGCACTTCAACCGGCATCAAACCAGCGCTTTTCCTAGATTGGATGGCGGCATCGTGGCCATGAGTCGCGTTGCCGCTTCTCCCCGCCCTTATTGAGGAGCACTTTCAAGTTCCCTGAGCTAATGCCTTCCAAATTCAAGTTCATTTCAACCTTTTCACTTACTATCTCCACCTCTACCTACTTTGTCATGGACGCCTCGCGCCCATGAATTGTGGCTATTTACCCCTTCGGGAGAAAGTCGATGAAGGCAAGCAAGCACTCGCCCAGGGCGTTGCTGTGTTCAGTACTATTGTCTATTCCTCTGTTCGGTCAAGCGGAGACTGTGAATTGGACAAATTGGCTCACTGGCCAGATAAGCAAGCATCCGGATGTCATGGCGGCGACAGAGCAGGCGGCAGCCCGGGATGCGGATGCTGAGGCAAGCGAACAACCGCTGTATAACCCGGAGCTGTCTGTTGGAGCAGACAGAACGGGCAGTGAAAACAACTTTGAGGCAGGGCTGTCACAAACGATCGATTGGTCTGATCAACAGGGTGCGCTAAAGGACAAGGCAAAGCTGATCAGGCTTTCCGCTGAAGCTGATTTGAACGAGGCGGTTTTGGCACAAACGTCCGAGTCGCTGTTTGCGCTTGTCGAGTGGCGCGCGGCGACGCGTGCCGAAGAAATTGCGGAATCCCAGCAACACCGTCTGGATGCCTTGCTGGAGCAGGTTGAGCAACGCCAGCAGGCAGGTGATCTGGGGCGTGCCGATGCAGAGCTTCTGTTTCTAAATCTATCCCGTCAGTTGAGCGAAGTCGCCCAGGCAAAGGCCGCAGTTGATCGGGCAGAAACTCAGGTTCAAGAACGTCTGCCGGACTGGAGGCCTCAGGATGGGGGGATCCCCGGGCACATTTGGCCGGCTCTTGCTTCCAGGGTCGATAACGACAATTTGCTGGCTCATCCGTCAATTGTTGCCGCCCGCGCGAGGTGGCAGGTGCTGCGGAGCGAAGCCGAGGTGGTCAGTCGCAGAGCGACGGCATCTCCCACGGTCGGGCTGAGCGGAGGGCGTGATGGCGGTGAGAACCTGGTTGGCCTGACGTTCTCGATCCCTCTGAATGTCCGTAATAACTACCGTGCCGAAATCCAGGCTGCCAACCGACGATCATTAGAGGCCGAGGCTCGGTTTCAGGCACTTTATCGGAAGCAGCAGTATGGTCTGGCGGGCGCCCGAGCTGCCTGGAAGCGATACGACACCCAACTCAGCCGATGGACAGAACTCTCCCAGGGGCGTGTACAGCGAAGTGCTGATTTGCTTGAGAGGCAGTGGCAGGTCGGCGACCTCTCCACCTCTGAGTATCTCCAGGCGCTGGGCCAGCGCGCGGAGAGTCTGAAAACCGGTATTGAACTGGAAAAGCAGGCGCAGCTGGGTCTGATTGAGCTATTGAGTCAGTCTGGCGAACTGATCACCCCCTTCCAACAATAGTCTGGAAACTGGATATTCATTATGAAAAAAGCTCTGATTTCAGTATTCGCATTGACGTTGCTTACAGCCCCACTTTCTTTTGTACAGGCAGAGGAAGATGCTCATCAGGAAGCCGGTCATGATCATGCTGCCAGTGGCGACGATCATCAGGAAGTCACCGGTGAGGAGGGCGAGCATAAGGAAGATCATGGTGAAGAAGGTGAGCATGAGGAGGAAGGTGATCATGAAGAGGAAGGGGGGCACGGCCACGAAGACGAGAACGGTGGCCATGAAGAAGCGGCCACCGCAAGCATCAATGCCAAACAGAAAGAGCTCGCCGGCATTGAAGTAGCAACCCTCGAAAGCAAGCGCGTTGACTATGAAATTTACGCGCCCGGTGAGCTGCTGACCAACGGCTATACCAGCTATCACGTGTCCCCCCGGGTTGCCTCAGTGGTGCTGCGGCGTCACGTGGAACTGGGTGAGCACGTAACCAAGGGCCAGCCGCTGGTAACCCTGTTCAGTGAGACGGTGGCACAGGCGCAGGCGGATTACAGGAAAGCTTTTCCTGAATGGAAGCGAATCAGCGGGCTGGGTCGTTCCGTGGTTGGCGATCAGCGGTTCAATACAGCGAAAGCCAACATTGAAGCGGCAAGCGCGACTCTGCTTGCTTACGGGCTGAACGATGATGACATTGGTGCGTTGAAGGCCAGCGGGGTGGATAGTCTCGGTGAATACATGCTCAGGGCTCGCGTGGATGGTGCAGTACTGACCGATGAGTTTGAGCAAGGACAAAGAGTTGAGGCTGGCCAGCCGCTGGTGACTCTTGCTGATGAGAGTGAGCTTTGGGTAGAAGCCCATCTGCCAGCAAGCTCCGACATTGTTCTAGAGAAGGGCGCGGAAGCCGAAGTCAGGGCAGCGGGTCGTGTGGCCGTGGCAACGGTGTCCCAGGAAGCCCACACCATTGATCCTGTGACCCGCACGCGGATTGTCAGGCTGGAGCTGGACAATCCTGAAGATCGTTTTCATCCAGGAATGTTCGCAGATGTGTATTTTCGTTTTAAGACCAGCGAGCCGGTGCTTGCCGTGCCGGAGACTGCATTGATGCGTGGCGCGGACGGCGACTGGACGGTCTATGTGGAAGAGGCCGAAGGCGAGTATGAACCCGTGGAAGTGGAACTGGGCCGCTCAATTGGCGGGCTCCGTGAGGTTTCCGGCCTGGCTGCGGGCCAACGAGTCGTTTTGCGGGGCGCATTTTTTGTGGCCTCTGAAATTGCCAAAGGCGGCTTTGATCCGCACAACCACTGATTCCGGGAGTCATTATGTTCAACCGAGTTGTCGACTGGGCGGTTCAGAACCGCCTGTTGGTTCTTATTGCGCTTGCAGTGCTTATCGCCACGGCCGCGTTTCAGATACCAAAACTGAATCTTGATGCTTTCCCCGACGTTACAAACGTCCAGGTCGCTGTTAATACAGAGGCGCCCGGACTTGCGGCTGAGGAAGTCGAGCAGCTGATCACCTATCCCATTGAAGCGGTGATGTATGCGTTGCCGGATGTTGAGGAGGTTCGGTCCATCTCCAAAACCGGGTTGTCTGGTGTCACCGTGGTCTTTAAAGAGGGCACGGATATCTATTTCGCGCGCCAACTGGTTTTCGAGCGGTTGCAGGCCGCGCGGGAGCTGATTCCGGACGGGGTCGGGGTGCCTGAAATGGGGCCGAATACGTCCGGTCTTGGCCAGGTCTACCAGTACTTGCTGATAGCGGACCCGGATTCGGGGTACGACGCAATGGAATTGCGCAGCTTGCACGACTGGCTGGTCAAACTGTTGCTGATACCGGCTGAAGGGGTTACGGAAATCCTGTCGTTTGGCGGAGAGGTCCGCCAGTACCAGGTTAACCTGAACCCGGCGCGAATGCTGTCCTATGACTTATCACAGAACGATGTCATGGAAGCCCTGGAGAACAACAACTCCAATGTTGGGGGCTGGTATATGGGCCGCGGGCAGGAGCAGTTGGTTATTCGCGGTATGGGCTGGCTGGGTAATGGCGAGCAGGGGCTCGAGCAGATCCGTCAGGTGCCCGTTAAAACCAGTGATGGCATTACAGTGACAGTGAACGATGTCGCCGAGGTAGCGCTGGGCACTGAAATTCGCCAGGGTGCGGTAACCATGACCCGGAAGGATGAAGCCGGTCAGGTTGAACAACTGGGTGAAGTGGTTTCTGGCATTGTACTCAAACGAATGGGGGCCAACACAAAAGCCACCATCGACGGCATCGAGGCCCGCATTGATCGCATAAATCAGGCGCTTCCGAGTGGGGTTCGTTTTGAGCCCTATTACAACCAGGCGGATCTGGTGACCAAGGCCGTAGAGACGGTGACCAATGCACTTCTGTTGGCTTTTGTGTTTATTGCGATCGTGCTTGCCCTGTTCCTGATGAATCTTCGGGCAGCAACGCTCGTGCTGCTTTCTATACCGATTTCTATCGGTATTGCGCTGATGATCATGGCCTGGTTCGGTCTCTCGGCCAACCTGATGTCTCTGGGCGGCATTGCTGTGGCAATTGGCATGCTGGTGGACGGCTCTGTTGTTATGGTCGAGAACATGTTCAAACATCTGACGCATCCGGATGCTGAGCATGACGCCCGTCGGGATGAATTGGTGAAAAACGACCCTGACCCATTGGACGCGTCACACGATGACCATGGCATTGCGCTTCGACTGCAGGAGGCAGGCCGGGAAGTGGCGCGACCAATTTTTTTCGCGACGGCGATTATCCTGGTCGTTTTCATGCCTTTATTCAGCTTTGAAGGTGTGGAAGCCAAGCTTTTCCAGCCAATGGCGATCAGCATCATGCTGGCCATTGTGTCCGCTGTGATCGTCGCTCTGGTGGTTGTACCCGCGCTGGCGTCATACATGTTCCGTAAGGGTATCCGGGAGCGGGAAAGCTTCATTCTAAAACCCCTGGAAAAGCTCTATCGCATGGGGCTTGCCTGGTCACTGAAGCATAGCCGCGTGGTTGTTGGCGCGGCGGCTGTTCTTGTTGTGCTGGCGGCGCTGGTTGTGCCACGACTCGGCACGGAGTTCGTGCCTGAACTGGAAGAGGGCACGATTAACCTCCGGGTGACCCTGGCCCCTTCATCAAGCCTTGATACGGCGCTTGAAGTGGCGCCAAAACTGGAAGCCATGCTGATGGAATTTCCAGAAGTGACCTACGCGCTGTCCCGGGCGGGGCGGGCGGAAATAGGCGGCGATCCGGAGCCCGTCAACAACATCGAAATCTACATTGGCCTCAAGCCAACAGCCGAGTGGACCAGCGCCAGTAATCGCTATGAATTGCAGGCCCTGTTTGAGGCGAAGCTCGAACAGCACCCGGGGCTACTGTTTAACTTTTCTCAGCCTATTGCAACTCGGGTTGACGAATTGTTGTCTGGTGTCCGCGCGCAGTTGGCCATCAAACTCTTTGGCCCGGATCTCAAGGTGCTGGCCGAGAAAGGCCAACAGATCGAAGCGGCGGTCCGAACTGTTCAGGGGACCCGGGACGTGGCCATGGAGCAGATTGCCGGTGAAGCGCAGTTGGTGGTTCAGCCAGACCGTCAGGCACTCTCCCGGTACGGACTCGCCGTGTCTGATGTGATGAGTGTCGTCCGGGACGGACTGGGTGGTGCCGCTGCGGGCCAGATCATCAACGGCAACGAGCGGTATGATATCTATGTGCGTCTGGCCAAACGTTTCCGGGAAGACCGGGATGCCATTGCCGATCTCAGGTTACAGGCGCCGTCCGGAGCCTGGGTGAGACTTGGTGATGTTGCCGATATCTCTATTCAGTCCGGTCCGCCTCAGGTGCGCCGCGATGACGTTCAGCGCCGTGTGGTCATTCAGTCTAATGTGCAGGGTCGTGACATGGGCAGTGTGGTTGCCGATATTCAGGATGTTATCGCGTCAGAAGTGAACCTTCCCCCCGGCTATTCGGTGGATATTGGTGGTCAGTTTGAAAACCAGCAGCGAGCTCAGAAACGATTGACCATTGTGGTCCCTGTATCTCTGGGCCTGATTGCGCTGTTGCTGTACTTTGCTTTCAGTTCGGTTGGTCAGGCACTGTTAATCCTTGTCAACGTGCCGCTTGCTGTCATTGGTGGCGTCTTTTCGCTCTGGATTTCCGGCCAGTACCTTTCAGTCCCCAGTTCCGTTGGATTTATCACACTGTTTGGTGTGGCGGTGCTTAACGGGGTCGTCATGGTCGAAAGCATCAATCAGCGAATACAGGATGGGTTGAGCATGGATGCCGCGGTGTTTGAAGGTGCCGTCTCCCGTTTACGTCCTGTCTTGATGACAGCAATAACCTCGGCACTCGGTTTGATACCGATGCTGTTGTCGACGGGCGTGGGTGCTGAAATCCAGAAGCCACTGGCCAGCGTGATTGTTGGCGGCCTTATCACCGCAACTTTCCTGACGCTGTTTGTTTTGCCGGTTCTGTTCGGTCGCTTTTCGAGAGCCAAGGTGAGTGATATCCAACGGTAAAAAATGGGAGAAGCCGCGCTGCGTCATCGACGGTTGCCTTTCTGGAGGTTTTCTAATCCGGAAGTGGCAGTAGAATGACAATGCTGGCTCCTCCGTTTTTTGAGGTACCCATGTTCATCTGTCCGAGGTTGTCTTCGACAATCTCGGACACGATGGACAATCCGAGCCCGAAACCGGCGACCGTTTCATCCAGCCTGGTACCCCTGTTCATGACAGTGGCTGCCGCCTCGGGAGAAATTCCGGGGCCATCGTCCGCTACTTCTATGGAGAGTCCTGATGACGTGCGGGCGATTGTAACGTCGACGGTTGTCTGGCACCACTTCCCGCCATTTTCGAGTAAATTGCCAAGTAGCTCTGAAAGATCCTGTCGCTCCATTGGCCAGCTGAAGTTTTCAGGTAAGTTGGTGTGGAGGCGAAAAACCGTGTCAGGGAAGATTTTTTCCATAACGGTGATGACACTTGCCGTGATTTCAACCGGCATGCACGTCCGTCCCATCTGTCTGCCTGATATGTCTGCTTTGCTCATCCGGTATTTCAGGGATTTGTCAAGCTCCCGCAAGTTAGAGGCCATAAACACAACATCCTCCCGGGACGGAGGCAAGGTATCGATATCCGACAAAATGGCAAGATTGGCAGAAATAGAGGTTTTGACCAGGTGAGAGAGATCGGAATTCAGGCGGCGGTGGCGGTCCAGCCGCCGGTTTGACAGCTCGAGCAAATCATTGAGCTGCCGGATCAGCGGACGAAACTCTTCCGGCACGTGAGGGTTCAGACGACTTTGTTTCCCGGATTGGAGCCGTCTCAGGTCCTCTTTTATCCTACTGATGGGCTTTAACGTCAGATGTGTGGTGGTTCCAATCAGTGCCAGCAGTATCGCCAGAAGAACGGCCGAGGCACCGAGCAATGTCAGGTGGGCCTTCAGCGGTCGTTCAGAGAGCGCCCCCTCGGTTTCAAGAACGGTGATTGAGGCCAGTTTTTCACTGGCGGAGAAAATGCGTTTGAGCCCGAAAAGCGTGTTCGCACCCTGCGCTATGTGGATGAAACCCTCGGGCTTCTCTGCAGCGCCCTGCAGTTGGCTCTGGTCAAAGTTCGGGCTCGCCAGGACGCTTCCGCTAGCCGTTTCGATGACGATGGCATGCCCCAGAAGCATTTCAAACTGATTGATCATGTTGCTGAGGTCGTCGGTTGTGGGGGATTCAGCCTCAATGATTGCCTGAAAGTTTCCCAGCTCTTTGTTCAGGTGTTGCTTCCTGGACTCGTCCGATAGTTGCTTTATCACGTAGGTGTGTGAAAAGAATATCAGAGTAAAATATACGAGGCTGAAAACAGCCCCATACTGAATGGCTGTTCTGCGGATACTTTTCGGAGCAGACATATTTTAACCTGGTTGGTTCACTCGGGCGTTCAGCGGTTAGGATCTTTTTCGAAGAAGTAGCCCTGGCCACGCAAAGTCTTGATTTTATTGCCCCCTATTATTTTTCTGAGCCTGGCTATATAGACCTGAACAACATTTCTGGTGGGGCATCTTTCTATGTTGTAGAGGGTTTCAACCAGGTCGTCCTGGGAAAACACCCGGTCCGGTGAACGGAGGAAACACTGCAAAAGGCGGAATTCCGTAGCTGTCAGTCTGAACTCTTTCTGGTCGGGCGTGGTAAGCGTTCGGTAGGTGGCGTTGAGATGAAATCCGTCGACGCTGATCTGGTCTGTCGTTCTGCCGTCCTTTCTGCGGATAATCGCACTGAGCCGGGCTTTCAGTTCATCAAACTCAAACGGTTTGGGAAGGTAATCGTCGGCACCCGCGTTCAACCCTTCTACTCTCTCAGTCCAGTTGGAGCGTGCGGTCAGAATAAGGATGGCCTCTTTTTTCCCGTTTTTTCTCCATCTTTGCATTAAAGACAGTCCATTTTCATCGGGCAGTCCGATATCGAGAATAACGGCCTGGTAGGAGCTTGTTTCAATCAACGAGTCCGCTTCTTTGCCGGTTTTGGCGATATCGACTGTGTAGTGCGCCTGCGCAAGCCAGTCCGATATTCTTTTGGCAAGTACCGCATTGTCCTCAACAATCAGAATTTTCATTTGTAAGCGCCGTTTTTCGAGGTGGGAAAGTTTCGCCAGTCTGCCATGGATTGTACCAGTAACGGCAACTCCCCAGAAAAACAGCAACCCGTTAAAAATGGGGGGTTACCGGTCGACTTTTCAGTTTGATTTCAGTTGCACCGGGTAGCGTCAACAATCGAGCCACGAACGCGAGAAGCTGTATATACATGGTTTTAGGAGCAACCTATGAGCGATAGACATTTCTATGCAGGTGTGTCCAGGCGCCGCCTTATACAAGGAGCTGCCACAATGGGACTTCTTGCCGGTTTCGACAGTTTGTTACCGGCCTATGCTAGGAGTCTGCGCGGCAGGAGCCACCTTCTGGCATAATACGTAAAAATTCTTCAGCACCGGAGAATCCGATGGGAACCACCTTCCGCCCCTATTCACCTGATCAGGAACTGCTTCTTCCCCCGAGCCTGAACGAGTGGCTGCCCGAAGGGCATCTGGCCTATTTCATCAGTGACGTGGTCGAGGAACTGGATCTGAGTGCCTTCTACGCCCGGTATGAAGGGAGCGGTCGGCGCAACTCGCCTTTCGATCCGCGGATGATGTTGAAGGTGTTGATCTATGCGTACGCGACCGGCGTGTTTTCATCACGAAAGATCGCCCGGAAGTTGGAAGAAGATGTCGCCCTTCGGGTCCTGGCGGCTGGCAATTTCCCCAGACACCGCACTATCTGCGATTTTCGCAAGCAACACCTGGCTGCGTTCAAGGCCGTATTTATTCAGGTGGTCCGGATCGCCCAGGAAGCGGAATTGGTTACTCTCGGTACGCTGGCGATTGATGGCACCAAGGTCCGGGCCAACGCCAGTAAGCACAAGGCCATGAGCTATGACCGCATGCGGGAGGAAGAAGCCCGTCTGTCAAAAGAGGTTGATGAGCTTTGTGGCCAGGCTCGCCGTGTGGATGAATCGGAAGACCAACAGTTTGGCCCGGATCAGCGGGGCGACGAGTTACCCGAAGAGCTTCAGCACCGTCAGGGGCGGCTGGACAAGATCCGGGCAGCGAAGGAGAAACTGGAAGCGGATCAAAAAACGCAAGATGAGGCCAAAGGCCGGCATCCAGACGATGATCGCCGCTCACCCAAGGGTGGCCGGAACTTCAAGAGAGATTATGGAGTTCCGGAGGACAAGGCTCAGAGTAACTTTACCGACCCCCAAAGCCGGATCATGAAAACGAATGATGGGTTCCAGCAATGCTATAACGGCCAACTGGCCGTGGATGGCGAGTTCCAGATCATCGTGGGCAACCGCCAGGGTAACAACCCCAGTGATAACGGCTGTCTGGTGCCGCTGCTGGGCGAGGTAAAAGAAACTCTGGGAAGTTACCCAGGCCAATGTCTGGCTGATGCGGGTTATCGCAAAGAGGAAGACTTGCAGGCATTGGAGACAAAAGGCATAGATGGCTACGTCTCGCTGCGCCGGGAAGGCAAAAAAACCGGAGATATAAACGCGAGCCGGTACCCGGCGACGGCCCGCATGGAGGAGAAGCTTACCACGGCGGAGGGGCGAGCAGTCTACGCTCAGCACAAGCACATGGTTGAGGCGGTGAATGGCTGGATCAAGAATGTCCTGGGCTTCCGGCAGTTCGGCTTGCGGGGCCTTCAGGCGGTGCAGGGTGAATGGGATCTTGTCTGTCTGTCGCTCAATCTCAGGCGCATGAGTTCACTGATGAGGTTGGCATAAGTCGCTGAGGCAGCCTTTGGCTCACGGTAGGTACAGCTGGGGCCCTGCGATGCCCCTTTTAACCGGTTAACTGGCTGGATCGAAAGCGATGATGGAGCCGATCCGATATCGCGAACACTCCTTCCGGCCAGACAATGATCCGGTCTGGCGGAAACGAGGGCTCAAAACGTTTCTGCCGCGCAGACTCCTAGCCCGGATTTCTCATAGGTCCCCGGCAAGTCTCGCAGACTGTGCAGGTTACCGCCACTACCGCTCATTTGCGGCCGCGATTGATTAATAACTGATCAATTTCTGTTGTCCGGACACACGGCCCCCTTTCCCCCATTGAGTCGGGCCGGGGGAGCCCAGGCTTCTATTCCGGAACCAGTTGACGCACCAGGTCAGAGAGTTCGTCTTTGTAAGGATAGGCATCGCTCATCAACACCCGTATGCGTCGAGTGTTGCGAATGATGACCGCGCCCACCTTGATCAGCTTCAGCCGCAGGTTACTGGCGCTCATTCTCTCGAAGGGGGTCTTCTTCAAGTGGGCCCGTAATCGCTCGAACAACGTGTAGGCAAAGCCCGATAAGAGCAACCGCCACTGATTGGTCCACCACCGCGTGCTGGAGGTGCGATCTGCGAACAGACACAACTGCTGATCCTTGATCCGGTTTTCCATGTCACCCCGGGCACAGTATTGCTCGTAGTAGAGTTTAACGCCGTCGTCGTAACGGGAGCTGAGAATGAACCTGGGGTTGGCACCCAGTTCGCCCTCCTCCAGACGCGCGATCACCCAGCGGGGGTGTTTCCAGGTGTGGGCCTGGTACTGGAATCGATAGGTGGCGCAGACTTTTTCACCCAGTTCGTTGTGAGCCTTGCGAACCAGCATCGAGGGTACGTCTACCTCCTTGAGCAGCCGGCTGTTCTTGCTGAGGCCCACCAGATAGTCCACGTTGTTCCGGTCGCACCAGCTCAGCAATCGGGGACGGTAAAAGCCGCTGTCACCCCGGAACACGATGCGGGTATTCGTCCAGTACTGCCGGATGAATTTCACCAGCAGGGCCAGAATGGCCCAGCTGTGGCGGCTGTCGCTTCGGTTGCTGGTGCGCAGGTAGTTCACCAGCAGATGGCGACCGCAGAACACGTACAGTGGGAAGTAACAATGGTGATTGTAGTAGGCGTTAAAGAACTTGCCGGGCTGGTCGCCATGCACCGGAACGTCGGTGCCATCAAAATCCAGCACAATTTCCTTGGGTGGAGTCTCGTGCTGTTCAATGAAGTGATGCCACAGCAGTTCGTGGGCCTTGACCACGGCCTGCCGGTCTACGCGCTGCTCCATTCGGCACAGTGTTGATTTGCCCGCCAGAATGGCCTCTTCGCCAGTCGCGGTCTGAAGTGCCTGGTCAGCGCGTAACGTTTCGTGATCGTTCAGATCTTCGTATCCGGCGGCTACGCCAAAGACCCGTTGCCGGATCATGGTTTGAAGCTTGTGGCGAACCAGTACCGGATTACGGGCATCGTCCAGCACCGTAGCCAGGCGCTGAGTGAGCTGGTGTTGGTTGTCGACTTCGCGAAGCAAAAGCAGGCCGGCATCGGAGGTGATATGACCACCGGAGAAATCGGCTTCAATTTGACGGCGAGACAGTGGCGAGAAGGTCAGTTTTTCAGGTACCATTTTGGATAGCGGCTGTTGGTGCTTGGTGAACGGTGTAAGGTCCTGAAACTATAGCACTTTCAGCCGCTTTCTTTTATCCCCTCATGAGAAATCCGGGCTAGCCAGGCGAGTAGTCGAATACGTAAACTACGCCGATCAATGTGAAGCAAAGAAATACCCCTGGCCGCGGCGAGTTTGGATAATTGTTTTGCCTAGATAACGACGCAGACGAGCGACATAGACTTCGACCAAGTTAGGCGCGGCGGCATCCTGATCCAATGCATAGAGCTGCTCTAGTAGCTGCTCTTTCGAGTGAATGCGATCAGGATGCAGCATTAAGTAGCGTAGTAACCGAAACTCGGTCGCCGTGAGCGAACGCCACGTTTCACCTTCTAAGCACACGCGTTGACCCGCTTCATCCAACGAAATGCCGTTAAGCGTGATCACTTGAGATAACTGACCAGACTGCCTGCGTAGCAAGGCCTTCAGCCGGGCCATCAGTTCGGCTTCGTGGAAGGGCTTGGTAAGATAGTCATCGGCCCCCGTCTCAAGACCGACAACTTTATCTTCCCAGGTATCGCGGGCCGTCAGGATCAAAATAGGCGTGTCGCGTTTTTGCCTGCGCCACTGGGCGAGCAGATCCAGCCCTGAGCCGTCGGGCAAACCGACATCTAAGATCGCCAGTTCATAATGCTCGGTTGCCATCAGCGACTTGGCCGCTTTCAAGGAAGCGGCCAAATCAACCAGGTAACCGTTGTCTTTGAGACTCTCTGCCAAGCTTTCCGCTAGCAAGTCATCATCTTCAAGTAGCAACAGTTTCATGGATATACGTCAGATTAGAGAGAAAAATTGCCGTACATGCCGGATTCGTAATGGCCGGGAATGTTACATGCATACTCTAGCGCGTTAACATTATCAGGAACACGCCATAATAGAGACCCAGTCTCGCCAGGTGCAATGGTGACGCCTTCCATACTCATATTGGCCATATCGTGACCATCGCCGTTTGACATATTGGACATATCGTGGCCTTCACCGTGTGCCATATTCGACATGTCATGGCCTCCGCCATTGGCCATGTCTAGCATCATTTTTCGATGCTCTTCTTGGGCTTCTTTGCTACCAATCACAAATTCATGCTCTAAATTGCCGGTGTTGGTGATTTCAAATTTAACCACCTCCCCAGCCGCCAGTTCTAGCTCTTCAGGGTCGAACCACATATCGCCAGCCTCAAGGCTGATCGTGCGGTCAACGTCAGCCTCGGTTAGGCCATTGTCACCACTGCCTTGGCCGGGCGAAGCCCATGCCGCACTCGTTATCAAACTGAGTGAAAGGGCAAACAAAGACGTTGTTAAGGAGATGTTGCGCATGGTCATTTACCTCAGAGGTTATTGTCACTTGTTCTTTATACGGCGTTAACCTGAAACGAGCCTGAACCTAACGTAAAAATATGGCCTGCTACCCAAAAGCATTTCTAACATGATGATGGATCCTGCCCCCCCTGATTAGAGTCAACGCTGCAGCAATGACTTTTCGTCTTGTTGGTGCAATTGCCTATGGCAGCCTCCGCCTAAACCTCAGCGTAAGGCCCATAAGAAGGAGACCGTTAATTTCGAGCTCTGGAACGGCTCAACAAGGTGGTTGACCTGTTAGTCACCCATTCGGTGATGACACTCTTGTCAGCACTGCCGTGATCAACAAGATAACCGCGACCAGCACCATCTCCAGTGCAATACTTCTCTGTAACCGTCCTGGGGCTGTTGCGTCGCCGCTCTCAAAGGCCGGCACAAGCCGCCACTTGTTCGCGGCAGCAAATAACAGTAGCGCCGCCACAATCAATACCTTGCCGATCAAGAACTGTCCATATGCCGTGGTGAGCAGGGGTGTGAGACCGCCTGTTAGCAGCGTGGCCAAAGTGACGCCCGCCAGTACCAACACGCCAACTCCGCCCATGGCGAGTTGCCCGAAACGGGTCAGAATGCGGGCGGTATTGCCGTGGTTGTAATGTTGCCCCACTAAGTGGAACAGCGGCCACAGCGAGGCTACCCAGAATGCTGCCGCCATCAGGTGAACGATCAGCAAGACAGCCAGAACGAGGCGTGGGGTGTTTACTGTATGCCCCACCTGCACGAATGCCAGCATCACCAATAAAACGCCTACTAGGCTCAAGCTGTTGGCTGTTTTTGAGAGTGTTAAGTTATTGAGCTGAATCGCCTGGACCAACAGCAAGCCAGTTACCACCAGTATCAGCCGGGTCCCGGACGCACCCTCGAACACGATCCCGAGTAGCATTGGGTTGGTTGCAGCCGCTATATTGCCGCCCCCAAGGTAACCAGCTTCTAAAGGCCACTGGAACAGAATCAGGATAATCCCGGCCCAGACAGCAAGGACACCCATGCGGGCGACGTGCCTCCGGTCATGTTCAGGGAGTTGGGGAAATGCTAGACAAAACAACACGGCTCCCGTCGCGACTAGGGCACTGAGGTAAACCC
Organism: Halomonas sp. KO116; assembly: GCF_000734975.2. NCBI lineage: Bacteria > Pseudomonadati > Pseudomonadota > Gammaproteobacteria > Oceanospirillales > Halomonadaceae > Halomonas > Halomonas sp. KO116. The sequence continues at coordinate 219,507 of NZ_CP011053.1, forward strand.
CGGCCGCCACGAGAATCATCGCGACGGTCCAGACGTCGAGGCTATTTACGGAGAACCACCAGGCCATGGGTCAGGGCTCGACCGAGAAGTTAAAACCGTCGGTCATCATGTGCCCGTCATCCGATAGGCCGCGCCAGCGTACCTGGTAGTCCCCAGCCGAAAGAATTTCACCTGGTTTTACGAAGTAGCGTTCGACCTGTTCACTGCCTGGCTGACCATCAAGAGGAACAGAGCCGTCCGGGCCTGTCACTTCAAACTGGGTGATACGCATCATGCCACCAAACTCAATGCCAATCTCTGCTGGGGAATCCTGAATGGTCACGCCATCCTTAGGTGAAGTGCTTGCGCCCCCTTCATGGGCCAGCACTGGGATTGCTAGCGACAGCAACAGCGTTGCTAAGGTAGCGTGAATGATAGGGAGCGAACTCGTCTTCTTTTGCATACCGTATCCTTATATATTTTTAGGGTTGAATGGATGCCGTTACTTCATCGCGGAGGCGCTAAAACTGATTCGGCTGAGCCTTCTTACATCGTTCATCTGCCCTGTTTGGCGAACAAGGCGCATGGCGTCGTGCTTTTCTTCATGGAAATGAGTCGGTGTTATAACGTGCCAACCTGAAACAGGGCTGAAAATGGCGGAAAAAATGATCTGTGACAACACTTAGGTATTGGGATCGGTTTCTCCTTTACCTTTGGGCCACCTATAGGTTGTAGGTTTATAACGAAAGCTAACTCCGCCTTCTTCCATTTTTAATGGATAAGGCGATGTCTCGACCAGCAACATGATAAGAGGAAATATCATGGTTAAGCACAAGATGATCTTTGCCATTGGTCTGGCTGCAAGCCTCAGTGTCCCCAGCAGCGCCATTTTCGCTCAAGGTATGAGCCAAGGCGCCCAAGGTCAGGGCAATATGATGGACGGCCAAGTCGGTATGGGTTCGGGCATGATGATGGGCAGTCAAGAAGACATGTACCCAGGAATGATGATGGGAGGGCAAAGCGGGATGATGCCTTGTCCAATGATGGGAGGCATGGGGAGCATGGGCGGTATGCTCGACGAGCAGCAGATGAGTACCATGCGTGAGATGCGCCAAGAACACCGCGCGGCCCAGCTTGAGCGGATGGGCGAATTGATGAACCTGCGCGACGACATGATGCAAATCATGCAGACTGAACGCCCTGAACAATGGAAAGTAAAGACGCTGCATGCTCAAATGGCCAGCCTTCATGGCGATATGATGGCTGATAACGTGCGCATGCATAACCAGATGCAGGACTTACTAACCGACGAGCAGCGTGAACAGATGAGTGGAAGCATGCCCAGCCACCATGGCCCGCAATAAGCCTTGGCGATTGCCTCTTTTTTTAGGAGTGATGGCATGATGAACGCGGAATGTTTTGCTTTTATGGGGTCAATGGGGTGGCTAGGCTGGTTGATGCCCCTGGCCATGCTGTTATTAATTGGCTTGGCGATCGCTTCGCTGGCCAAGTACCTCTTCAGTCGTTCACGCTAAGGAGTTGAAAATAATGCAACATATGAGCACCAAGCTTTTACTCTCTGGTTCCATGCTGCTTGGGGCGGTCTCCGCCCAGGCGGCGTTACCGCCAGAGGCAACATTGTATAAAAACCCCCAGTGCGGCTGCTGTGACGCTTATGCACGCCATCTTGAAGAGCTCGGCGTAGAAGTGACGATTATTGACGATGTAGAGCTGGGTGATATTAAGCAGCAGGCAGGCGTGCCCTATGGCCTGGGTTCATGCCATACCATTGAGATGGGCGAGTATTGGATCGAAGGCCACGTTCCAATGGAAGCCGTGCAGGCGCTGTTTGAGCAACAGCCTAAAATAGATGGAATTGGTTTAGCAGGTATGCCGATTGGTACGCCAGGTATGCCAGGGCCACAAGACGGTCCTTACGATGTCTACGCGTTTACAGACTAGGAAGATGAGCAGTTTATGACCCTTTAATTGAGTGATCAAAGCTGGCCTGTTGGTTGCGGTGCTCTTTCGCTGACTCTAAAGCTTTTCATTTATAAAAATTCTACCGATTTCGCTTACGTCAACCATGTTGTTTACGGCTCGAGAGTTTTCACATAGCCTCGGCCAAAAGCAGCCTATTATTTGCGTCTATCAAACTAATTAAAATTAGAGACAGTGCAAGTATTTCTCAGTAGTTGCGACCGAGGCATGGCCCAGTCGGTCGCGCACGTAGAGCAAGGCATAGGTCTGAGCCTTGGATTGCATCATTGAGTACAGCGTATGCGTGGGATTGGTGATGGCACTCAGGAGATCAATCGATTGATGCTTGCTTAGCACCCAAATTACGGTTCGTGGCGTCTTCAGCGTGACATCTGCGGTCGTACGTCTTCCTCCACTCGCACCGACGTGAGCGAGGAGGCCTGTAGGTTGCCTAACCATTACCGTTTTCATGGCATACGGAACAGTCATCACCCAACCACACTTGGTGCCATACCGATAGAATGCGCAAAGAAGTCGTAGCCGGGCATTCACCGTTGCTGCGGCAAGGCACCGCCCTCGGGGCTTAGGTTCCAGCCCCGGAACTCCGCGAATACCGTAGTTTCTCGGTCATTGCCCACATCACGCCAGTCAATAGCATTCACCTCACACCAGCCAAAGAACTGATACAACGCTTTCCGGCATGTTATCCACGACTTCCTGGATTGAACCCTGCCACGCTTGATCAGATGCGCTATACAAATGTCCAGGGCTTCCTCAGTAATCTTTCCCTCCCTAGATATAAGGATTGGAAAGCCGGTGTAATTTGGGTTTGAACTTGCTCGTGCTGGAGAAGAATCCATTCTGCGCTTCTACCAGGGTGTATCACTTTGGCAATCGGTAATCAGCCAAGCTGGCGCACGTACCAGGTGCCTATGATAATATCAGCAGTGGCCACGGTTGGTGCCATTATCAGCATGAGCCCGGTCAGTAACCTGGCTGACCTGTACCTCATCACTCTGCCTTTGGTCCCTAGTCTTTTTTGTTTGATTTTAGCCGTTTCTGATGGTCAGCTAACTGCTTGCGCAGATCCTCTTCGCGGGATAAAGCGATTGCCAGCTGTGTCCGGGTTTCTGAGTGCTCTTCCTGAATATTTGCCAACTCCTCAATCCGCTTAGTCGCTGTCTTCAGCTCGCTACGGGCGTCGCTGGAAGATGTCTTGATCTTGTCGAGATCGGTACGAAGCGTTGCGTTCTCGTCCTGCAGCTCACCGCTGCGCCTCATAACAGAGGCATTCTCCGCACGTAGGCTGGCATGTTCCTGCTGAAGAGAAGAGAGGTCTTCGTTGACGGCCTCGAGCGTTTTCTGGAGCTGCAATTCACGTTTACTAGAGGTTTCCAGTTCCCGTGTAGCGGCTTTAAGCTCGCTTTCAATTGTGGCCAACCGGGCGCTGCTATCGGCTTTCTCGTCTCGCAAGTGGTCGACCAACGTTTGTTGCCGTTGCGCTTCAACACGCATGGTTTCCAATTGCTGATTCTGGCGGGAGAGCTGGTCTTGTAAATCGGTAACTCGTCCCATAGCATCCGCTGCCCGCTGCCTTGCGGTGGCATTCTCCGTCACAAGCGTATGGATCTCCTCCGTCTGCTGCTCAATGCGCTGCCCATCCTGATGGCCGTGTTCACGCAAGGTTGCGATGCTGGCCTCTAGTCGCTCAATCTCGCGTAGCGCCTCATCTCGCTCTTCGTTGGCAGCTTTCTCGCGCTGTTCGGACTCTGCGCGTATCTTCTCGACTTCTTCATCAGCGTGCTGGCTAGCGGAGCGCCATAGTTCAGCTCCAACCCGCTCCAAGACAGTGCGGATCTCATTCGGCATTTCTCGCACAGCGATGGCATTGTCTTTTAGGCTATCGCGCCACTCACGCATGACCGGGGAAATATGCGACAGGGAGCCACCACCCAGGCATTCGCGCACCTGTTCATTGGTGGGCCTGTCGATGCCTTCGGATACCAGCTTCTCGGCAGCATCAATGATGCGTTGCCGTATTTCCGGCTTAATAGTCATGCCGGGCTATCTCCTAGTGTATGTATTGTATGTATGTATTATACATAAGATACATACATACAATATAGTCAACAGCTTCGCTAACCCTAAAAATAATGCTAGCGCAGCCTACTAGATGATCTGCTGTGCAACATTCCCACCTAAGAATGCAACCAGTGCAGGAAATCTATTGGGAAAGATCGTGCCAATGTTGAAAGCCATAGCTGTTGCGGGATCGGTGCAACATCCCCACCGCAGTGACTAAACACAAAAAAAAGCCTCCCGAGGGGGAGGCTGTTGAATGGTAAAGAAAAAAATCAAGCTGCCGCGGTTGCTGCAGTTGAGTCTTCTTCTCCGTCGATCAAACCGCACTGTTGTGCCATTTGCTCGATGAAGTTGACCGCCTTCTGCGCATCAGCCAGAGCACGGTCGATCTCTTTGGCCTGGTCACCTTTGAGCCGTGAAGCCCATCCAGTGAGGTAGGACGCCGAGTTTTCGGGGGTAGCAGGGAGACCAAAGCGCATGGCTGCAAGCCAGGCGCCAGCTTCTGCCACTACTTCCTCTCGAGCGCGATCGCTCTTGTCCCGGTTGAGGCGCGAGGGAGCACCAGTAGCATGGATCAGCTCATGCAGGCCGGTGGCCGCAATTTCACTAACCTCATGGAACTGTTCAGGACGGGGCAGGCGTATGCCATCCGTAGAGGGCCTGTAGTAGGCCTTGTCACCGCCCCAGCTTAAAGGGATGCCCGATGCTTCAATCAGCCGTGCAACGAACTGCACGGGCTCAGGTTGAGCTTCTAAGACAGGTGGCTTTGCAGCCTCTGTCAATGGGTCCGCCAGCTGCTCCTCGTTAAACACATAAAAGATACGGTTCACGGGGATGATTTTCTCCTCCGTTGTGCCGTTCTCCTTCTTCTCGCGCTTTTTGTGGAATTTCCAAAATTCCACGGGAGTGGCCTTTTCGCCCTTGCGGGGGTGAGTGCAGAGATCCTTCGCTTGCTTGAAAGTCACCCAGGCAGGGCTGGTGTAGCCGTTTTTATCTGAAGCAATCCAGAGACTGATGATATTTGACCAGCCAGTGTAAGAACGCCCTGAAGAGGCGTTATAGGGCTGGCTCACATCTTTGTCGCCTGGTTTCCAAGGCTTCTGCCAGGGGGCTGTGCCTTCCATCAAACCTTGTATGAGTGCTTCGCGGATACCATCGATTGCACGTTTGCTCATGATCTATCTCCTCTCTCATTCCTGCAGTAGTGCAGGTCTCAAGAAGGGATAGGGCGCTAGGTGACAGCCGGTGGGGGGTCAGTGCTTCCCCTAACTCTAATCGAGACCCGGCAGCGGGAATGAGAGAGGAGAGAATGATGAAGCACACCAACCAGTTGGATATGTTCGCAGTTAGTGAGGCGGCCAAAGTTTATAGTTTCCCTGGAAAGGGAACCGTAGAGACCGCAGAGCAGCGTAAAGAGAGTGAAGATGCTGTTATCTCAGAGGCACTGAACATCATCGAAGCACGGTTCTATGGTCAGCTTGAGAGTGAGGGTGCAAAGATAACGGCTCCTTGGATAGCGGTTGATTATCTGACGCTCAAGTATGCGGAACTGCCTTACGAAGTGTTCTCAGTGACGTGGCTGAACTCGCAACATCAAGTCATCAAGCATGAGGAGCTTTTTAGAGGCACCGTGGATAAGGCGGCTGTCTATCCTAGGGAAGTGGTTAGAAGTGCGATTGAAACGAATGCTTCCGCCGTATTGTTGTGTCACAACCATCCTAGCGGTAGTCCTCAAGAGAGTGATGCTGATCGTCAGATTACGAAGAAGCTACAAGAGGCTTTGGATGTGATCGACGTAAAGGTGATAGACCACATTATTGTGGCTGGCACCGAGCATGTCAGCTTTGCAGAGAGGGGGCTGATATAACTTCAACGGTTATGCCGTTTTCATGGCCTCACCAGCATTCCAGCTGGTGAGGCTTTTTTATGGGCTATCCTTTAATTGTTAAACCTGCTGTGATGTTGATACTGCTCTTCTAACGGCCCACAAAGAAACTCGGTGGCTTGGGGGGTGTTAGGAAAGGCTGGTTAATATAAAAAGGTTAAAGGGTTAAGGCTGGGTTAAAACAGGGTTACGAGCGAGTAAAGAAGCATCAAACCACTGAAAAGTATGCATTATCTTTCAAAAACCGATGCAACGTCCCCACCGCTTGCTATGCAACATTCCCACCGCTTGCTGTGCAACATCCCCACCTGGGGCTCAAAGTTATCCTCCTGATGTCCACAGAAAACGTCTTTTTGTCCACATTTTGGCTCATTTAGGCACCATCTGTGCAACATTCCCACCTGCAAGATTTAAGGCATGATAGGTTGACAGGATCGATTCGATTCGCTCTGCATCTCCTGTGCAATATACCCACCTACTATAGAGGGCTAAATTGCTGGTCAGAAAATAACCTGTGCAGTATCCCCACCGAAACGATGCAACATTCCCACCTATAAAACGCTACTTTTCCACAGGCTTACCCACAGTAAATGTGGATACGTTGATAGCTATCAGAGCACTTTTATACCGTTATCATTTGAAGCTGCTTAATATAGTGCCTTACCTTCTTTGTTGTCAAATTGTTACTGATCGACAATCCCCTGCCAGGGAGGAATGACACTTTTGAGCACGCTGGCCGTGCTTTAAAGACCTGTCGCGGGGGCTGATGGTGCAACGTTCCCACCTACGTTCTGTGAGCTACACTCTTGAATGCCTACTGTGATAGCAGTCTGCTTACAAGGGTGACTGGACGTTGGCTACGGTCATTGGCGCGGTGATTAAGGAGGTCTGGAAGCATCTATCTGTGCAACATTCCCCCTATTGAGCAAGGTGATCGAGAGGGTCTGGAATCGGCTATCTGTGCAACATTCCCCCCAATGATGGCACACGCTTGGACTGCAATGCGCGCCTCAATGGTTCCTGCAGCACAGCCCGTTAATTACGATCCTGGCTGGCTGGGGTTTGAAGGGCGACGAGTTGCCCGTGTGTACATTATCCCCCTAAGCAGTAAAGGCCATCTAAATGCATTCAATGATCCAGACTTCACAAAAGGAAATAAGATAATATTATTTTAAAGTGATGTTTCGCTAATAGTATGTAAGTCTTTCTTTAACCGTATTGAGTTACTTTTGTAATTTGCTCTTTTAACAGTTTTGACAAATTTATCTGTAGGAAAGATTGTGTAGTAAATATCAACAAGTTTTTTCCCTTCCGTTATTCTCTTCGCTTTATAACTAGCTATAACCTCATGCTCAACGAGTACGTCTAGGGCAATTTTCATAGCCCGAACATTACTGCCCATGCGATCAGAAAGCCCGCGAGGGCTACCTGACAGGTAAGGAATAAGACGAGGCGTATAGGGATCGTTGGCTGATGCCTGGCTCCAGTAGTGACTCATTCGCTTATGCATGTACCGGGCAAGAGGGCTCTTAATCGACATCGAAGTGCTATAGTCATATAAACGGAAAGTTTGTTTAAGAATGCTCTCAGTTACTAAAGGGTTAAACTGTACATAGCATTTAGTATCGCCTTCACGCATCTGAATATCTTTTCGCGTGGTTAGGCCGACCATAGGAAAAAAGCTTGAGGAAATAACAGTTTCATTATCATTGGTGACCGTTTCAAGCTGTGCGCCACGGCATACAAGTATCGCCTCCTTTATCTCGCTGAGTTTGAACTCATGTTTGTTCCGGCGTAACTCAGCACGCAACTCGTAGAAAGTAAAAAGAACACCAACTTTACCATCGATCATGACGCTTCCGCCATTAACAGCCAGTTTTCTTAAAGCGTCTTCTATAATCTCTTCACGCTCACCAGGATAAACTAGCTCATGTTTGCCTTTACTATTCTCGATAATAGCTGGCTTAACTTTAACCTTTATAACGCGGTCGCCTATACGGCACTCGCGCTCTCTTACCGCGCTGTTAAGGTCTGTGAATCGACGACGCTTCTCCAGAGAATATTTAGGCAATGCATCGTAAATGTCGATGCTATTACTATAATTTCTGTCCCGGCTATCGCTCAGGCTGAATAGGTCAAGCTGAGGCGGCTTATTAACCGCAACTGCTTGTATGTCCTTGTCTTTATTGCTATCGCTGGCCATATCTAACCTCTGTCAGCCTACAGTAATAACCTGCTATTTCTCTTCGACAAGCCAAGAATCAACGACCTCGGCACCGTACTGATCCTTCCAAGCCCTCAGGGTTTTATGATTGCCACCTCTTGTTTCGACAATCTCCCTTTCATAAGGATTGCGATATTCCTTTATCATTCGCTTCTTACGTATAGCCGGAGACTCGCTGACGCTTTTTTCAGTATTAACCAATTTAATAACGTCCAGGGCCGATTCATTATAATCAGCCATTAACGTTTTTAAGCGGTTAAAAAAAGCACTTTCACGCTTGAAATCTTCTCGATTCTCAAACGATATAAGTTGTTCTCGAAGAGACTTCGATTGCTCCTGCAGCTGTTGGTATTCACGCAATATAGGCATGTGTTTCCAGACAAGGCAATGTGAAAGTGTGCAAAGCACATTTTGTAGCTAACTCGGCTGTATGTCAACGATATGAGACCGTTGGCAGTGGTCTAAAAGCTAGCGCAAAAATATCTCTCCAAGGATGTGTTTTTCCATTAAAAAATACCCTTATTTCGCAAAATCTACGGGTGATGGCCCTGCCAAAAGCCTAGATTTTGCGTACAGGCTTTCAGGAAATGGCTTTTACCTTGAGAAATAGAATATAGAACAATAACTTAGGGTGATATTTTCCGTTTTTGAGTGATCCTGTGTACACAGTTAAAAAGGCCGTAGTGCTGGCGCTTAGGTTCTCTACTTATTAAAATAGTTATTTAAGAAAGTAGAGAAGGGCAGTGAACCCTAGTAAGCTGTATGAGAATCACATGAATAAGGCTGTGCTGAATGATTTGGAAGCAATCTACAAAATTGTGGTCGCCACGGATACCCTCGTACTGATCATAGGCCAGGATGGTCCACGATCGGTTACCAATGATGCTCAGCGGGCCATTAATCGAATCGCAGCTGATTTAGGTGGTCTCGGCAAGCGACGGATCTTTTGCCGGGATTCGGGCTGCTGGTTCACTGTGTTGCACGTCGAAGCTGGGGAGTTCAAGGGGTTCTCACCATGTATCGATCATCTGGAAGAAGTCTTCGCCTATTGGTGCCAGGAAGCGGCTCAGTCGCAAGGCCGATACTAGCCCAGACTAAGGGAAAGAATCACAACCATAAGAGAGCAATTGGATGTTTGATCACTTGATTATGCCACCTCGAGCAGGATATGTGGTTATCACTACCAACGACTTCATGGTCATCGTCCGCGATACGGGCGATATTGTTAGCATCATAGAGGACGCCGATGCAGTTCTTGAGCACTTGAGCTTAACGCTCACGTGCGGGCTGCGTCGCCAGCGAGTCTACGTCGAGTCGTCACCATGCTCATCAGATTTTCACGAACTGTTGCATGCAGGCGGCGATTTGCTCGATATTATTGCGTGTTCTGCTGACCAGGCTGATTATTTGCAGCAGCACGTTGCCAGTTTAGAAGGAAGGGAGTGCCAGGAATGGCTGATTCACTGACGATTATTCCTCCGTCCGGCACTGGGTACCTTGCTATAGCATCGAATAGCTTGGCAGAGGCGAAAGGAAACCCTGCGCTCTCCTATCTCATGGGGCTCGATTCTCGCAGAAGCCGGGTCACGATGCGATCGCACCTCCAGCAAGTTGCCCTCCTGAGCGGTGGTCATGACATTAAGAGTTGCCCTTGGCATCTGATTCGACGCGAGCATGTACGCTCGATCATCGAAATGATGAGTGAGCTGGGTAAGGCACCAGCGACCATCAATACAGTGTTATCTGCCATGAAAGGCGTAGCGCGTGAGGCCTGGGTGGCTGGCCGTATGGACAGTGAAAGCCATCATCAGATCAGTGATCTCAAGTCTGTCAGGGGCTCGAGGTTGCCTAAGGGCGTACACTTAGATGATGTGGCGATCCAGGCCCTTTGTTACGCATGCGAAACAGACGAGACCCCCAAAGGGGAGCGTGATTCCGTGCTACTCCACTTACTGGTCAACACCGGGCTGCGTCGATCAGAGAGTGTATCCATAGACATCGAGATGATAGACCGCAGCCGCCAATCGATCAGGATTTTGGGCAAAGGGAACAAGGAACGCCTCGTCTTTCTGCCCAATGAAACGTTCCAGAAGGTCACGGAATGGCAAACCCGGTTGGGGCGGGATGTCGGGCCTCTGTTCCCTAGAGTGCGCCGCCATGGTGTGATTACTGATCTTCGAATTACTGACCAGGCTGTGTACTTCATCATTAAAGAAAGGGCTGCTCAGGCGGGTATAAAAGAGTGCGCACCGCACGACTTTCGCCGTACCTTCGCTACGAATATGCTGGATCGTGGGGTTGACGTTCTCACGGTGCAATACGCTTTAGGCCATACCAACCTAGTTACCACACAACGCTATGACCGTAGTGCGGAAAGGCGCCTTGAGGAGGCGATAAAAAGAGGATAAAACTACAAATTAAGGACGCATCCGAAGTCACTAATGTAATCCAGCGCCTGGCCGATGGCGGTATATCATTCAGCTTTATGACCTAGTGTGCCGAACTGACCGCAAAGGGACGGCAATACCGCAACGCAGCCCATGGTAGCCATCTTGTGGAGACACCTGATCGCTGAGTAGCCATGCGAGGAAACTATCGTCTAGTTCATGGAGAAGGGATCAGCGTGTGACTAGCTATCACGAAGAGAAAAGTTGGTAACTTTGACAACTAACACCAAAGCTACCAGCTACAAATAAAGTCGGAAACCTGATTTTTCGCCGCTTACTTGCCCTAATCGGATAGCCGAAAAAAAATTATTTGCATTCTGGGATTGGAATGACCTCATGCCTTCTTCCAGCCGGCTCGAGGTCCAAGGTGGGACTTCATTGTTTAGGCAATGGAGCCGGAAGTGAGCCTTAGTAAAGGGGCCTGCACTACTACCCCATGCGGGCTAAAGGCAACTATCTCTCGCTCACACGATAAAAAAAGGCTACGCCAATTATACAGCCAGTCATCTAAAGGGTAGTGACTACAACTTGTGTGTTAAATGAGGCTTGCCGCTGTCGTTGTGCAATCCATTTGCTCAAGCAGTGCCTTGGCATTGCTGAGTAACTGATAACGAACATCTAGCGCTGGCATTGACCAAGCTTCGCTGAGCAGGTTGGCTGTGATATCGAAATCCCATGGCATCACAGGACGGTCATCCAACTGCGCAAAGGGACCGTCACTTTCAGGAACGACCTTTTCCTTCGGGAGTCTTTTTGCCAGTGCCTTCCCAGCCGCAGAATTGAAAGCTGCTGGGCCAATGCTGAACCAACAACCTTGCGCAGCGGCGGCTTTAAGCTCCGATACCGATCCGGTGAACCAATGCAAAACCGGGGTACCGTGGTCAGGGAACTCTCTAAGTAGCGTTAACACGTCTGGAACCGCCTGCCTCGAATGGATACTGAGCGAACGCCCACCCAAGTCATGGCATCGCTTCACGGCAGTAGCAAAAACTTGCTTCTGTTTTAGGTAGCTAGAGACATACCTCTTAGAGCCATCCAAACCGATCTCACCGACAGCATTGGCGCCATCAATCAGCTCTATGAGAAGATCCAACTCCTGGAAACGATCACCAGCGATCTCAGGGTGCAGACCGGGGCTGACCAACATTGACTCGTGATGACCGAGCACCGAGCTCGTTGCCTGGAAGGCTTTCGGGCTCGTAGTTACTAGCCAAGTGAATAAGTTACGACGCAGTGTCTCGGTATGCACTTCTCTAGCTTTGGGATAGAGATCTACGTGACAATGAAAGTCGATCAAAGCAATTGATCCTGTACAAGGACGGCTTCCAGTTCAGCAAGACCTTGCTGAAGGACTCGGCGATAGTCTGGGCGTTCCTCAATCGAAGCAAAGGACAATGTGCCACCCAGGAATCGATCCAGTCCTCTCTGCTTGGCATCAAGCACAGCCAGAGCTACAGCCATAGGGTCATCGGGGCCGCCGGACTTATCACTGCCTACTACCGATGAAAAGCGATAGTTGGTGGTATCGGATTCTGGTTCCCAGGCCAAGAACGCAGCGCGACGTATCAGGCAAGGCACACAACGACCACAGTGCTGCCGATTATAAGTCCTGAAGCGCCCGCAGCTTGTAGAGTCTGAAGCCAACTCTCTCAACTTCTCTTGATCGAGGCAATCTCGCATCATCTCGCCTTTGGTTTGCAAGCGATAAGGCAATACCAGCTCCACAGATATCCCAAGCTCTTCAAGCACATCCTGGAGCATGCCAATGAAGAGCGGGTGAGTTGTGCGTGTACTCAGGCTCGACACTCGCCCGGGTACCAACGGAGGATTAATGCAGATAAAGCCGTTTTCAGGAATGTAGATCTGAGGTTTTGGTAGGTTAACCTTCGTCGAGGCGAGCACGGCAAACGCGTAGAAGGCCAAGGACCGGGCACGAGTCGATGATTCCCGTACACCTTTGAAACTTATGCCGTGGCTCCACTGATAATGTGAGCCAGTGCCTGCCAGCAATTTAGCATAGCGTCGCTGCCGCTCCGAGTCCTTATGCGCAAGCTGGGAAACGAACAAAGGGCGCTTTTGTTTAGTCACTAAATTGATGCCCCCAATCAGGCTATCGAGCCCACCTGATAGCAAAGAAACGCAGTCGTTCTGGAGATAGTCACCATCTCCCTGAGGAGGCTTAGCCCCTGCATCATTAAAAATCAGGGTCCAGTAGTCGCCAGTCAAAATCTTTAGCATTTCCTCAAGATGTTGCTTGAGGGGTAACCACCGCAGCGGTTCACAAAGCCCTACAGTGAGTTGGATCGTGCGCGTCCACCCGTCTGCACTGGTATTTCTGGGGCTGGCCAAGTCAGCACTACAGACTGCAAGACAAAACTGTACAAAGTCCCAAACTGCCGGTGATGGCCGGAACCCGACTCGCTTCAGTGTTCCATGCCAACGGTTGGCAATGGCGCCAACACCATTGCGCTTGGCACCTTTGAAATACGAGAACACTCTCTCGTCTGCTTGCAGCTGCTGCGGGATTCTTTCCGCCGTGGTGCACAGAATCTTGTTCATTCGGCAAATACCTGCAAAGCGGATTGAAGGACTGACTGCGCCAAACTCTTAGGGTCCGCATATGAGGCTTTTTTCTCCTCCAAGGTCACCCGTACCTCTGCCCAGACCCATTCCCTTATGTCCGTTCGACGTTCTTGAATCTGAGCAGGGTCATGCTTGAGCTTTTCGTAGGTTTGCCCGAGTTGCATATCGATGAGCTGACAGATTTGGTTAGCGATCGTCAGACCAATCACCTCAGCAATTTGAGCATCTGTCAGATCAAAAATATCGACATCTGGGTGATTCTCGTAGAGATTGGCTAGCGCATCAGTACCGGAGTCACGCAAAGATTCTTCGTCAATACTGCCGGAACCTGAGATGACCTCTTTTAAGACCTCAAGCGCCAAGTCAGAAGCGGAAAGATTAGCCGTCCGACAACGCGCCACCCAGTCGGTTACCCGCGGATCCGTACCATCCCGAGCTGCTGCGAGGAACTGACCGAGAGCACCAGCCCCTCTCGCCGTGCTACGCATAGTTGAAGCAGCGCGGCTTGCTCCTCCCATTCCTTTTGACACCATGCTCTGGGTAGCACCACGGAGATTGTCGCGGCTGCCGTTTCTTAGGTAAGAGCCCAGTTGGGATCGTGCAGGACCAAAGCGACGATCTGGTGCAATAACATTCTCACCTGCTTGTGAATCACTGGCAGGCGCTCCCTCGACATTATCTTGCTCAGAATCAGATTGGGTTTCACCATCAAAGTTGCTTGGTGTCGCTCCATCTGGAGCAAGCCATTCAGGGTCAAAAGGAGAGCCTGAACGGCCACCACTACTGGATGTTGATGTACCCATCAGCGCCTCGTATTCAGGTTCAAAATCGCATTTTTAGTAGGCGTAGTCAGTTCGTTTGTTTCATTCCAGCGCTCCAAAACCTCACTCGCCCATGCTTGAGCACCTAGAGTAGGAATGATGCCAGGACCAACTTGCTTTAAAGGCGCTTGCTCCAACAAGCTGGCCGCTTTTTTTCCAATTACGGGAAAGGCCTTGCAGCATTCAATAAGCATCAAGATTTCGTTGTTACGCTTCCAGGTACGCGTAGTGCTGCAGCTCTGCCATGCCTTAAGCATCGCTAGCTCAGTCTGATCCGGCCCGACCTTTCGCATAAGATCTGTGAGAGACTGATGCGAGCTTGTTGCTGTCTTCAGAGCATCACGAAGCTTTCTTGAGTCAGGCATCATATTGTCATCACCAAAGTCCCGAGTACCCGAGTCCCGGCTCAGGTGAAGCAGTGGACGTAAATCTTCTGTACCGAGTGCAGGTGGCAACTGGAGCCACTGACGAGTGAAGGCGTTGTCCTTAAAGGGCTCGGGCAACTGTCCTTGGCTTGCAGCAGCACTCTCTGCTTCAGCAAGGATTTGCAATCGACCGTCATTGTCCGAATGCACCTGTCCAGCCAGCGCTTCTGCTAGAGCTTCATCACAACGCTCAATAAGGTGCCATTTCGCCAATGCTGCTATATCTAGCTTGATCCCCTGTGGCGCAGAAAGGGCCTCACGTAGATAAACCGTGTTTAGGAAGCGCTTCATAAGCCGAGGGTTGGCATTGACTGCTGATGAACGATGAAGAAGTGACGCCAGCCCCTCTGCGAGATTCATCAAGCTACGAAATGTTTCGTCTGTTCCGACTAGTTCGTATAGAAACTCTTGATTGATAGTATCGCCTCTCCAGCTGTTTCGCAGCCTCTCGGGAATGAGCTTGAGAGCGCTTTCGAACTGGTCCCGAGTGAAAGTGCCAGCATTAGTCTCTCGTTCAAGCAGGAGTAATACCAGATAGGCTTTCGCCTCATTGAGACCAAGCCGCGGAACGTGGAGTGGAACCTGGATAAGCTTATCAAGGTAGTTGGTAGCAACATCGCTCGAAATTCCAGCCCCATCAAAATGCACTTTCACAGCCGACTTGATGAAATCGTTGTCGGCCGCAACGACAAATGCGCATCGACGAATGAAAAGCAGCAGGCGAATAGACTCAAGAGTTGAAATTGCGGTTTGAGGAAGACAGCGATCCAGATCGTCGACGAAAATTACCAAGGTGATTTCAAGTTCGGCGAGAAGGCCTTCCAAGGTATCTCGGAAGGCCTGGATGTGCGCTGGCATGGAGAACGGTTCTTTTGGCTTCAGCAAGCCATCAGCCGCCGCTGTGATACCTTCATAATCTACCTCCTTCTCTCCTGATTTTTCTGTCGAGGGGAAGAAACCGGCGATAGTGTCAAATGTTTTGCCGAGTGCACCAACTGGAATCCCGGTCGTCAACGTCAGTGCAGCTCCGCCGCTTAGCTGGGCAATCCTTAAGAGATTGATACGACGCCATAGCTCAGAAGCCTTATCAGCAATGGTTGCATTCTCCTGGGCAAGTCTAACAATCTCATCGCCTACGATCTGAAGCAGAGCGCTGCGAGCGGATTCAAAGTCTTGGTACAGCCATGGATTAAAAGTGAGAACAACGAAGGTATTTCCTGGCTTGTTAACTTCATCAGGTGCCGATACGGAGGGAGCCTCTAATCGAGCTGCAATCATTTTCACCAAAGAAGACTTACCAGCCCCCCACCCGCCGGAAACACCAATGGAAATGGGTTCGCCTTTAGCTTGCGTCAGCATGCTTGCACAAGCATCAGCCACTACACCGAAATTCAGGTAATCAATTGCTGTTTCGTTGTCATGCCACATGGCTGAAAATCCGCTTCCCGAGATGCAAAGTAGGCAAAAAGTTTCTCGCCCCCAGGGATCAAACGTAACCGGAGAAGCTGAAAATATCCATTAAAAAGTCTTAGGAAATTCTAGCCTGGGGTTCGGATAGTTTCTTCTTGCCTATATCCAGAGCCTGGCGAAAAGCCGAAGCGCCTAATTACTACGTGCTAGCGTTTTTCAACTTAAATCAATCGCTTAAAACAGCACCAACCCCACTAGAGTCTGCGGTGAGCGCAAAACACGCTTTTTGGGAAGTATGTTGACTTCTACAAAGTTTTGTACAAGACACCGGGTATAGATCTTCACTCTAACCTCAGAAAAAACTAATAGCCGCTCCCTGAACCTCCCTAAAATAACGAGGTTACTAAGCTTTACCGATTTGATCTTCCCGATTTAAGCAGGGCAAATAATGAATCGGGGTGTAGTGCACAGGTTCCTTGATTATTATCCCCTATGTCATTAAGCAACTGTTGCCCGATTGTCTTACGTGCGTATCTATCCAGCTCGACCTTCAAAGTGGCAAGCTCTTTAACTACATCTTCGTGACCAATTGAAGCAGGTTGCTTGATAATATTCCGTGGGGGTTATTCGGTTCGGTCACTGCTGATGACTCCGTGTTGGCTGACACAGAAAGGTGGGGCTGGTTTGAAACAAATCGGGGAGCAATATGCTCCCCGGGTGTCGGTTGGCTAGGAGGATCTGTCCCCAAAATGCTCTCGAAAGGAGTTTGGGTCCAAGATACCCCAGCCTTCGAGTGAGTAATAGCCCATTGCGCCTTCAGGTGAGCTAGGGTCACGAATAAAGAGAATTTTCACCTTAAACTCTTCCCGGATCGAAGTCAGCTGCCGCTTAACCGTGCCAGCCGGGATACCCGTAGCTTCAGAGATATCCTGAAGGCTTGGGCGATCCATGTGGTCAATAGCACGGATGATGTCGTATTTTCGCTGTGTGTCACGCGATAGGCTCGTCATAGAGGTCAGTCCTCACCCTCGACACCAAGCAGCTGAACGTCAGAGACCCTTACCCTCAGTGTGTCTTTTCCATCATTATCTAGCCGAACCCAGCAATAGCCAGGCTCACGATCGATACGATCAGTCTGAAGCAAGCCGCTACGTAGTGCACCCTTCACGGTGACGCTTACGACGATACGAGCCCGGGTGGGCTCCTTTGCCATTACTGGCTCTGGTGGTGTTTCAAGTTCGGCGACAGCCGCCTTCTTGGGCTGGGGTTGTTCAGTTTCAGTGGCCGGTTTGGGTGTCGGTGGCTCTTTCTGTGCAACATCCCCCTTACCAGGAGAGGAGCCCTCTCCCTCGGAAATCAGGGGTGGCATTTCAGGCTGGCCGTCATCAGTAGTGTCACCCTTGCCAGACTCTCCGGCAGAGTAGGTTGAGTCGAATCCGCTCAGTGGTGGTTGGTCCTCCTGAGACCCTAGAGCTGGCACCTGCGGCTCCATGGGCGCTGTTCCAGGATCTTCAGGCAGGGTGCCATCCTTCGCCTGTTTCAGCAGCTCACGGCAGGCCTTCCGGCTAATCCCGTCTATCAAAGCCTTTCCACAAATGCGTTCTGCTATCTCAGGCGCAATCTGATATATCTGCCTGAGCGAGTTCAACGATTCAGGATCAGACGTGACATCTTCCTCGTAGAGCTTCTGCACGCATTCCGGGAGCTTGAGCAGCGATAGGTGCTGCGAGATGTAACCACGCGACTTGCCTAGACGCTTAGCCACATCAACGGCCTTCCATCCACCATCAATGAACTTCTGAATCCCCTTGGCAATCTCCATCGGAGTCAGGTTCTCTCGCTGGATGTTCTCGATCAGCTCGCCGGCTGTCTCGTCCAGCTCGTTCTGGTCTTTTTTATTGACGATCGCCTCAACCGGTACGCCAGCCTGTTTACAGGCACGCCAACGACGCTCACCTTTCTGAATCCGATACTTACCGTTGGCATCTTTAGGAGATACGATGATCGGCTGTTCCTGACCATGCGACTTAATTGAGTCGGCTAGCTCCTCAATGCCGGCGAATTTCTCGCGGACCTGGCCATCCTTCGGCACCACTTCTGCTGTATCCAGCACCAATACTTCCTTGGCGCCTTTTGAGCGGCGTGAAAGGCTCTGTAGGTTGTCTAGTTTTCCTAATGCCATGTCAGCCCACCTTTTCCATGAGTTCTTCGATCACTGCACGGATTTCTTTCCCTGCCTCTCGTGCCGATGTCTTTTTTATGCTCCAAACGGGTACGCCGTTGAGGTTGGCCACGTCGAGTTGGCCTCGAACGCCAATCTCAGACTTGTAGACCAGATCCGGCACTGCCTTGCGAAGCTCATCTCGTGTGATCATGTCCTCCTCGAAGCCACGCTTGAGGTTATTGATCACCATCCCGGTATTTTCCAGCTCGGGATTCAGCTCCTCCTGAACGCTTATGATCGTGTTCAGCAGACCCTCTACGCCATCCAATGCAAATCCGCTCACTTGTACTGGACAAATGACATGGGTAGACATGGTGAGTGCAGCTACCAGCTTACGGCCCAGACTAGGGGGACAGTCGACCAGCACATAATCGTAGTTGTCCAGTATGCCGCTAGCCTTCAGGTTTGTGATCGGGTTCACAACACAGTTCAGCGGTAGGGACTCAATCTCGGACAGCTCAGGATCGTTCTTGGTGGTCCAGATCAGATCCATTCCTCGCACGCATTTCATCGGCTTGATTTCATGCATGTTCTCATCGAACAGCCTGACTGAGGGAGTGCCTGTATAGGTTGCCTCATCGCTCTGGCTCAACCGGCTAGAGGTGTTGCCCTGCGGGTCGAAGTCAACTGCTAGTACGCGATAGCCCGCCTCCACGAGGTAGAAGACTGTTTGAAGACAAATGGTCGATTTTCCGACCCCGCCTTTCTGATTGGAGAAACTGATTATTTTGGTCATGGTGTTTCCGGTAGCCGACCTGGAAAAGACAGGTTGAAAATGTCCTTGTGCAAACAGTGGCGATCCTTGCCAAGTTACGCATGCGAAACATGATAAACCACATAAACTGATACGGCAAATAGTATAAAATGCTCTATATGGCGCATAAAAACGCCTGGACGGAGCCAGGTCAAACGCAGGATATGTATGGGTCGGGTTCAGGCTGTTTTAGATGCCTGAACAGGTTTTCCAGGGGCACTCTCCAGCGTTGGGGCAACTTCACCCCCCAGGAGGGTGATCAGCTCCTCGGCAACGGCCGCAAGAGCTGGGATGTGAATATGAGCATCAGCATCAAACCTTGATGCTTCATCGTCACCCGAATCAGCCTTCTCGAGCAGTGCGTCATCGGATTTGATCTTCTTTAAGGCCAGATCATCCTGAAGCTGCATCGCCAGTTGACCTGTCCGAGCAATCGAAAGGGCTGAACAGATGCGGCCTCCATCAAGGTGCTGCTGTATCTCGTCACTATCGAGATCGACCTCCGAAACCTTAATCACACCATCATTGCCAGAAGGCGATTCGAGCTGGCAGAACTCTCCAAGAGCCCAGCCTTCAGCACGCTCAGTCGAGGCAGCCAACCAACGGGTCATCAAAGCTGTTGGCCGATCGCTAGTTGCCATTGGCGTGACTTTGAGCGATCCCAGTGTAAGGCGCAACAGATTGAGTGCTTCTTCTGCTTTCTTACGACTGGCAGCGTCAATGAGTATCCATTTACGCCTGATGTCGATAGCCATCAGAAAATGCCCGGTTCGCTTCAGGGAGGTGGGCAGTAGCTCTTCGTATACCTGCTCTTTGAGCAATTGTTTCTCCGCACGGCGCAGGTGACTTCCTGAGGCCTTCTCCATTTCAGCCGCCCTCTCCTCCACCAGCTATTTGACCGCGGCTACTGGGAGCAAACGCTGCTACTGCCGAAAGCGAAGAATGAGATATTGAGACTGGAGTGTGTATGCCAATACTTCACCGCAAACAGCCGACCACCCTACCCTTCGAGCCTCTGTGGGCGCGCAGGCCCTGGAAAGTTTTTTTCGATGAGGCTGGTCATTTCGTCAGCCCCAAAGAATGAGCTATGTGCCCTATATGACAGTGCGTTGTCGAACACGATTAGGCCCTACGATCTTATTATTTTAGGCAAGGGAGCATGGTATTTAAATGGTGAAATAATAGATAACGGTATAACTCCCCCCCCCTCCCCTAGGCGCTATAGTAAACTGGCCGGTCATTTACCTCGGATAGTCAAGCGCTTCAACACCCAAGGCCTCTCGGAGAAAGGTGTTGGCTGCCCTCCTCCCAACGTTATCTCTTTGCGGATAGTCGCTGACTCAGCCGCATTGTTCCAACACAGCTGGTATGCCGCGAGGACGGGTTGGTAGTCGACCACTCCGCCCTCACGGAGGCAGCGGAGTATGAAGCGCTGATCTTCTTTGGTAAGGGGAAGCTCATTCAGCTGGTCCAGTCGGTTATCATTGCTATCCATATTATATCTATGCCAGACGACGAATTATATTAAATTCAAGCAGAATGAAACATTTAGTGTTTGCCACTTGACGAAGGGATGTACAACCGTTGCCCATTGCCACTATAGCTGGCGCTTATAGTCTCCCGAGCTGTATGGCCATAATCCACGACCCCATGAACCGCCTCTTCCATCCGCCAGTGATTTCCATCCCGCGGGGCGAGGCTAACTCTCGCCAAGCCAGGGGGAAGCCTTACAGTGAAACAATGTAGATGGATGTCATCCAGGCCTTCAATCATCTTGAGATTGATCTCATCAATCTGATCCGTCTCGACCGCATACACTGTGTAGCTCCCATCCAGGCCAAGCTGTTCCTTGGCCACGGTGGTCAGCAATTCATCGAACTTCAGAGGGGCATCTGAAATGACCTTGGTATCAATCATCCTTCACCTTGTCCCCACTGAGTGCCACCGTTCGGGCTGTTTATGCGATGGTCTGTCAGCAAGCATAGGCGCCGCCCATCGACCCATAGCTCTCGAAAAATACCCTCGTGGGTATACACACCTACAAGCACATCTAAAGGCTCTTCGTAGTACGTGGATGAAGGTGCCAGGGTGCTATCGTTGAATGGCTCTTGACGGACTTGTAACGCTACAGCAGTTTGCCTGGCCAGCGGCACGCTCTTGTTCTTCATGCCCCATTTCCATGAGACACGATCTTTAGGCTTGAAACGCTCGTGCGATTGCTCTTCGTTTAGGAGATCCAGTGCCAGGCTAATTGTCATCTTCGTGATAGCTGGGTCACTTGGATCAACTTGGTCAGCATCCATCGACTGCTTACGCAGGCCGGATATTACGCGCCCCAAAGAGGCGAGCCAACTTTTGTTGCCTTGCTTCATGCATCTATCCTCGGAGTCTTTCTATTCCGCCCGACAGCCACGGCCACACCTATTAATGTCCATGCAGCAAGTAGCGTAAAACCTAAGTGGAGGAATGCTCCGTAAGGCGGTCCCAATTTGACAGAGAGATAAAGAGACGCACCAAACGCGATGAGCCACCGGAACCAATAATCAACTGACCTACTTGCGACCCAGCGCGCCTGCTCAAGCGTCAGAGGACGGTGCAGCCAGCGAAAGGGGTAAAGGGTCTTCTCCCGTGTACCACGGCCTACCTTGAGTGGCTGACGTGGAAATAGACGGTTCACGGCGAACTGCGGAAACATTCCTTCGATTGCTCGCCGCATAATACTAACAGTGCGTTGGTCTTGTAGAGACATGGGGTGCCCTCTAGCTGGGCGCCCGGACTGCCGGAGAGGGAGCCAGGGCGCATTTCTTCAAGGTGCAATAAGGTTACAGGCTACGGATTTCAGCCGCACGAAGAGCACCACGCATGATATGAGCTTCACCGTTCTCATCCTTGTAGAGCGTATTCGGTGTAGACCGGATACCCAGCTGCTGGATCAGGTTGCTGTTCTCACTCACGATGTTCATAGCTTCGGCGCTCGGGGAGCCAGACACACTGCCGCCTCCCTCAAATGTGGCCAGCACTTCGGTAGGGTTCTCGGCGTCGACTATTTGTGCAGCCTGGTGGAGCGAGCCCTCGCCCATGAAGCCTACCGGAATCCAACGGATGGTGACTTCATCCAGAACCGCCCGGGACTCTTGATACATTTTCTGGCAGTAACCACATTGAGTATCAAAGACGACATACAGAACCTTGTCGCCGCTCCCCTCTTCAACGTAGAAGGCATTTTCCTCAACTTGCGCAAGCGCTGCGGCCTCATCCTCATCTGTAAATCCGTTGTCCTGAGAGGCAGCTCGCTTCGGCATGCTGGCCAGCGGGCTATTCTCCATGTGCTGCTCCATGTGAGCCTGCGTCAAGTTTTCGCCACCCTCGCCCAGAATCATCCCGATAAAGGCATGCGTACCATCCTCAGTGGTATAGATCACATTAGTGTCGTTCTCGACACTAATAACCCAGCCATTGATGCCATCTAGGCCGGTATCGAATGTTTTGTCGACCTTGGCTCCAGGGATGCCCAAATCGGACACGGCCTTGGGAAGCTCTAAGCTGGAGCCGGCATTGTCGTCATTGGCGACGGTAGTTCCCGCGAAAAGTGCGGAGGCGACTGCAACAGCGGAGGCGATCAGGGTAAGGTGTTTCATCAATAAGCTCCTTGAGCAAAGTTAAGCGCCAGTGGTGCTGGCGTAGTCTTCGCCATGCAGGGCATGGCCACATCAGGTTCTAATCATCTGCTGTTTATGGCAGCAGCTCTTCAATTCCCGCCTCGCGCTGCGAATCGGCACGCTCACGCGCTTGCTGGTTAGCACGACTGACCAGCTCTCGAGCCTCCTCATAAAGGTTCGATGCGCTGTAAGTGGTGTCTCCATGACGATCAAGACTTGTCTCGATCGTGGGGGCATCTGTTGGCAGGCCTAAACCAGCCAGTACGGTGTCAGTGATGTCAGGAATAGTGCCGTCCAAGACGGCTGCTTGACGGACGATGACCAAAGCGCCATCTGCTGCATCAACGATCGCTGGGCGAACGCCATTGTCGACGCGAGCCAATGTGGATACGGCTGAATCTCTTGCCTCACCGTCCCCTAGCAGCTCACTGGCTGCTGCACGGCGAGCATTAACGTATTTGGCCGTATCGAATGTCACCACGGCTGGTGATTCAGCGTTTGACGAGGCCCATGGGAGGTCTAAGGGAATGACGGTTATAGCGAACGCCATCGCACCCAGCACACCACCTGCCAAAGGCAATACCCTAGCCAAGGGGTGCTGAAATCGGGATCTGGTTTTTTGGTCTGTCTCGCTCATGTGCCTGCCTATCGTCTACGCATGAAAAAGCCCCAGGAATAAACCAGGGGCTGTGAATAGAACATCAAAAGGGAAATTCCACTCCTTCGTCTCCATCACCTGCAGCACCAGCGCTACGCGGATCACGGAGGATGCGGCAAGTGTCCACCATAAGGTTGGTATACACAGTGCCGTTATCAGCCTTACGGAAGGACAATTCGCCCTCGACAAAGACCAACTGACCGCGCTTCAAGCGATCCTTCATAACCTCGGCGAAGCGACCACCAAGGATGCAGTTAAGCCACATCGGATCATCACCCACTTTCTTGGCCATGTTGATACCGAACCGAACGTAAGTTTTGCCATTGCCGTTGGTCCGAACTTCTGGTTCGCCAATGTGACCAATCTGTAGAGTCTGTCCCCACATGTTCAAATCTCCTCTCTCTCACATTCCCAACGTAATGGGTCTCGTTGGGGGATAGGGGCGCTACTGACACTAAGGAGCGAACCTGGGCGGTTTATTTTCCTAACGCATGAAAAAGCCCCCTGACTCAGATGAGTCGAGGAGGCTTTGAAGTGGTCACCTCGGGAGGTGACGAACGATTCTTGCCTTGGGCTGGAGATAACTCCAGTGCGCCAAGTTAAGGAGGAAGTTACCAAAAGCTCTCTTGGTGAAGCTCACAATGAATGTATCTTCGGCGCTCTCTATGGCCTGTAAAGTGCTTTCCCGATGCAATTTGCGATCAGGGCGACGCACCTGGATGACAGGTCCATCCTCGACAGAGAAAGCGAACCCCTCAAGCTCACCAAGCGAGAAGACCTCGAAGGCCACATTCACATCCGTTCCCAAGTCAGCCATTTGACGTGGCGTTGGCTGGCGCCAGCGGCGACCGGCCTCACGAGGCAGAATGAAAAGAGAGCCTTGCGCTGAGTCGATGGCAAACGCCACCTTATCAGCACGGAGGTCATCTAATTGCAGCCCGCCGAACTCACGACCAAAAGCTATGGCATCTTCTTGATTAATAATCAGCTCAATATTCATGTCGCTCTCTCCTCTCATTCCTGCGATGCAGGTCTCAAAAGGAGATAGGGCGGGGACTGCCATAAGTGGACAGCTAGAGCGCCTGTAAAATGTTTCGCATGCAGAACATCCCTAGGCTGTAGAGGTAGTTTTTTACGGGGTTAAGAAAGGGCAAGCGACAGAATAAAAAAGTTCATCGCATTTTGCCGGGATATGCGACTTTGATCTTCAGAAAGAAATACGCCGTGTCCCGGTAGCCGTAAGCCATTCGCTTGATGACTTTGATGTGATTGTTCATTCCTTCCAGGGCGCTGGTGTTGAGTCGATAAAGGGCACTGGCAACGATACCTTCTAGGTGCTTGGCGAAAGCAACCAGCGACTTGAGCCCACTGTCGATGGCCATTCCAAACTACGCTTTACAGCGTCGGCGGGCCTCGGCTTCACTAGGTGCGTACCATAGCTCTTTGAGTTAGCTCTTAAGCAGGTAGACCGTGGTCAGCGGCTCTTTGGCGGCTAGCAATACATCCAACTTGACGGCCTGCTCAGGGTCCAGGTTGGTGCGGTTGCGCAGGAGCAACCAGCGACTGCGCTTGATCACACGCCGGCCAGCATGGTTCTCGCGTAGCCGGTTTGCCTGATAGACCCGCACCCGGTCGATCACCTCGCGACCGAACTTGGCGACCACGTGAAACAGGTCGTAAACGACCCTGGCTTTTGGGCAGTGTTGCTTGGCTTCCATGTCCATTGCCGTATTCATGCCCATGGCGACCGCTTCTTTTTGCTGACAGGTATCCCTGTCCAGCCATTCGAAGGCAGCGCATGCGCATGAACGCCCCTCGCCGACCCACAGGACTTGCTGTGTGTCGGCGCAAATAGCCACCATGGCATAGTGGTTCCCCTTGTGCAGGACAAACTGACGCCGCACCCGGGTCAGGTCTGCCTGGGCTGTCTCATGACTCAGGCGCCGATGATCCATAGTCTTGACCGTATACCATTGAAGCCCCACCAGCTCGGCCACATGCTTGATAGGTGAAAGTCGAACCAGGGTTTCGACCCAGCTCACCATGGCGCAGGTCAGTGGCTGACGTCCGGCTAGCCAGGCAATACGCTCTCATCGGGGGCCGCAGGCCGGACGACGTACTCGGCGCACAGGGATGTCTAGCCATACGCGATACTGGAACAGGTCGCGCTCACGCACACGGCGATAACTGACATCATGAATGAGCCAGGTGGATTGGCCACAGCGACTGCAGCAGGGCGGGTGTGAGGCGGTGAGTTTGAGCCTGATCAGCAGGCCATTGGCGCCGAGTGATTCATAGCAAACCAACTCGAAGTCTTCCCAGAACAAGGTAAGCAAACTAGCATCCATGGCACGGCGGTGGTCTGGTTGGGACATTTTTTTGGCTTAAACCTTTCTACCGCCGTCATTCTCGTTTACGGGTGCTATCCTGCAGTGAAACCTGAAAATGGTTTGGAACTCTTATCCTCAGTTGCCAAATAAAGATCTCAATGCTTAGGCATGAGGTCTAGCCATCTCAAGTTGCCGCTATCAGGCTCTCCTAGAGCATCGAGCCTATGTCTGAGGCCCCCGTTGGGTAGGCAAACATTGTCGTATTGAGGTCCGTGGTGGTGAGCCCATGACGAATGGCCAGCGCGAATACGTTGATGACTTCATCCACGTTGGGGCCGACGAGATGAGCGCCCAGTACCTTATCTGTCTCTTCTTCGATAAATATCTTGAAGCCATAGACCGGCTCGGCGGCCTGACGGGCGGTAAACCAGTTGTGTGTGTGTTGACTCGAGACGCGGAATTTCAGCCCTTGCTCACGGGCCTGCGCTTCGTCGAGACCGGCGGAGGCGATAGGCGGAATGGTGAAAGCGACACTCGGCACCCCTTTATAATTCGGTGTGCTACGTTTGCCATCGATCAGGTTGGCGGCCACCACCTTGGCATCGTGACTCGACACGGGGGTCAGGGGCGGCCCCACCTGGGCGGCATCGCCTGCGGCATAAACGGCGGGGTTCGAGGTACTTTGCAGATGCTCATTTAGCGATAACCGCCCCTTCTCGGTCTCGATACCGGCCGCTTCCAGGTTGAGGGCCTTGAGGGCTGGCTTTCTTCCGGCCGCGTGCACGACTAGGTCTACATCAACCGTGCCGGTCTCGCCATTCGAGGAGGTGCGAACACGATAGCCGGAGGCCGTCTTTTCGATGGCGTCCACGTTGGTCTGGGTTCGCACATCAATGCCCTGATCACGGAAGGATTCCATGAGCCAATCGACCAGGTCCGGATCGAAGGGCTTGAGCATCCGCTCGCCGTGCTGTAGGACGGTGACTTGAGCTCCAGCCCGGGCAGCCAGGTGAGAAAACTCTGCGGCAATATAGCCCCCGCCGACCAGGGCAATCCGCGGCGGCAAAGTAGCCAGTTCCAGAAATTGTTCGTTGTCTATGAGGTGTTCTTCGCCTGGAATACCCAGGGTGGCTGGCTCGGCTCCCGTGGCAATCAGGATATGCTGTGCTTCAAGTACCTGGTCCTCAACCTCAAGGCGGTTGGGGCCGGTAAAACGCGCCTGTCCATGGTAGGTATCGATGCCCTTGTCGCTGAACATGGCCTGGTGTTTTTCAGGCACAGGATCGGTAAACTCTCGCTTGAAGCGTAGCAGCTCGGCCCAGTCGATACGGACCTCTCCCTCCACGCCCTTGCCTTGCATGCGGTGAGCATGGTCCAGCGCCTTGGCCCCCTGGATCATCATCTTCTTGGGGTCGCAGCCGCGCAGGGCACAGGTGCCCCCAAAGGGGCGGGAGTCGATGATCGCAACACGCCAGTTGGCGGCTTGGGCACGCATGACGACTATTTTAGCGGCGGTGCCGGTACCGATAGCGACGAGATCGTAGGATGCTGCCATCTTGTTTACTCCTTTGCGTAGCGGCGACTTGGTAGCCGCTAGTCGCCGCGTTGAAGTCATCGCTGTCCAGGCTTCGTTCTACCGTGGCCCGAACAGCGATACCCTGGAAATGCGTTATTCCCCTCTGAACCGTGCCACTTATTCGGGGATCAGTGGCATGTCTTTCGGCTCCACGGTGGGCAAGGGGGCCATTAGCTTTTTCTCTACCGCGATTTCATGGAATGTGACATGCCAGCGGTTGGCCCGGTGATAGTTTCGAATGAAGGCGTCCCGAATATCCGTGCGCTGGCTCATGCTGGCGTAGTTGTGCCAGAGCGTCATGAACGCACGCGCCGCGAACCACTGGGCATTCACGATCATCCGGTCATTGGCGACACAGGTATCCTGATCGGGCACCTAGTCAGGGCTCATGGTTTCTTCAAGCGGCGCCGGCAGGGCGTAACCGCCAACTTCCAGAATCTTCTTCATCTCATGGATGTTGGGGTTGCATACATCCTCAAGGTAGGTCTTGATCGCTTCCTTGATTTGCGAGTCTTTCGTCGCGGCGAGGTACAAGTTGCACTGCCCCATGCAAACGACTTCACGCCGAAAGCCCTCGACGACGGCCACGTACTCGCTTGCGGAGAGGCTGTTTCTTCCCGCCCCCGCTTGAGCATAGTAGCGTTCGGCGTAGTCACTGTAGGACGTGCGGCCTTCGGGGCGGCCTATTTCCACTTCAGACATCGTCGTTGCCTCCTTTCATTGACATTGGAGAGCCTCTTGCTCCGATAAATCAACGGCCATCCTGCAGGTATTCATGGGAGCGAGCTGGCAGGGATAGGCCCTCCTCACTCGTTGGCGAATCTGAAAATCCTGACCTTGCTGACTTCAACGTAGACCTGTAGTTATTACAGGGACAAGGTGGTTGTTGTTTATGTCTGGTAACTGAAGAAGCCAGCCTGCCCAAGGTCGACTCGGTAGCCTTGTGGGCAGGGGCAGACTTTGTCTGGCTCGCCTCACTTGCCTGGCCAGGAGGTCGGGTGCAGTTCCAGAACTGTGTCACGAACCCCGGCCTCCTTGACCGAGGCAGCGCCGCCAAGGCGCATTGGTTGCGACCGAGGACAGGCTTGAAGCAGTACGCCGGACGCAATCCGCATGGGTGCCGTCACGCTACCTTATTCGTAGAGCTGTATATGCAGGGCACGGTTGATCAGCGCAAGATGGGTAAAAGCCTGCGGGAAGTTGCCAAGGAACAGGCCCGTCGTCGGATCGCTCTCCTCGGCATAGAGCCCCGCATCGTTGGCGTTGGCGTTGGCCAGTAACCGCTCGAACAGGGCGCGAGCCTCCTCGGCTCGACCAAGCATTAGAAGTATATCGACCAGCCAGAAACTACAGATCAGAAACGCATCTTCGCTGCCGGAAAGCCCATCCGAAGCCAGGTAGCGGTGTACGACATCGCCATGACATAGGTGCTCTTCCACTGCTGCAGCCGTCAGTTCAAGTACGGCCTTGTCGATAGGAATGCCCATCAATGGGATCAACAAAAGCGCGGCATCGAGATCGTCATGACCGAAGGCCTGCGTGAGGTAGCCGCCACTGAGCTTGATCCCCTGAGTCACGATGGCCTGAAATATGCCATCTCATGCCAGTTCCCAGGCGGGCTGAGGACCCAGCAGGCGCAGTGTGCGGTCGAGTGCGACCCAGGCCATGGTATTTGTAGACGTGATGACGCGGTTCCCCACGCATTTCCTAGATCCCTTGATCGGGTTCGTGCCAGTGGGCGGCGACATGATCGGCCATTTCTCGAACAAGGGTCGCCAACGTCACATCAAGGCTTGTCACCCCGCGCAGCAGGACAGTTGTTTGACGTCCTTGGTAAAGGTCTGGGCACAGAGCTTGAGCCCCTCGACCATAGTCAAGTAAGGAAAAAGCTCATCAGCGATGTCTTGTACCGTCATCCCGGCACGCAGGGCCATGACCGCCGTCTGAATGAGCTCGCCGGCTTCGCCGGCCACGGCCTGGACCCCGAGCAGGCGCCCGCTGTCGCGTTCGGCGACGATCTTGATGAAGCCGCCGGTCTCAAAGTTGACCAGCGCACGGGGCACGTTATCCAGGGTCAGGGTCCGGCTGTCGGTAGCGAATCCTTGAGCCTCGGCCTCGGCTTCGGACAAACCGACGGTTGCGATCTGCGGGTCGGTGAAGACCACCGCCGGCATGGCACTCAAGTCCAGGCGCGCCTCGCCCCCCGTCATATTGGTGGCGGCGCGGCTGCCGCCCGCAGCGGCGACATAGACGAACTGCGGCTGGTCGGTGCAATCCCCAGCGGCATAGATAGTGGGTACGGTGGTACGCAGAGAATCATCGACCAGAATCGCTCCGCGGGCAGTCTCTACGCCGATGGCGTCAAGGTTCAGCGTTTCGATATTAGGCGTGCGGCCCGTCGCGACCAGCAGCTTGTCGGCCTTGATGCCCCCCGTGTCCGTCGTGAGCACGAACTCATCATCGGTATGCACCACCTGGCTGATCTGGACGCCTCGTAATACATCAATGCCCTCGGCCTGGAAAGCGGCTTCCAGGGCCTCGCCAATGGCCGGGTCCTCGCGGGAGAACAGGCGGCTACGCGCCAGGATCGTCACTTTGCTGCCCAGCCGCGCGAAGGCCTGGGCCAACTCCACCGCGACCACCGATGCCCCGATCACCGCCAAACGCTCGGGAAGGGTGTCGCTGGCCAGGGCGTCGGTCGAGGTCCAATAGGGCGTGCCAGCCAGCCCCGATACCGGTGGAATGGCGGGACGCGCGCCGGTCCCGATGAAGACACGATCGAAAGCGACCTCGCGCTCGCTGCCATCGTTCTTGTCAACAATCAGGGTCTGGGCATCACGGAAGCGGGCCCTGCCGCGGATAACCGTAATGGCCGGGTTGCCTTCTAGGATGCTTTCGTATTTACCGTGACGTAACTCTTCCACACGGCTCTGCTGCTGGGCCAGTAAACGGCCACGATCAATGGTTGGTGCCGTTGCCGTGATGCCGTCATCGAACGGGCTTTCGCGGCGATGATGGGCAATATGCGCGGCACGGATCATGATCTTAGAGGGCACGCAGCCGATGTTGACGCAGGTACCCCCTATGGTACCTTGTTCGATCAGGGTGACACGGGCACCCCGCTCGACACTTTTCAACGCCGCTGCCATGGCAGACCCGCCACTGCCGATCACGGCAATATGTAGACCCTGTTCGCTGCCTCGGTCACTGCTGGCTCGCTCTGTGGCCTGCGTCAGATCGGCGCCGTAGCCCTTGGCACGGATCGTCTCAAGCAGACGCTCGGTACCCACCTCGCCCGGGCGCATTATTACCGCGCGGCCCTGGTCATAAGAGACCTCAGCCTCGACCCCGGGCAGTGCATTGAGCGCCGCCTGAGTCGAGTCGGCGCAACTCGTGCAGGTCATGCCGGTAACTGTAATCGTGGTTTGCATAAAAATTCCTCGGTAATCCTTTCGCACAACTCCCGCAGCCCTCGATGAACGTGGGCTAGGTGGTTACTGGGCTTGTTTAGTTTTCTCGGAGGCCAGGCGCGACGGATAGCCCGCATTGGTCGTAGCGGCGGTCAAGTCCGCCACGCTCGCCTCGGCATCTTCGAAGGTCACGGTGGCGCTTTTTTCCTCGTAGGAAACCGTGGCGTTCTCCACACCGAGCACTTGATTGAGCGCTTTCTTGACGGTGTAGGGACAGGTCGAACAGGTCATATTGTCAACAGCCAGGGTGACGGTCTGTTGAGCGGCGAAGGCCGTCCCGGCACTTGCCGCGGACAAAAAAAGCGTACCGATCAAGGTGCTAAATTTCATATAAGAAAGACTCCAGGAAAATTTGAAGGTGTATTAGCCAAGGAACAGCGGGGCGATATACGGCCAGGCAAGCACCAACACGACGAGTGCCGTCGCACCCCACAACGCTATCTTGATCACTCGCTCGGCAAGCGGCGTGCCGCAATAGCCATCCACATCACAAGCGTTGGCCCGGCAGGCGCTCTTGGGCTTGCGATAAACCTTATAAAAACCGATACCGAGCATTGCCAGGGTGAAGGCGAGAAAGAGCGGCTGGTAGGGCGCAAGCGCCGTGAGATTGCTCATCCAGGCCCCGCCGATGCCCAGTGAGAGAAATACCACCGGCAGAATGCAGCAGGCGGAGGCGAGTATCGCGCCAATGACACTACCGCTTGCCAGTAGGCCTTTGCGCCCTGATCGGCTCGTCGTGGTTTGCTCGCTTCGATCAAGCGTCTGGTCTTTACTGTCTTGCATAGTGATTCTCTTGCAATTTGGGTATTCATAGCTACTGTAGCCCCTGTAGCTACTACAGGATCAAGAGGAAAGTAGGCCATGCCATTACGCCGAGGGGAGCTAGCCAGACGAGCCGGTTGCAACATCGAGACGGTTCGGTACTACGAGCGCATTGGGCTTATGCCGAATCCGCCCCGAAGCGAGAACGGCTTTCGTAGCTATGAAGAGCGCCACCTCACACGGCTGACGTTTATCCGCCGAGCGCGCGAACTGGGATTTACGCTCGAAGAGGTGCAGGACCTTCTACGACTGGTTGATGGCGGGCATTACACCTGCGCTCAGGTACAGGAGCTTGCACTCAGGCATACCGACGATATCCAGCGCAAGATAAATGACCTGCATCGCATGCAACGCGCCTTAAAAGAAATGTCGGCCCAATGCAGCGGAGAGGAAGTTCCCAAATGTCCCATCATAGAAATTCTTTCTGAGACCTCTTAGCCGAATACCTATTACTGCGGTGTGGTTCATCTTTTACCTCTTCGCATCAGAGCGGCTTAAGGCAATCTCTGTGATTGACGTCCTCCTTCTCTTTCTCGCTGATCGGCGAAGAACCATAAAAAAGCCCCTGACCGAAAGGTTCAGGGGCTAGTGAATCATGTAGGTCTAATTGAGCAGCGTGTCACGACAGTCTGGGAAATCCCGCGGTACTCGCCGTGTTCCTTGACTCGCCCCTTCAGTACAACCTTACTCCCCTCAAGGGCCTTACCTGTTTTCCAGACAATGTACCGACCTTCGGGGTCGCAGAATATGTGCTTCCACATCAGCTCCCATCGCGTATCTGATGAAAAGGACCGCTTACGCACAACTTCCATCTCCAACTGATCGCCAGGACCTCCAGCATAGCCGAGAGCCATCATTGACTCGGTGTTAACAGCTGACTCCTCATGTCGATCGTAGGCAGTGACAGCCGCCGTCATAACGCCGACTCCGCGTTTAAGCTTAACCAAGTCGAAACGAGCATGATGAACAATCATCGTCTCGAAATCGTTATGCTCAGTCTGCAGAGGGATCACTTGCCGTGCCCAAGCTATTACCGCATCAGCCTACGCCACGTCCTCAGAGACACACGCCTTCATTCGCTTGCTGACCATCGGGACTGAACGAGCCATCTCACCCACAATTTCTGCTGTGGCCAGGTCGCCAGTTTCTTCTGCTCGAGCACGAGACACGAAGCCTCGCTCCCGAATCTGCCTTACTGCCGCGGCAACCAGCCATCGCAGCTCGACAACAGCATCTGGAGGGCGACCGCCGCATATGCCCACCTCATCGATCTCTTCCATCATATTGATAACAGAGACCAATAGTTGAGCACGGGCCATCATCGACTCAGCGCCTTGGTGGCCAAGATAGTCCTTGAGGCATGTCTTTCCGACCTCTAGGACAACGCCAATTGCCATCTCTTCCATCAGAAAGAGATAACGCCGCTCACGCCGTTTGTTGCAGTGGCTGCAGTCGCCCGTGGCGTCGCCCGATCTGTATGGCTCGGGCAATCGGCTATATGCCCACTCCAAGGGAGTGCCCCGTGCTGCCTGGTTCGCTGCCATGTCGATTCGCGCCAGCAAGCGATACCCGTCCAGCTTCGGAGGTTCGCCACTGACTGCGACTTTCACGGCAACGATCTGCTCCAGCTTAAAGTGCGACAGTCGATCTTCAAGATCCAACTTCTCACGAGCCCAGGGCTTTACAGCCTCTTCCAGCACGTTGATCTCGAAGGACGCCATGCCAAGTTTCTTTGCCTTGCGATCGAGCCGTTCTACCATTTCGCGCAGTGCGGGAAGTTGGCACTTCGGTATCCAGCAGGTGGTCTTGTCTGTCTGTGTCGTCATGATCCTTACTCCTCTCTCATTCCTGCGTAAATGCAGGACTCAAGATGAGGTAGGGGAGTAACTGACGAGCTAAGTGTTTCGCACGCGAAACAAAGAGGGTTCATAGTACTGTCGCTATGGCTGTGTCAGGCAGCGCATTTCGTCCTGTGACGAGAAAGGGTGAGCAACTGCTGTAGCCGAGAGGCCTGCCGATGCAGCCTTTGGGCTGTCGAAAAATTGTCCCATCCTGACTGAAAGCTACCCTCTCGATTCAGCTCCTCAATCTGAACTGCCGTTTCGGTCCATTGGCTAGGAGGCATTGTGTCCACGAGCCAGCCCCCTCGTTCGTAAAGGTCTATAACAACCCCACCACTATTGCAGATACGCATGATCAAAGGCCTAAACAATCCTTCATATACGTCTTCGGCTTCACTCGATGCCTGATAAAACTCAGCAAAACCAGCCTCAGCCAGCTCACGCAGTTTGTAATACTCAGTGTATGGAGGTACAGCCACAGAACGTGAGGTTTCCTTCTCAAAGAATGCGAGCCCTGGCGCGTGATCGTACATGTTCATCTTCACCTCACCCTCAATGGTGATCGAGGCGCCGGTTGCGGGCAGCACATTAGTGCCGAACGCTTGATCAAAATAGCCGGCCAAACTAGCAGCGATATTTTTCTGTAGCTCTCGAAGAAACAAGCGGTCTTCATGCGTTAAGTCAGTCATAACGGCTTCCATTTGGCTAAGGTGAGTTTCAGTATCGGGGGGGAGGGGAGGGTGATGCAAAGGGGCTTCATGAGGTGAACACGAACACGGCCAAAGCCTCAGGAAGTGATAGGGCTTGTGTGTCAGGTGGTATAGCGCGGCTGGCGCCAGCGTGAAAAAGCCCCATGCTGAGAACAGCAGAGAGGGCTTGAAATACTACGCGAGCACTACAGCATCATCCAGGTGGCGGGCCTGAAGCCTTACCAAGCTGGACGAGCCATCTGGCCTGAAAACATTGCGTTTGCGCGGCAAGTCCACCTTGGTGAATGTGTCGCACTCCAGGCCTCCAACGAACCGTACTGTGTACGGTAGTTTTATCCGATCGCCATTTTGCAGACGCACACGCTGCTTTTTCGATTCAGCATGCTTTAGGCATCTCTCACGCCATTCGCTGGCATACTTCAGTCCGACTCCCACTACTACCCCCAACTGCTCCAGCTCCTCAAGCGGAGATAGCAGTTTGAGAATCGATGCAGGGCACTGTGACAAGGCTGGCCCCATGGTTTCATCCATCGACTTGTAGCAAAACTCTCCCTGCGAACAGCTAGTTTTCACGACCGCCGCTATCGTGTACTCAATAGACGCATGATCCGTGGCCTCTCCCCTCCGCTGGACCTTAATCGCAGCGTAATAGGTAGAGCCCACGAAACTCGACTTCAGCACTTCGTTAGATCCATCCTGGTTGGTGTATTCCTTGTCCAGGTAGGCTTTACGGTCGGACGGCTTTGGTACGCATAAAGTACCCATAATCTTACTCCTCTCTCATTCCTGCGGTATTGCAGGTCTCAGGAGGGGATAGGGGTGAAACTGACAGAAAATGTTACGCATGCGAAACATAGCGTCTAGCTCCCATTGCAGTGCCATATAGGATCGAAGCCGCAAAATCATGATCCTGGCTCATGGGCATCATAAATAGAAAAACCCCCAGGCAGCACAAGGCTGACTAGGGGCTTAGAAAGAGGAGTGATAACTGCGCGATCGCGTCAGTCCTCCTCGGGTAGCATGATCGTTATCACAGGCTTAGGGGTATCCCCAGGACCTATAGTCATAACAACATGTTTTGGCACAACGATAGAGCCGGTTTCGGATTGCTCAATCACATCAACGATGAAGTCGATATATCTCTCGTTGCGCTCTCTCGCAGCAGCCTCAAGGGCGACAAGCAATACATCGCCTAACCGCTTATCCTCTTGCTGCTGCATCTCATGAGGGCTTCTACCGTCATGCCACGCCACCAAAGCCTCCCAGGCTGCAGCAGTCATGGCAACAGGCACCTTGAAACCCATCATGTTGCCGGCGGCGTGCTCAGCACGTTCGCTGACATCTACCAAATTGCCATCTTCGATGGCATCCGCACGGGAATAGCTATGGATCATGTCAGTTTCATCAAACATGAGCTGTAGCCCCCTGTTGGCGTGACGCCAAAAAAGCAGCCATTGGGATGGGTGTAACCTCAGGCCCAGTCGGCAACTTCCAGGCGCTCTCACGTCTAACAACGCGAGCCAGTCGATCAGCAGCAAAGCATAGCCCCCAGCGTTCATTAGAACGCTCAGACAAGCCGCTTGGTTCGTGCGTAACCTCCCACATCCAGTCAGAATCCACATCCACACATGAGCGGACTTTGAACACCTGCTCGCTTATTCGCACCCTCCGGCTCAGACCTTCAACGCCTAAGTATTCACCGAAGTTACCGCCGCGACGGCTGTAGATGATCGTTTCCAAACGCTCGCCAAATGTTTCCATTGGGATTCTCTCTCTTCTCTCTCACATTCCTGCAAAGCAGGTCTCAAGAAGAGATAGGGGCCTTGCTGACGTTGAAAAGTATGGTATTGGTAGCCCCCTACCTGTTTCGCATGCGAAACAATCAATTCAGGAGATGCCTATGGTCGGTAAAGCAACAGCCCAGGACAGCACTACTGAGGGAGCGCCCAGAGAGAATCTGCGTGTTATCCAGGTTCGCCACCGAGAGACACCCAACAGCGAGACTCCACACGCGATTTTGATGATCCAGCGGATAGAACAAATTGTTGGCCAGGGCGCTCGACTCACGCTTAGAGTCAAACGGATCGATACCCAGCGGCCTCCTGAGGGAAATGAACTCGAATGGTCAGCTGCATATTCGCCTTCAAGCTCAACAGATAGGGAGCGGGTCAGACTCACTCACGGTGAATGCAGAGGTCCCGCAGATATTCAAATGATTCTTAACGGTTTACGCGGGTTTCGTATCGGCACCTACCTGATGGCAGAGATCGTCACTTGGGCCAGGCAGTGGCCGCTGGCAGAGGTAATGAAGATCGAGCTGTCGTGGCAAGATGAAAAGCCAGGCGCACACGATGGAAATAACAAGGTTAGGCGTGATCGGTTCTATGAGCAGTTCGGTATTGAATTCATCCCTAGTGAAACCGAATCGCAGATAACCGCTCGATCAAAATACATGCTTGCTGAAAACCTGACGACTGACGATGCCGAGCGTGCCTGGCGATTGAATATCCAAAAGGTGAATGCGAGTGACTGGCTAGTTGATCAGCAGCGAAAGCTGGAAGAACAGGAAGGGCAGATAGCGAAGCTCAAGCGAAAGGCTGCAAGCCTGCAGACCACGAAAGACCGCATTGAAGCCCATCCATACCGCTATGCAGTGTGTCGTTTTCTTACCAATCCTCTGGCGTTGGGCTGCCTTGCACTGGTGGCTGTGGCCTTTTCCCTCGCCAAGGAAGTGGTTAGCTGAACCATCCGCCAGCCTCTGGTAACCGGAAATAAAAAAGCTCTTCGCGAAGGAAGAGCTTGTTGAATGTGAGATCAATGTCTCTTGTTCTGACGAGAATGACAAACGCCAGAATTCAGCTAACTGCTGCTGCCGTCCTGATGGTGATGATGCTTGCTGCGTTCAATTTGA
The DNA here is from genome assembly GCF_000734975.2 of Halomonas sp. KO116. Lineage (NCBI taxonomy): Bacteria > Pseudomonadati > Pseudomonadota > Gammaproteobacteria > Oceanospirillales > Halomonadaceae > Halomonas > Halomonas sp. KO116. Next base: position 256,298 of record NZ_CP011053.1, read on the forward strand.
ACGAACGTGAATAAACACACGGCCGCCATAAAGACTGCAAAAGCTGTAACTAACCATCCAAAAGGGCTCATAAATTCAATCCTTTTCTGCACTGTTGCGCTCAATTCTTACAAGAAACGCAATACCTGTTACCCAAATGATAGCACCTACGAAAAACATGGCAACTGATGCACCAAGAGTGATTTTCTCGCTAGGAGCGAAGAAACCCAGAACTCCGGCACCCATAGCGCCAAGACCGAGTTTTCGTACATCGTCTGTCAGTGCCTGCAGGCTGTCCGGCCCCAGCAGAGGCTGGCCATCCTGCATCCTTCGTCGTACCGTGGCGACCCATTGTTGAAACTTTACGCTCATGATCCTACTCCTCTCATTCCTGCTGGATTACAGGTCTCAAGAGGAGATAGGGGGGCAGGGTGACACTCAGGTTCGTAAATAGGGTGCACAGCGAATTTTCCGTGAACGATAGCTATCACGCGGGCGACTCGACTAGCGCGGTTCCGCCTGCCGATGCCAATGTCCGGCTCGTTGCGTCGTTCTTGACCAGCGTCAGGTGAGACTGGTCTGCGTCAGCAGTTCATCGAGCAGGCCGTTCAGAGTGCGCCGAAGGTAGATCAACAGACCCTTCTCCTTGGCCACCACCGTTACCTTGGCGAAGAGATTAGAGGCGGCGGGGAAAGGCGTTCGCACTACGGGGCCCATGACCAGTTTCACCCCCCCACAGCAGGCCGAGGCCGCACACATCGCCGATCCAGCGATAGCATAGACCTACCGTCCTTAACATGCAGAACGGCAGATGCAAAAGCAGTGGCCTAGCGAAAGACCACACTGGCGATTAGGGCAATGCCAATTAAGAAAAGCACCATAATGCCGATAGTTTGCCGGGTACTGGGCCTGTTGAGCCTCGTAAACCACTGTTGAACCCGAGACCTCATTACCTGGGCTCAAGATAAAAACCAGAATGTCACTCCGAGATAGAGCCGAGGGTGACCGTACCGAGACAGGGGTGGAGAGACATAACATGCTGGCGATCACGTTACTGGGCCGCTGGCTCCGCCATGCATGCTGGGCTACACCAGCAGCTATGTAGCATGTAATTGATTTTTTTCACATCTCGCGCCCCGGAGTTCGCCATCTACCGCCAGCGAACCCAGTTCACTCACCCGACAGCGGGAGGCTTGGCCGCGCCTTCATACATGAACGTCATGGTCTTGGGACGACCGAGATAGCCTGTAGCCAGATCCTGGAGTACAAAGCCGGCATTGAGAAGCAACACATCTGTCTGCCGATCCAGATGGCAGCCACCGGCGCAACGCTTCCAATACGGAGTCAGCCGTTGCTGCCAGCTGGCAACGCGGGTTTCTGGCGCGAGTCCATGCTCGACAAAAATCAATTGTCCCCCGGGCTTGAGCACCCTTCGCGCCTGGGCTAGAGCCGCTTCTATGTCCGGAATCGTGCAGAGTGTCCAAGTACTCAGGACCGTGTCTATGCTGTCATCAGGTAGTATTATCTGCTCTGCGCCCATTTGCAGCACTTCCACCTTGAAAGGGGCTTTGTTAATACGCTTTTGCGCAAGCTTTAAAAGGCCACCATCCGGCTCCACTGCATAGTACTTCTCTATAAGCTCAGGGTTGTAATAAGGTAGGTTAACTCCAGATCCAAATCCAAGTTCTAAGACACTCCCCCGAGCTTTGGCCACGGTACGTTGACGATATTTCTTAAGCATCCCCGCTCCCATCGTCAGGTTGATCAGATGCGGCAGTATGTGGCGGCTATAAAAACCCATGGCACTTCCTCCACATTCGATAGGGATAAAACTCATATCATTGTGTTGTAAGCCTATAGCACCCCCGCTAAGCCAGCTTGTGCCCTTTGTTGCCCTCCATCTCTGGGGCACTACAACGCGCTCTTTCCCGTCCTAGGTGTTGAACTTTCCGGCAATGTCTACTGCTACGACTATTGCGCCCAAGACCCATCGGGCAAGAAGAAGGAGTGATGCTCGTCATGTCTTTCTCCTTTTTGGCGCGGGCGTGACCGGGCCTATGGGCAAGGAGATGGTCGGTAAATCACTTCCCAGCTTGGTTAGGGATCCAGCTGCGCTGAGACCGTGCGGTGATCTGGAGTACCTCCTTCATGCGCAGCGTCGAGAATAGGCCCGAGGCGAACGTCAAAGCCACCACCACTCACAACGCCGCAGCCAGTCCCAGTGTATCCGCTACCACCCCTGCGATAATAGCGCCTAAGAAATAGCCAAGATCACGCCAGAGGCGATAGATGCCAACCGAGGATCACCACGCTGGATGCACGACATCACCGATGACGACGAACAGGGTAGGATAAACCATCGCTTTACCTATCCCAATAGGAACGCGCCCGTCGCAAATCCCGAAAACCCTACGGAGACAGCAAACACCACAATGACCACTGCTGGCAGACGATGAGCCCCTGACGCCCCACCCGGTCTGACCAGGCACCGGTAAAGAGCTTACCGATGCTCCAGACGGCGGGGTATATCGCTGTCAGAATACCAATCTTTTCTAAGGCGATAAGCCTGACCGAGGGCTATCCGCAGTGGAAAGCCGCCGGACATCCGGTGCAGATTGAAATGCAGGAGAAACCGACACTACAGGGAGAAGAACTGACGATGGGCGAAATGGTGGCTTGCGGCGGATTGATGATGTGGTGGGATGGACCTGCTCTGTCTGCTTGTAATCCTGCTCCTCGTGCTTGGGGTTGCCGCACTCGTATAGTACTTGTTCTTTAGCAACAGGCAATGAGTGGCTGCGGATGTCCCGCGCCTCAGTTGGAATAACATGGCACTCGTATATGCCGGCTATCTGCCCTTGTGTGAACTTGGGAAGCAAATGGTTGTACTCACTGAGAGCCCTCAGTATCCTCACCGCTTTTAAGGTCTCGCTTATTTTTTAAATAGATACTTAACGAGAGCCCCAATACCGAGCACAAGCAGTATTAGGACAAGAAGCCCTATCAGCCCCATCCCCCACATCATTGCATCACCGTTCATCATTCCATCCATCATTGTTTCTCTCCCTTTCTATCTCATTTACAGTAATGGTTACGTTAAGCACACCTCGCTTAGCTTTTCCTGCCGATAACGCCACGCCTTGAATTTCATCCTGACTTGGATTCGCTTTTTGTCGATTTGCACGAGCTATCTTCTTACCCTTTCCTCGTGGGCTGATTGTTACAAAGTCAGTACTTCAGTCCCTGTACAGCACCTATAGCGCATACTCCTCGAGCTCGTTGAGCCCGAATTCCACGCTGCAGAAGGGTAAATGGACAAAAATCACGCTAGATATCTAATGGTCACAGTTGGCAGAAGTCAGCACTGTTTCTCCTAGGAAGACCCCAGCCAATCTAAGCTTTGCGACGTTTGCTTCAGTGCATGCTCGATATCTCCTCCCGGTCCAGTTCGTTGGGCCGACGGAAACCTGCGTAGGAATGCTTAGGAAATCAGTCATGTTTAGTCGAGCCGCATACCCAGACTGGCGGTTGATTGTGTCAGCCGTGTTGGCTGCGATCCGTGAAGCCATGGATGGCAAAGTATTTGTAGAGCATGCCCTTGTAGCTACGCACGCACCCAAAGCCCGCCGTACACGGCCATGATCAGCTATAACAAGCCTCCTTACCAATGGGGATTTTTGCCATTGCAAGTATCGTCAGCTTGGCCCTGCATGATCTAGCACAGGTCGGCAAACTTCATCCTCATCAGGATTTCTATCGCATCATTATAGTCCACGAAGCCCTGAAATGGGTCAATCCAGCGAAACAGAGTAGGTGTTTCTCCTTGAAGGCTGCCGCGATAAATGATTTGTGCGGTTTGGTTGCTGATGCTAGACATTATGTTTTTTTGTTCTAACCTAGTAACGTTTTTACCAACAACCGAGGATGCCATGCAAACGTTTCGACACTCGCCAGGCAAGCCAGATGTTGTCGGCTTCTACGACATGCGGACCTCTAGCGTGCAGTACGTTGTTAGCGATCCTGTGACTCGGCGCTGCGCAATCATCGACCCAGTCCTAGATTTCGATGAAAAGTCCGGCGCTATCGCAACGCACCATGCGAATGAATTGCTGGGCTACGTTGCCAGCCAAGGGCTGAAGGTCGAATGGATTCTGGATACCCATCCGCACGCGGACCATTTTTCGGCAGCACAGTATCTAAAGGAAAAGACAGGAGCACCAACGGCTATAGGAGCTTACGTTACACAAGTGCAAGCGCTATGGAAGGATATATACAACTGGCCCGACTTTCCGGATGACGGCCGCCAGTGGGATCACCTTTTTGTAGAGGGCGATACTTTCCACGTGGGCGAGATAGAAGGCCGGATTATGTTCTCGCCCGGCCATACCAAGGCGTCGATCACCTACGTCATCGGCGATGCGGCGTTCGTGCACGACACGCTGTTTCAGCCGGATGGTGGTACGGCCCGTGCCGATTTCCCCGGGGGCAATGCTCACAAACTGTGGGATTCCATTCAGGCCATCCTGGCACTGCCGGACGACACTCGGCTCTTTACTGGTCACGACTACATGCCCGGCGATCGCGAGCCAGAGTGGGAAAGCACGGTGAGAGTCCAGCGCGAAACCAATATTCATCTCCGAGACAGCCCGACAGCGGACAGCTTCATCGCCTTGCGTAACGAGCGTGACGCCAAGCTGCCCATGCCTAAACTGATCCTGCACGCCTTGCAAGTCAATATCCGGGGCGGCGACCTGCCAGAGCCAGAGGATAATGGTCGTCGTTACCTAAAGATTCCCCTCGATGCTCTACCGGGGCCGCCTGGGATGAGGCGCGCTCCTAAAGCGACCAAGGAGGTAACCTATGGATATCAAACCGCTCGATGATCGTCTTTATGTGACAGCACAACCTCGCCTCGACGAACTTGAACAGCTCGCCGAGCAAGGGTTCCGCACCATTATCTCCAATCGCCCGCGTGGGGAAAGTGATGACCAGCCGGATCCCGATGCTCTCAAGGCTAAGGCAGAATCACTGGGTATGGTCTGGCATGAAGTTCCCGTCAAGCCCGGCAAGTATTCCCAGCAGGACATTGCCGCCTTTGCCGATGCCCTGGAGTTATCGCCGACTCCCGTGATCGGTTTCTGCCGGACCGGCACACGGGTCGCTCATCTCTGGGCCTATTCACAGGTCTCGCATCGTCCGATTTCGGAACTCGTCGGTGCTGCCAAGTCGGCCGGCTATGACCTAGAGCCGCTTCGCGAGAGCCTCGAAAACCAGGCCAATGACAACTAATAGCGCTGACCGGCATGGCCAGTTTGCGCCGCTATTTCCCCATCGCTCAGTGGCTGCCAGGCCGTCAACTTGATCGATGCCTCGGCACTGGATAGTTTGCAGTCGATCAACCCGCGTTTGAGTGATGCGGGGTTACAACTGCACCTTTGCGAGGTCAAGGGGCCAGAGATGAACCGCCTGCTGAAGACAGCATTCCTACGCAATTTCAGCGGTAATGTCTTCCTGAACACGTTCGATGCTTGACATGCCTTGCACGCTCATTCTTCTGCAGAGCTGAGCGATCCCGACAATGACGATGCTTCGACACGGCTTGTCCGGCATATTTCAAATACCTGACATAGAGGAGACACAACGTGGACATAGCGGCAAGTCTTTCCGGTTTGATCGGCGGTGTGCTGATCGGCCTGGCAGCTGTATGGCTGATGGCAACGCTGGGTCGTATTTCCGGCGTCAGCGGAATCCTCTCCGGACTATTGCTGGAGCAACCCGCAGGAGATTCGGCTTGGCGCCTGGCCTTCCTACTGGGTCTGTTCAGCGGCCCACTCATCCTTATTTTACTGGGAGGTGGGCTAGGTAATGTCTCCGGCGCACCGGATGAGGTCATCGGTCAGCCGGCGGGAGATATCGGGCTGATGCTGCTGGCAGGTCTATTGGTCGGCGTCGGGACAAAAGTCGGCAGCGGCTGTACTAGTGGTCACGGCGTCAGCGGCCTGGCGCGACTCTCACCACGATCGTTGGCGGCCACCTTAACCTTTCTTGGAAGCGCGATGCTGACCGTCTTCGTCATGCGTCATCTCATCGGAGGTGGCATATGAAAACGTTGATGGGTTATCTCGCCGGGTTGCTGTTCGGGTTAGGGTTGGCGATCGGCGGCATGACCGACCCGACCCGGGTGCTGAATTTCCTTGATGTGTTTGGAGATTGGGACCCGACCTTGATGTTTGTACTAGGCGGTGCCGTCACCACGACGTTCATCGGTTATCGACTCGTGCTGCGCCGCTCACAGCCCTTGTTTGCTCAGGCCTTCCAACTACCCACTCGGCGTGATCTGGATGGAAGACTGATGGGTGGGGCGGTCCTGTTCGGAATTGGCTGGGGATTGTCCGGTTATTGCCCCGGACCAGCATTCGCCTCTTTCGCTGGGCTGACCATGCCACTCATGGCAATGCTACTGTCGATGATAGGAGGATGGTGGCTGGCAAAGCGGTTCTCAGGCAGTCGCTGATCGGCGCTTGAGCTTCAACCATATTTTCTACGATTGAAGAATAGGTTTATTAGAAGTGTAATTCTAGTAAAGCACTAAACAATTCATCTCTGGGCAAGTGAAGCAGTCAACATGGCCCGAGTATTCTCTGCGCGACCACTTTTTAGCCACTACCGCTGGCTTTATTACCGTACAGCCGTGTTTCAGGCTGCCACGCCGGATTTCAAGACCCCCTAACCCCATGAGCGTGTTCTTGGCATCGTCCAGCCAATCGTTTTCCTAGCAAATAAGTCCATAACAACGGCTAGATAAGCCCAGCGATTGCCAGTCCAGATATAGGTGACATCGCCACACCAAACGCGGTTGGGCGCCTCAACGTTAAACTGACGCGCTAAGTGGTTCGGTACCTCAGCATGTTCTTCGCCCGTTTTCTTGTAGCTATGACCGGGTATTTGGCAACTAATCAGGCCAAGTTTTTCCATCAGGCGGCCAGCGCGATAGCGACTTAACGGTACATTCTGCCTTGTCGCCATCTCTGCAATGCTGCGCGCCCCTGCAGAGCCTTCGCTCTCGCGAAATAGCTCTCTGACCTTGGCTATTTCCTTAGCCTTCGTGGCACACACAGGCCTTTTTGAACGTTGTCTCCAGTATTTAAAGCTGCTGCGATGCACGCCAAACACCTCACACAGTTTTTTTTACCGGGTAGCTCGTCTTGAGTTTCTCGATTAGCGAGAAGTGTTCAGGAAGTCCGACATCAAGAGAGCGGTAGCCTTTTTTAGGATGTCTTTTTCCATCTCAATGTCACGGATGCGCTTTTAAAGCTCGCGAATCTTGAGCTGATCGGGTGTCATGGGCGTTGCTTTAGGGCTTTGGTCATCACGCTCTTGGCGTAACTGACGAACCCATTTATCCATGCTCGAATGCCCCACATTTATGGCTTCAGCCGCTTCACGAACAGTGTAGTGTTGATCGACGACCAGCTGTGCTGCTTCGAGACGGAATTCAGGGCTAAAGTTACGTTTTGGTCATGTTGCCATGCTGCCACCTAGTGATGTCTTGGTGCATATTAGCACCTCTAATTAGGTGGCCAAATTCACTATGCCACTACAATAAAAGACCCCACCACGACACGAGGTGCAACATGTTCAAAGCCATCGTGATCGACAAGCAAGACAACCGGCAGCAGGCGACGCTCGAGACCCTTGACGAGTCGCAGCTGCCCGAGGGCGACGTCACCGTCCGGGTCGACTGCAGCACCCTCAACTACAAGGACGCCCTGACCATCACCGGCAAGGGGCCAGTGGTGCATGCCTTCCCCATGGTGCCGTACATCGACCTAGCCGGTACGGTGGAGGCCTCCGCGAGCGAGGCCTATGCGCCGGGCGATGCAGTGCTGCTCAACGGATGGGGAGTGGGCGAGGGCCACTGGGGCGGACTGGCCGAGAAGGCCCGTCTAGAGAGCCGCTGGCTGATTCCCCTGCCGGCGGCCTTCACGCCACGCCAGGCCAGGGCATCGGCACCGCCGGCTACACCGCCATGCTCTCAGTGATGGCGTTAGAGAGGCAAGGCGTCATCCCGGAGCAGGGCGATGTGCTGGTCACCGGCGCCAACGGAGGGGTCGGCAGCTACGCCATCGCGCTGCTCACGCGGCTGGGCTACCGGGTGGTGGCCTACACCGGCCGCCCAGAGGAGACCGACTACCTCCAAGGGCTCGGCGCCGCGGAGGTGATCGACCGGGCTACCCTCTCCGAGCCGGGGCGCCCGCTGGGCAAGGAGCGCTGGGCGGGAGCTATCGACGCCGTGGGCAGCCACACCCTGGCCAACGTCCTGGCCTCAACCCGCTACGGTGGCACGGTGGCCGCCTGCGGTCTGGCCCAGGGCATGGACCTGTCCGCCAGCGTCGCGCCCTTTATCCTGCGCGGGGTGACCCTGGCGGGGATCGACAGCGTGATGCGCGCCTACGCGGATCGCGTCGAGTCCTGGCGGCGTCTGGGGGAGCTGCTGGTTCCCGAGCAGCTCGATGCTATCACCAGCTCCATCGCCCTCGACGACGCCATCGAGGCGGTCGATGATCTGCTCGCCGGTCGCATTCGCGGACGCGTAGTAGTGACCATGGCTCTATAAATCCGAATAATAGGTACGTTTTCTTTACGTAGAAAATTTAACGTAATTTATTTACGCAAAATTGCCCCTCCAGGAAGTCCTGATGTCATTTTCAGAAGACGGCTGCACCAGCGCATCGAGCGGACCGCCCGGTGTGCAGTGGTCTTCTGAAAGAATTGTTTCAGCAATCGCCTTCACCAACCTCGACTATGCTCAGTCCTCCTAAGCACCATGGGCGGGTCGAGGCATGGCATCAGATACATCACCAATTGCCGAGCAAGGCGTGACCATCCTGTCCGACCTGAGCACAGGCCCAGTTCCGAACGTCCATCATCGGAGCCTTGGTGACACTTGAGTTGGGGCATGAGGCCGTCGCACGCATCAGGGTTAGCAAGACGGCCCTCTACGCCGTTTTGAAGGCCAGCCAGCCCGACACGCCAGTGGGCCTTGGGCGGGGCAGCGGGCAACTACAATGCTCGACCATGCACCACGATAGTACATGGTCGGACACAGGGATGACTCCCTGGCGCCTGACGGGGCATGCCCCGAGACCGAGACGCTCTCGTTCCAGGACGCCGCTGGGGAAGGCGAGGGCGGGGCCATCAGAGCAATGATGTCGGCCACCGAGGTCGGACGGCTGAAGAGGAAGCCCTGGACGTGGGTGCAGCCGGTATCGCGCACGAACGCTTCCTGCTCGGGGGTGTCGATCGCCCTCGGCGATGGTCTTCATGCCACAGTGGTTGGCCATGAAGACGATGGTCTTGACCAGCGAGGCGTTCAGCGAGGAGGCTTTCGGGCCGGACACGAACGACTTGTCGATCTTGACCGTTTCCAGGGGATAGCGGTCCAGGTAGCCAAGGCCGGAATATCCCGTGCCGAAGTCATCCAGCACCAGGCGGTATCCTCGCTTCGCCAGGTCGAGCAGGACACGGTGCTAGTTGTCACTTTCCAAGATCAACAGGCTCTCGGTGATCTCGAGCTTGATGCTGGAAGACTCCACGCCGTGTTTTTCCAGCAGCTGATTCAGTTTGAACGGAAACGTCAGGTCGCGCAGCTGCTTGGCCGAGATATTGATCGAGACCGTGATATTCCGGCCCGTTTCTTCCGCCACGGGAATGAATTCGGCCGGCAACACCTACCCCAGTTCCTTGTGGCGCCACCGGAGCAGTGCTTCCATGCAGGTGATCTCACGGCTCACCAGAGAATAGATAGGCTGATAGCGCAGGTACAGCTCTTCATGGGTCAGGCAATGAGCCAACAGACCCTTCAGCCTTGCATGTTACTGCGAGCGCTCCTCCATCGTTGCATCATAGAAGCAGGACAGGTTTGTGCCCCTCGACTTGGCTTGGTACATGGCGATATCGGCATAGCGGAACACATCGGAGAGATCCTGAGTGTCGTCGGGAATCATCGCGATCCCGATACTCGCCCCGACCAGCATGTGCTTGCCGCCCACCTCAACGGGGCCCGCCAGCAGGGCATGAATCTTGTCGACGACCCGTGACACATCTTCCTCAGATGCGACGTCGGTCAGCAACAGACAGAATTCATCGCCACCGAAGCGTGCCACATCGTCCTCGGTGCGCACGAGCTTCGCCATGGATTTGGCCACCCAGCACAGCAGCTCATCGCCGGCGGTATGGCCCAGGGTGTCGTTGACGGCCTTGAAACCGTCCAGGTCAACGTAGAGGACTCCGGCCTTCAGCTTATGGCGGATGCAGCGCGCCAACTCGTGGTTCAGGTGCTCTATGAACAGCGACCGGTTCGCCAAGCCGGTGAGAAAATCGTAGTTCGCCTGACGAAAGAGCAGTTCCCGACTGGTGCTCAATTCCATGAGGTGACCATGGGCCAGCCTGCCATAGGCTCGCAGCCGTCGATAGAAGAAGAGGCTGCCCGCGAGGATCAGTAGCACGCCTCCGATCACCCAGGGTAGGAGCTGTGTGAGGAGGCTCTGGCCAGGATGCTCCGGATGCCATTGAAGGGTGCCCAGCGGCTCGCCGCTCGGTGTTGCCAGGGGGAGGGACGCCAGTTGGCCTGTCTCCCGAGGGGGAGCTGCCGCTGCCGGCAGCAGACGCAGGGCCTCGATCTGAAAATCACGGCGCCAAGCGTCCAGCATGGCCTCGTCGATGTAGTTGACCAGGATCAGGTAGCCATGCGCCTGATCGGTGGCATACGGGGTCGGGTCGTAGGCCACATACGGCGACACGGCGACCAGGGCAGGCGCTCCCTGGATATCCAGGATGTCAGATGCGGGCTCGGGGTCGGCGAAATCGGCGTCGATGGCCTCGGCCATGAGCTGCTTGAACTCGGCGGTCAGCAGGCCCTCGGGCAGCGCCTCCAGTTCCGTACCCTTGTGTACGCCGTGGATCAGTGTCGCCTCGCGATCCAGACTCACTACCCAGTCGGTACCGTACTGGTTCTGCAGATAACCGCTGACGTTTTCCATGGCCCAGTCGGTGTCTCGCTGGTAGATTACCAGCTCGACGGCCTCGTTCCACCAGCTATAATCTCGGCTGCGGTTGGCCAGTTCTTCGAGCTCGAGATCGAGCAGTCGCTGCACCTGCTCCCGCGACTTCGCTTCGGCATAGCGATCGAGCGACTGCGACGACAGGATCACCACCCCGAAGACCCCGGCCACGGCGATCAAGATCGTGACCAGGCTGATTAAGAGACCGCGCCCCAGGGCTCTCATAAGCCGTTCACTGGACTCGATGGAGGCCAATTCGTCCTGAGGGGCGCCATCCCCGCGTTCTTGTCCGGCGTGCACTTACACGTTGTCCATGTCGAAGCCTTAAGAAGAGTATCCGCGTGCTCTTTCGCCAAAGAACCTTCGTCGCCCGTCGCTTGTCGCGCTTGTGCGAACAGACTGAGATGTAGCTCATAACTTATCTGTAAGGAAGTTACACTGAAAGCGTCTCAAGAGTAATTTTATTCACCCGTAATCGGCCAACACTCCCTTCAACGCTGGATAGAGAAGCACTGCTGGAGGCACCGCGGCTGCCGACAGTCAGGGCAGCGAGCGATGGTGACGGAACGATGAACCCGCCATATTCATCAGCGCGTCGAACGCGTGTGTTGAGCCCATTGATTGCCTGTCGTTGTCAGAAGGTGGTTGTACCCATGCATTGGGCGGTTCGCCCGGTGTGCAGCGGACTTGTGAACGAGCCGTGTCAAACGATCCTCGAATTGGTTCAGCATGGCGGCGCACAATGCAGCCTGTCCGAGAAACGATCATTAGGCGGCCAATCCGGACATTGTCCGACAACAGCTTGTTTGATGTATTTTGGGACAATAAGATAAACGGACGGATTAGCGGACAAAAGGGGCAGTCAATGGCGCTGATTGGCTATGCGCGGGTCCCGACGGCAGAGCAGAACACCGCCTTGTAGACCGATGCGCTTCGCAAGGCGGAGTGCGAGCGAATCTTTGATGACACCGTCTCCGGGGCCAAGGAAGAACGACCCGGCCTAACAGCCGCGCTGGGGTTCCTGCGCGACGGGGATGTGCTGGTTGTGTGGCGACTGGATCGACTGGGACGCTCACTGCCGCATCTGATCGAAGTGGTCAGCACTCTGGACGCGCGTGGCGTCGGATTCCGGTCGCTGACCGAAAGCATCGATACCACCACGCCGGGTGGGCGGCTGATCTTCCACGTGTTCGGCGCCTTGGGGCAGTTCGAGCGTGATCTGATCCGTGATCGCACCAAGGCGGGGCTGGCCGCTGCCGCCGCCCGTGGGCGCAAAGGAGAATGCAAGCCCGTTGTCACCGACGACAAGCTGAAGCGGGCAAGGGAGCACCTCGCCAATGGGCTGAGCATCCGCGAGGCCGCCGCACGCATCAAGGTCAGCAAGACGGCCCTTTACGCCGCTTTGGAGGCCAGCCAGTCCGAAGCCCCAGACCACAGTGCAACCGACTTCAGACACGCAGTGCGATCGTCTTCTGAAAATAACACCTGGAGGGGCAAGCTTCATGTGTAAAGAAAACTGGACTGCTCTGTGTTCTCCGGACACTTCTAGCCTAATAGTGATGCTTTATATCGACTTTATGATCAAAGATGGCAGAAAATCAGCCGATATGTGTAAGCATAATAGTATTAAACTTGGAGCATTTAAGGATAGGCCAGTAAGAACTTGGACTGGCTGCAGTCCCCTGAACCCAATTGATACTGATTTTTAAGAAGGCACCACCGAGCTAGCAACTTATTCCACTTAGCGCTGTTCATAGCTTTTCTCATTATTCGAGCTTTCAAAAAGCATGACTGACCGGATGGATCAAGCGGTTTTGAAAATGCCTCCCTCAGCAGACAGCCTGGGGAAGCGTGAAATCAACAGTCTGGGCGAACTACAAGCCCGTATAACCCATGCTTAACGGGCAGGTTCTCCGTTTGCCATCAATTGATAGCCTTACTGTGGCAGAGTAGGATCAGTCCCAAGTAAGGAACCTTACCTGCGCTTTCTGCCGCTCGATCCCGAACTCCGCTGGCTCGACATCTGCAAAGGGCTGCCCTCCATCGCTAGCCAGTAGCAACGTAGATCAGCATCGCCTCGGACAATCAGCACATCATCATGATTTTGCATCCTTCTCTTCTCATTCCCGTATGACAGGTCTCGAAGAGAGGTAGGGGCGGTGTGACGTGAAATGAAGGCGTCGGTGTAGACTACGAGGTTTACACCCCGTGGATTGGCCAACGACGGGAACAGTATGCCGCTAGCACCAGCCTCCAAGGCTAGGTCAGCGAGCAACCAGCTGGGCGGTTCAACGCGATCATTAAACAAAATTCTACGCCAGTCACAACCCATTTCCTGCCAGAGAGAGTCCCAGTCAGCCGTGTACCCATGGCTGAAGTCCACTACTGTGGCCAACGCTACCGTGTAGCTCACAATAAGACCGGGTGGCATCAGGGTCGAGAGCTGCCGGCACTCCTCAAGCGCGGTCAGCTCTTCCAGAGCAAGGTAGAGTGCGGGAACCCCGATACGATTGAGGCGACCGCCATGCTGGGCGGCGCCTGCGCCACTTGTGGGGGGCGATGGCCCAGCGGGGGACATGGACACGATAGGCTGGTTGATCTGCCAGGCTGGTAAGGATCATCCAGCCGCGCCTGCGTGAAGTGATTGAACATAGTTCAATAGATCCTCAGCTCGTCCCTCGCTGACCAACTGCTCTGGTGTCCTGAAATTGAATGCGCTGATCGGTTCATTACGAAACCAGAACGCGGCATCCTGAAAATTACCATTTATGTCAGCCGCTGCTCCCATGACTCGCACCGCATCCCGTAAGTAAGTCTGCAGCTTCTCAGCCCCCTGGGCGCGGTTTACAGTAACGCGGTGGACATGCGCCCGCGAGGCCAGCGTCTGTACATCCATGCCCAGGGCAAGGCAGAACATCCTCGGGCTGATGATTGGGCTCTTGGTTTGCCGTGCCCGAGCTTTCAAGTCAGCGAGGAATTGATTGAAAGTGTCGGGAGCAACGTAATCGGACGGCTCGATGATTGCTTCAACGCTCATAGCCTATTTTCCCTGCAAAAATGCAGCGATGTTGCTACATAAATGCATCATATAACTTCAGCGCTTCGAAGTCCATCTCCGCAAGGTGATGTTTGGTCAACTGAACAGCTTAGGCACTCCTTTTACTTCCGCCTTGGCACCGGCAGGCTTGGATGACCCTCTGCTCGCTTTCACTTGGCCTGTCTGTTCGCTTTTATCCGCTGGCGCTTCGTTGTTTAAAGCCTTTTGGCGACCAGCCGAGGTCCCACCTCGCTTCTTCAGGCGTCGCTGGATAGGTGAGGATGTCCGTACATCTTTCTGCCCAGACACAGCCGATTTCTGCTGTTCTGTAGCACCTTGCGTCGTTTTATCAACCATGACAGTAGGGACTGGCTGATGGCTCGGCTGTGTCACTGGGGACTCATGCTCAGCTGTGGCCAGCATTGCCTCCCCCAGGCCAAGTTGAATATGGGTATCATTCGGTGCGTTATCGGCCTCTGGGCTCCAGTCACCCAGCTCAGCCGAAACATCACTATGGTTATCTGCGTCAGCCCCTAGCGTCAGCTGACTAATCTCTGAAAAGTCATTCGTGGGTTCGGCTTGCTCAGCGATCAGTTCAACATCCCCCCCGCTTGTTGTGGGCGAAATTTGGTCATTGGTCGCTATCTGTGCAACGTTCCCACCGGCCGCCTCAACAATCTCATTTAGTAACCAAGCTCCCTCTGATTCTCTTTTAAATCCTGCTGGAGTCTTAGTATGAATGGAATTACTCATCCCATCCTGCTCATAATGTGCAATATCCCCACCGACACCGGGGACATCCTCTAGCAGCCAAGCGCCAACTATAGCCTTTTCGTCGCCTGTTTCAGCTTTGGCTGAGGCCTGCTGATTCTGGGCATCATTGCCTTTCTGTGCAGCATCCCCACCGCAAGGTATTGGCTGGCCCGTGCCTTCCTGTGTAGTGTTCTCACCTGCCGTATGAGAATCGTCCAGCAGCCAGGCACCATCTATAACTTTTTCTCCGCCTGTTTCAGCCATTGCGGAAGCCTGCTGGTTCTGGGTGCCATTGCCTTTCTGTGCAGCATCCCCACCGCAAGGGGTGGGCTGGCGCATCTCTTCCTGTGCAGTATTCCCACCTGCCGCATGGAGATCATCCATCAGCTTGGCACCGGCTATATCTTTTTCTTCGCCTGTTTCAACCATTGCGGAGGCCTGCTGGTTCTGGGTGTCATTGCCTTTCTGTGCAGCATCCCCACCGCAAGGGATGGGCTGGCGCGTCTCTTCCTGTGCAGTATCCCCACCTGCCGCATGGAGATCATCCATCGGCTTGGCACCGGCTATATCTTTTCCTTCGCCTGTTTCAACCATTGCGGAGGCCTGCTGGTTCTGGGTGCCATTGCCTTTCTGTGCAGCATCCCCACCGCAAGGGGTGGGCTGTCGCGTCTCTTCCTGTGCAGTATTCCCACCTGCCGCCTGGGAATCATCTAGCAGCCAGGCGGAAGCCACGTCGGTATTCGTGAGTGATTCATGGCTGAATGTAGAGGTTTTGCTCGCTGCCCCTAAACTCTTCTGTGCAGCATTCCCACTGGTTTTCGTTGCATCACCCGTACCCGTAGGCACTGAAGCAAACAGGCTGACATCACATACGTCTGACGCTGGAATACCTTTAGGCTTAGTCATGCGCTCTTCCCGCTTACCACTGTCTTTTGTTGGCGCAACGCCAGCGTTGCTACTGTGCTTGCCCTGGGGGCCGAGGACGGTTACCTCATAAGCGGTTTCTCGCGGGTATAGGCCTTGGTGTTCTACTGGCAGCTCCACCGCGATCATTCCCCTGAACTCGATTATGCCGGAACGTACCCGCCACAACGCTTGGTCAGATGGCAACGTCCAGGTCTTCGCCGCTTCGCTCCCCTCTGGCACTCCCTCGATTTCAGTGATGAGCCAGCCGCGATCGGCCAATGCTGCCAAAAGTACCTGTGTAAACTCCCCTGATTTACCTGGGGCTCGAAAGTCACCGCCAAAGGCCGCGGCAACGTCATCATCCAGCTTGGAAAGGGCTGTCTCCCGAACATGATGTTCGGAGAGGTAAAGCCGCTCACCAACGCGGAAGCCTGCCGCTTTGACACGCTTCGCTAAACCTTTCACCTGATAGGGTACTTGGGGAACCACTCGCAAGAACGTTTCGATCGCCAGCTCCTGGACGTTCAGATTCTCAAGCACCTTGCGTTTCTCGCCTCGTGTAGCGAGGCCGTCTATCTCTCGCAGCTGCTGGAGGAGAGTGACTGCGCGGCGCACCCCCTTGCTACTGAGGCCAGGGAAAGCCACTGGCATCAGGTTGGGAGAATGCTCGTATTTTACTGCCAGCAACAGTATGGCTCGCTCATCCTCAGGCAGCTCCCACCACGCGGGGAACTTTGCCAACAGACGCCCGCTCTGTTTATCGTGGTAGGACAGGCGGACCCACTGCCCGTCCTGTTTCGCATGCGAAACAGTCTTGCCAATATCATGTGCTGCCGCGGCAAGAGGGAGGAGGGGATCGGCACCTTCGTACTCGAAGGCCTCATCGATCACGCCTAGATGGTGCTCAAGCAGTGTCGTACTGTGGCCGTCACCGCAAAAAGCATCAGGGTGAGCCTGGAGGTAACCGAGCAACTGGTTAATTAGCGGCATGTGATGTGCCGGAACGTTACCCGACAGCTGCGCTTTCACTGGCTTGAAGTTAATCGGATCAGGATAAGGCATGTACGTAATTGAGAGATCCATGCCCCGGAACTCACCGCGAGATTTAGCGCGCTGTCGACGTGTTATTAATCCCATTCCCACTATGAGCAGAACGATCACAGAGCCAGCAGCCATTCCCCCGGCTAACCATGGCCAGACAACACGCAACCTTGCCAGGACGACCTCAGTGGCCGCTGATGCCGCGTTCGCGGGGTTTATCTCTTCGTCACCCTCTACCCAAAAGCCAGCGCCAGCTAGCCACTCCTGCAGCGTTTCCGGCCCCATGAAGTAAAAAGCAGTAGCCGCGGCGAGACTGTAGAAGATAGTTAGAGCAATAACGGATCTTAGCAGTGTCGAGCGATACCCCATCAAACTCATGTCATACGCTCCAGGCGCTTGATACGCCGATATGTCGGCGGATGTGTCGAGAAAAGCCCCCAGCTCGATTCAAGACCCGTAGAGAGCCTACTGAGAAGCCGGCAGCCTGCTATTGGAGAGGCAACACGCGCCGCGTCACGGTCGGCACGATATTCCATTAGATGCCCTAAGTGGCGGTCCAAGACTTTGAAAAGCCCTAATGCCAAGCGAATCCCCAAGCTCGCCACAGAAAAGTACAAGCCGCTCAACAGGCCAATCAGGGGAATGGGACGAAGAATTGTATAGATCAACCGCGCCAGCCAAAGCGCCACCCGCAAAATGCTGTGCTGCGTCCACCAGTATAGGCTCGCAGACGCATCGCCGCGGCGAAGGTGTGACCTCTCGTGCGCCAGCAGCCACTCAAGCTCATCAGGAGGCAGATTGAGGGCGCCCCGGGAAACGATTACAACGCCACCCGTAGGGCTCGGCATAGCATAGGCCTGAAGGGCAGGCGTCTCGTAAACCCAGACACGATCTGCAATCTCACGAGCCCTTGGGAATAGCCGGCCGATACGGTAACTGGCTGGCGCCAGCCTAAGCCCTAGCCAGGCGAGGGCAGTTAGCCACCCACCTGCGAGGTAGGTGGCCTTGGCCAGCCAAGTGACTGTCATAAGCTCACCAGGGGGACGTATGAACTCCAGGGGTAAGCCAACGAAGACCACCACCGGCAATACCACCATCACAGTATAACCAAGCGCCCCAGCGAAACAGGCCGACAAGGCAGACAGGAGCGCCAGCATAAGCCAAGCCTACCCTTGCCCCTCGGCCAGCATGCGGATGGCCTCCTGCGTGTTGTAGCCCGCTGAAGTGAGCTTCATCAGGCGTGCCTGGTCCTTGGGATTGGTCGAATATAGGAAGTAGGAGTAAGGATCGACCACAAAGCGGAAAAGGCCACCCCCGCTCTCGTGCTTGACGAAGACCTCCGAATAGCCGGCACCGGGCTTCACACCGCGCAGCATATCGAATAGGAATTCGTCTTCGCCGCCCAGCTTTCCGTTTTTCTGTGCGTAGTCGAGCGAGGGACCCGACTGCTTGAGCACAAACGTCCAAGGTGCATTGTCGAAGGCAGCCTGAGCGGCCGGCGACAGGTCGGTATCCTTGAAGCCCTGTGTAATGAAACCGGCACTGCCGTAATACTTACGGATGCGCCGGAAGGCGGTTTCGATAAACTTCCCGCTTTTCGGGTCCGCGAGTAGATCCCATGCCTCATCGATCAGCATCATTTTCGGGATGTTGCGTGGGCGCAGATACATGTCCCGCGTCGTCCGAGCCATCAGGAGTGTCATGACCACATTCCGAAGCTCACGATCGACGTTTAGCTCTTCCAGCTCGAGTATGGTGAACTCATTGGAAAGATCCAGCTGGGGCTCACCGTTGAACCATGCGGCATGCCGACCTACGGCATACGGCTCCAACTGCAACGCAATACTCTTGGCCACCGGATCACTGTCTGCCCGGGACTCAAGCCACTGATAGACATGCTTGGTTTCCATGACCTCGCCATGTTTATCGTGCGCCTCAAGGATGCCTTTTTCGATCAACTGGTATTCGTAGTTGTCGGGCTCACCTAGGGGGAACGCCATCTGAGATATGGCATCCTTCAGCACCGGGATCATTTCTGCGATCTCGCTGCCACCTTCATCATCGTCGTAACGCTGCTTGCCTTTGATACCCCAGAATGGGTTAAGTGAGACCGGATGGTTAGGATCAAACCTCAGTTCCTGACCGCCCAGCAGTTCACACAGCTCCTTATAAGAGCCGCCCACGTCAATGATACGGACCACGCCATCACGACAGCGCATGTCGGTAACGAATTCGTTGGCAAGGAATGACTTACCCGCACCCGAGGTCGCGATCACCGAAAAATTGTATGAGGTGGCCGAATCAAAAATGTCGATACACGACATTTGACCGCGGCGAGAAACCAGCAACAGTCCGTTTGCGTAGAGGTAAGGGTTCCCCTGTGGGTCTTTGCGTACTACTGGCCCGTTACCGCCCCAATCGCCCTGGCAGATTGAGGCGCAAGCGCCGTTTAGGCTGGACACCATCTGTGCCCGCTGAAGGCCTGATGTAGGCTTGTCCATGCGTGGGTTGTAGCCCCATGGCAAAGACGACAACCAGATAGGCAGCGAGATATAGCGTTCACGCGAGGCTCTGAAGCCTGCTTTCCGCCACAACGAGGAAACATAGTCCGCGTCCGAAGCTGCTCGCTCGGGTTCGGTGATGATATTGATCCCCGACCACATGCGTACCGGGCAGTAGTTTGAGCGAGTATCGTTGAGCAGCTGCTGGGTATCTCTACGCCGCGTGAAGAGGTGCGGCATCATCCCCTTGTACCACTCGGAATCACTCATGCATTGCTTTGAGATCATGCCCATTCGCATGGTGATGTCATCACGAGCCTTTTCGGTGTTCGGCTTGTAGATGGTGGTATACATCCAGTAGGCCGGCGCGATCCGATCGGTCGCCGACTTCAACTCCCCAAGCATGTCACCTGTCATGTAGAGACGCAGGTAGTCCGGGTAGGTGTCGATGGTCAAAGGGACAACATCCACCTCCCTTTCATTGTCGCTAAACTGGACTGCACCCGAGGACTTCACTCGAATGCGTGTGCGCTTATCGAAAATGGAATCAATGAAGTGACCACCTTCCTCCTCCAGGCGTTGAAGCTCCCCTGGCACCATTTGTGGGTTGGCTATGCGGCGCAGCACACGTCGCGTACCCAATTCGTTCATCAGGGCAGGGGACAGGCCCATAGAGCTGAATGTCCCCATCACCGACTGCCGGAATTCGTCGCACATGTGCCGCCATGAACGAATCTCTTCAGCATGCTCTGGGTCACCGCCAAAGGTCATGGTGAAAAAGGCGAAGTAATGCACCTCCCGGGGATATAGACGCTCATTCGGTAGGAGGCTTTTGTTCCCGGCCGCGGCGTCAAGCATGTGCTTGCTACGGCGCTCTACCAGCTCTTGGAGCATAGGGTCTTTGCAGTAACGTAACCGCCGTGCCTGCCAGGTATTTATCCGGTCCTCAATGGCCGGCGAACTATGGGCGACGAACTGGATAACCGTGTCCGCTGGCGCTCGCGTAATCAGCGACTCGATTTGCTCCTCGATGTCCTTGCCAGCCACCATCAATGGCGCAAACTGGACGCCGAAGCCAAGCTGAGGATGTTTACCATCATCCCGGACACAGTAGTTATCTTCATAGTCGATGTAGGGGAGCAGGCTCGCGGGATCATCCCGCTCAGTCAGCGCCTCGGCTGCCTGGAGGGGGAGGGCGCGATCGCCATAATCGGGAGCGCCCTGCTGGATCATGCGGCGCACTTGGTGCCGCATACGAGTCATCGCGGTTATCTTCATATCAATTCTCCGGGACGATCTGCATTTGCGGCTGAATGCGATAAGGATTCACGCTGGCGTCTTGCCCTCTCGGCGCGATGTGTTGAACACCCGGAGAAGGTCCGATCATGCCTGCCCCAATGCCATCGTCACGCAGCTGGCCATAACTCCAGTCATCAGGCAGAGTCACATACAGGTATTCGCCCGATCGTAGAATGCCGTCATCACCGCGCCATGGCGCCACCCAGATACGCACCGGTTTACCTGGCTGGTAGACAGGCATATCGGTTAGGCCTCCCCCGCTATAGGGTCGCCATTGCTCGATCTTTTCTTCTTCAGCTTCTGAGCCATCCTTACGGCCCTCCATCACTGTTTCAGAGGAACCACTATTTGCCACCGCAGCTTCATAAACATCGCCGGTACCGACACACTCGCTTCCCAGCTCACAATCATGCTGGACAGTGGCACACCCACCGAGGAACAGCAGGGCGGTCAAGGGGATCATCAACTTTAAGCTCATCGTATTAGCCCTCGCTCGGCATCTTGTCGGCCAGCTCGTAGGCTTCCCACTCGAGCTTCTGGCCTTCCTGGATTACAATAGTGCCACGGCGCCCTGATGGAACCTCGATCACCGGGAACATGGATTCAGCCTCTTCGATGTAACGCTCTGCCAGTATCTCCATCGCGCGGCCTGCACCGCCGTACATGCCAACCTCGGCGACACTGTTCGGGTCGATGGTGGTGACAACGCCGCTGCCTGTGACAGCCGATTCAGCACCTTGAGCTGCTGTTGCAGCAATGCTGCTGGCGCCTTCTGCGAAGCCAGCAAGCATGGCCTTACCCAGCAGGGCGCCAGCACGTCGCTCAACTTTGCCGCGAAGCCCCAGACGGCCATCCGAGTCCACGATGTAGCCATTGATTGGAGACTCAAGCATCATTCCAGTCCGTGTATCGACACAGGAAATACGAGAGACGTTGATATGCGCTCGCTCGCTCGACAAATCACCGTAGCCACCGCCCATACCAAAGCAGTCAGCGAGGCGATACCGCGCACTGCCAGGTAGGAATGCATCGTTTTGAATGCGGAATAGCACCGGCTGAGGGTTGTTGCGGGTACGCTCGGCAGCGCCAAAGTCAGCGCCAGTCAACATTGCCACCTCAGAGAACGACCCCATAGGGAGGAACCCAGCTTTAGGTGGCCCCAGATCCTCTTCTTCGTCATCCTGCTGAGCCGCTTCATTACGTAAGATGCGAGCGCTGGACTCACCACTTGAGCCATTGAGTACGATCGGGTCAGCCGGTCCTTCTTCCTTCTGGAGCTGTGGAAACTGTGAAGGAATGACGCCGCCCTGTGTCGACGATTGTTGCCTCGGGGGTAAACCGGCACGGCCAGAGTCACCATCTCGACGCGCTACCGGGGGCGGAGGTACCGCGCTAGCGTCGTCGCCTCGGGGGGGGCGAAGATAGTCAGACGGGGCACGGTTGGCGTCGGTGCTTCTGTTTGAAGATGTGCCAATGCGAACCTCACTGGTGCCATCATCTCCGCTAGAAATATCGGCTAGTCGTGTGCGCAGCGACTCCATGGTTTCCCGCGTTTGCTCGCGTTCGGATTCCATGCCAGCCTGCATTTCTTCGAGCTGCGCCTGAAGTCGTGCATCCCTCTGCTCTTGACTCTCGCGCTGGTCTGCCAATTCTTCATGAGCCTCCCTTAACTGTTGTTGAAGTCGGGAAATAGTGACTTCCTCCCCATGCCGTGTATCCGGCGTGGTGTCCATAAATTCCGGGGGAGGGGGCGCTTTATTGCTACTGTTGTCTCGTGCGCTAATAGCGTTACTTGCCACAAGCCAGATGACTAGGCAGGCCCCACCACCATATAGAAGCCACTTTCTTCCCTGCGCTCGCTCCAACAGGCTCTGAGAGACTACCTTGGACTTAGCTCGGGCCTTGGCCACCCTAGAAGGCTTGTCCTGGCCCGATTCATTCGGCTGCTGGTTGTTCTGATCTTCAGCCACGGTCAACCTCCACGACGATCATTCGGGGCTGATCGCGCTCACTTACCGTGTCCCCTTCCAAGGAAACAGCAACGACGCCATCGCGGTAGAAGTCACGAGGCTCGACTTCAAGGGAGGTATCAGAAGACAGCCGGTAAATATTCACGACATGGCCGGAACCACGGTACTGGGTTTCCGCTGTGAGCTTGAGCGTGCCGCCATTAGGCATTTCAAGTCGGGCACTAGGCGGGGCGCCAGCCGGCTCAAACCCGCTAGGGCGAGCCCCCTGGAAAGCGGACAGGATAGTGTCAGCAATCCAACGATCCTTGGGCCGGCTTTCCCTTTCGGGCTCTGCGGATAGGTCAGGGGCGTTTCGATACCGGAACACCTGGGCATCGATGCCGCTTTCCGGCGCTAGCTTCACCGTGAAGGCCTCGCCGCTTCGCAGCTGGATGAAGATAGAGAACGGGTCGGCTTCGTCTGCAGGACGGATGAGGAGACCACGTTTGCCATCAGTCGGCACAGGGTTGTCACGCAACTCGGCCTCGGGGGGGATAACAATCGTAGAGTACGGCTCTGGGAATACCAGCCGGTTATAAGCATCGGTGGATACAACCACCTTCTGGACATCATCGCTGGCGCTGACAAAGGTGGCGACGGCAAGCGCCGCCACCATGACCAGCCCCTGCATCTTAGGCTTTTTCATTCGTCCTCCAAAGAGAAACCAGCGACATACGGAACGCCACCGCTGAAGGAATAGCGGACACGGTAAGCAATCGGTTCGTCTTCGATCTGTTCGGTGCCATGCCAAGCCCGCAAGCGCCCATAAACTCGCACTGTGCCGTCTAGGACTTGGGTCCCTTCAATGAACAAGGCCTGGGTACGCTCAGATTTCTCCAGGTCTGGAATCCGTGCTTGTAGATCATTGCCGACCTTGGCATAGAGGGCCGGCGTCATCCGGTTCTGGAACCGAGCGTATTGGCTTCTCACGTTCCTTGGGGTCCAAGAGCTGTGCAGCTGGGCATCCGCCATGGCTATCTCAGTGAGGTAGCTCGCATCGGTATAACCAGCGCTGGCGCCCACCTCGACCGGCCCATCCACGACGTGCAGGTTGTAGGGAACCAGCCGGGTTGGCATATTGGCGCTGAGCTGGACATAGCTCTGCAAGACATAGATCAGCAACCCAGTCAGGAGCAGGGTGCAGAACATCCAGCCCCTGGCAGCGACCCACTGATTTCGCAATGCATTGAGGTATTTCATCAGCGAATGTACTCCAATCGCATTGGTCTAGGTGCGTATTTGCCAAGCAGCGGGTCTAACTTGAGCCCCATCCGCCACAAGACATGCTGCACTTGTCCCCGCTTCTGGCCGGCACGCATCTTCTTAGCCATCATCATGAGAAAGATCCCCGCAAATAGGCCTGGGATAAAAAACCGCATGATGATGCCCACGCCGATCACCATGATGGCGACAACCACCTCGGTCATCTCCCAGGCGAAGATGGGGATAGGGGCATCAACATCCTGCGGTATCCGATAGGACTCGTTAGACATGACCCGCGACTCCTAACTCAGGTGCCTGAGAACCAGCTGAAGATTTCCTTGATCATGAAGGGGCCGACCGCAAAGGCACCGGCGATCCCTAGACCCAGGAACGCAGGGGCAGCAGATTGACGTCCAAGGCCCACCAGGCAACCGATGATCAGCGCCAGAATGGAAATGCCGATACCGAAGGGCCCATGCGCCAGCTCTTCAACCTTGTCAGCGAAGTCTTCAAAGTCTTCCTGTGCCCATGCTGGCATCGCCAGGAAAGCGGTAGTAGCAACCAACAGTGAGCGCTCTGCTGCTCGCTTCTTGTTCATGCGGAGGCATTCGACTAGATGAGCGAGCTTGCCCTGCTTGGTTGTGGCCTGGGTATCTACGGAAGTAGTCATTGGTACTGATCTCCTAATGTCGCGAGGACTTCGTTTGCGTATTGCTGGCCTGCCGGACTATTCGGCGACCCAGCGTTGTAAGCGGCCAATGCCGCCTCCCACTCGCCGTAGCGCGTGATGTTGTCGTAGAGAATCCACGTCCCTACAGCGAAATTCGTACACTCATTTTCCAACAACTCACGCTCGGTAATTCCCCATTGCTGGAGGTAATTCCGGTTGGTTTCCTGGTCGAGCCACCATGTATTGACTTGCATAGCGCCTAGGTCGTAAGTGCCATTCTTGTTCGGACCTATGCGACCCACTAATTGCCCTCGGCTGCCGCTCTCTTGAAGACGCACTGCCGCGACAATCTCGATGGGTACTTGGTAGTAATCAGCGATTTCAGGGACACAATCAGGTAGGGCAATCATTGACCACCTCCTAGCGCTGTTCTTCAGCCACTGCCGCGGATTCCCCAGCGCCAGCTTCGTCGTTGGTTTCTTCTGGGGTGTTCTGCGCTTCAGGCTTGGCCACATCAAACGGCGTCATCATCCGCTCAGCGACCATGGCAGTGGGGCTGACACGATCCATCACCAGCCCGACCTCCAGACTTTCCTCGAAGCCGCCTTCTGCTCCTGGTTTGGGGATCTTTCGCAATAGGCCGGTAACTCGTCCCTCAACATGAAGGGCGGTGCCGGCCTCGTACTCGACAAGTCGATCGACAACGCGCCCAAAAGCAGCCATGGACACCACGCCGGTATGCTGAAAGGAGCGCCCCAGGTCCGGTCGGTCAGGGCCGATCTGCAGGTACGCTGTGGAGGGTGGTCCCTCCTTCTCGGGAGTTTTCACCCCCCTCAGCAAGCCAATCGCAATGAAACGATTGAAAAGATGTTTTTCGATGTTGCCCTCGATCATCGGGGCAGCCGGCTGGATGTTGTTGGCCACCAACTCGGCACTCAGGTGCTGCTCACCCGTGTGGTGTGCACGGCGCACAATGCCGCCAACATGGCCGAAAATTTCAATGTAAGAATCAACATCCAGCTTGGCTGCGCGATCAGATAGATGATTCGGAATTCGGACAATGATCTGATTTACAGATTGGATTAGGGCTTCTGTGCTTCGCTTGTTCTTACCAACCTTGAGCACCATCAGGCCAGAACGACCGCGCTCCTTTGGCGTCTCTTTTCGTAGAATCTGGGCGTGGGCGATAAAGACGTTCATTGGTCTGCCTCCAGGTAAAAAATCTCGGCGCGACGGTTTGCCGCCCGCGCTTCATCAGTCGTGCCGTCAACCAACTTGGGATAGATGCCATGCCCTTCCGTCAGGAACCGGGCCTTTGGCCAAGCCAAATGGAGCTGTCCCGCGATCGCATCAGCGCGGCGCTGTGAGAGTGAAATGTTGTAGGACTCAGGGCCGATATGGTCGGTGTACCCAACAATGAGCACACGGCCAGCCAGGTCTTCTCCTTCCAGGAAGGAAGCCATTTCACGCTGAGAGGTAGGCGTCAGCGTTGTTGAGTCGAACTCGAAATGGAAGCGCGCCAGAGGCACAGACTCCATGGCGTCCTTGTAGTCATCCGGCATTGAGGCATGGCGCTGCTGCCAATAGGCCTCGTCGTAAACGGTGCCGCCGTAAGCGTAGCGATCAAGCCCCTGGCCAGCCCCGTAGTACCAGTTGGTGGTACGGGTCGCGTTGACCCCTTGAAGCGTATAGGCAGGGATCACCACATGCCGACTGGTCATCGTGTTATACGAATCAGGTAGCGTTGACGTGCGTGCGTGCTCCAGAGCCGGAGGATGTGCTGCACAGCCAGCAAGAACAGCTGTCAGCGAGACAGCAAGCACAGGGTTTCGCAGTGTCATCAAAGGTTCTCCAGGTACTTGATTACCGCCTCGGCCCTCTCGGCAACGTCTCCCGACAGGCTCAATAGCTTCACTTCAGAACGAGACACAGCGACAAAGGCAGGGTACTCACGAAGACCTGCCCGACCAGCAAGCCTCGCTGCTCGCTCAATCGCCTCGACAGAGCTGGGATCGCTGATATGGTCGTCCGCAAACTCGTTCCACCGAACTTGGGGAACATGCAATTGGAGGTGCGCCAGCACATCGTCATAGTCCTTGAGGGGAACCCCGGTTTCGCCAGCCGTGAGAAAGGCTTTCCGAACGTCATTGGCAACCCCTGGAATAGAGCGAGATGCGTAAAAGGCGCGTTCACGCCATGCGCGTTCAAGGCCGGTATGGGAAGGCAGGGGAGCGTAGCGGTACTCCAGGCCCGCCGCTTCGACGGCTGCCTGAATAGAAGAGTGGTGTTTGTCCATGGCCTGGCAGTGCGGGCAATCGAAGCTGGCAAACTCAACCAGCGCCAGAGGCTGATCATTTCCGGCATGAGCGCCAGCAGCGAGCCCCAAGGTGGCCACGGTGACACCGAGAATTCTACGGATGGGGTGTAGCAGGCGGGTAGGGGAAATCATTGGTCGCTCTCCCCCGACTGATCACTAGATTCGTTACCTTGGTGGCTTTCGATCCAGGCGTCTTCGTGCAGCAAGCGCCACACGGTAAAGCGACAAGCATAGTCAGCTGATTCAAACGCCTCATGCACCGATTCCTGTTGCTTAGGAAAGGTTAGCTGCGTCAGTGAAGTTGCCACATTGCCAAACCAAAGAACGGGCTGACAGGTTCGCTCAATTCGAGCTTCTGAATCGGTCGCCAGGACAATCCATGCGACCCAAACTAATATGGCCACGCCAATAAGCGTGCTGCCTCGCATCGCCATCATCTCAATTCCGCCTCCCAGCGGTGCTCTCTCATAGGTGCCCTTAATGGGCCTCGCAGGTAGATAGGGCAGCCACTGACACTTAACCGGGGGAAGTAGAGATTTTTTTGCGCGAGTCGCTTTGCTGTCGCATGCCAAGGCTTAGAGGGAGATGAAAACGACTATCGAGGGAGGCTTAGAACAGGGAGAGCTGGGTTTCTTTAGATCGAGGAGAGGGGGAGGCGCCGCTTTGCTCATTGTCGGCTTTTAAATACTCTCCAGAGGCATCATCAACACCAGCGAGCCACGCCATATCCTCAGGCGACCAAGGACGATAAGGAGAGGGCTGATAGTTGCCCAGCGTTTTGTGTATTTCATGAGACAGGAGGTAAGCCTCGTAGCACCCTTGATCCATTACCTTTCCGTTAGGATGTGTTTTCGGAATGCTAACCCAAATGCTAAAGCTGGCGCGATCGCATCGACCGCGCTAGCTTACTTCTTACTGGGCGGGCTTATCAGCCACCAGGATAGTCACGTTTACGCCAGTCCCAGCGAACTCACCCTGATAGCTAGCAGTCCATTCCACCTCCCAGCCCGGCAGTAGATCCTTGTCGAGCATGCTGCCGGGGAGGATAGCCACAAGGCGCCCGCCAGGAGCTAGACAACTCGCTGCGGCTTCAAGATGATGCAGGGCTCGACCTTTGCTGTACGGAGGGTTCATGACTATTTTGGTGTAGCTTCTGGCCGTATTTGCCCACTCCAGAAAGTCGGCTTGATGGCAGCGAAACCCCTTCGCCGCTAGCACCTTGCAATGCAGCGGTGCCAGCTCGACACAGGTAGTCCGATCTTTGGGAAGCATATCAGCAATATGGCCCTGGCCAGCACTTGGCTCCAGCACCGTATCCTGGTCGTTGATCTCGGCCAATTCTACGACCTCATACGCCAAGCGCTCCGGGGTAGGGTAATACTGGTGGCTCTTATGGTCAGGGATGCAACCACTGGCAACAATCTCATCCAAAATCGGCTTGGTGTGGTAGTCGAACTCGAACCACGACACTGCGCCGTTATCACTGAATACCTTAACCCCACCGATGGCCTTGAGCACCTGCTCAGCCTCAGCCAACGCTACCTTATCCTTCACTCCATAATCGAACTCAATCGCCCAAGGGTTTTCTGTCTTCGGCGACCGTGTTTCGAGATGTCGAAGGTGGCTAGGGCAGCGGGTAGGGACGCTGCGCATGGAACCGAGTAAATTGATGACCGCAAATTGAAGTGGGCGATCCATTAGCACAAAGTCTTTAGGCTTGCGCTTAGGCGGGGTGCGGAACTGGGAAGGAATTGCTGTCGGGTGCAAATGCGCCAGCACTTGGTTTAGGCGAAAAGCGATTTCGGGGTGTACCTCAAGATGCGCCGTGCCTTTTTTAAAGACCTTCAGGTACAGAGCGCCACCATCAACCATAAACCGCTTGCCTGGGGTGCGCCGTGCAATATCAATCAATCGGCTAGAGGCCTGCCAGTTTGGTTCATCCCGGCCCATAAATTTAGCAATGACTGAGCGAAGGTCATTGATATGGCCTGCCTGGTCATGATTCACCGTCTCATAGGAAGTGACGACATAATTGAGGATCATCCGTTTGTAGAAACCTTCAGGCCGATTGGTAACATGCTCACGGCTTAGGGCACGGAATATACCGTCGACACGCTCAGCTAGGAAGGTGCCGCGCATCATTAGCAGCTCGGTCAGGGTTGCCCTTACGGTTTCCTCAGTGAAGTCAGGGGTTTTCATCTCGTTAATCTGCTCCCACCACTCGCTACGGCGAGTCTGAGGCATGAAGTCGAGAACATCGGTCATCTTCAAGGCCCGGTCCCAATATTCAGCGTTCAGCGCTGCGATCGCGCCTTCTTCAATAAAAATATTCTCTGTGGACAGTGATGAGTAACGTGTGTTGTCGTGCTTGCGATTGCCCTGGATGAAGTAGTTGACGACACCTTTACGATCACCATCAAACAGTGCCGCCACTTCTTCCACACGCCTACGCATTGCGTTGTAGCGCCCCACCAGCCCATCGACCATATCTGTCGAGGCCGGGGCGAAGAACTCCCCCATATCTCCAAGATATTCTGTGCTGTCATAGCTATCAATGGCTTCGTGAATCATGGTCCCGTTCCCTATTTAGTGATCTATTACAAGCGAGTTTCCGAGGTGCCTGGCTTCCTGCGTAGGTGACGCCGACCGGCTGCCTTCGTTATGATGTAAACACTTTAATGCAGAATTACTGTTTACGGCAAGTAAAAATGTGTTCAATGCACACTTTTTAGGGGATACCATGTCCACAGATGACATCAGCACTCAACAGCTATACGCGGCACTGGCAAGGCTTAGAATGAAGGGTCGTGCATGTGATGCAGCTTCAGATGTGATTATGAAGGTGTGCGATACATACGCTAAAGCAGCCAATATGCATGGCGTGTCCAGAGCTGCTGTTTCTCAGGCAGCAAAGCGAATACAGGCGGAAGTAGATCGGGTGTTCGTGGCAGTCGAGGTGAGATTGCCCAAGGACAAGCTGCTGGCGCTGGATGAATGGCTAGCGAGCCAAGGAGGGTCAAGACTAACCAGCAGCGACGCTGAGAAAGGAGAACCGTAGTAGGTTAAGGCGGGGAATATTGACAGGGGAAGCGGGCTGGCAAGCCAACCCGCTGCATCACATCCTGGATGAAGGTGCTATATAGGCCCAGCAAGTCACAAAGAGGGGCGGCGCTCGCCTGCTTCGGGCGGTGCATACTGGCTAAGGGTAGCCTCCAACTGCTCGGGTATCTCAAGGCAAGAACGAAGCTCGCATTGAGCATGGATCAGTAGCGCCAACTTGGGTGTCCACTCAGGAAGCCCGAGATGGCCGACATACTCCTCAGCGACAGGGCCAGCCAGAAACTCAGCCGCAGAGAACTGGTGCTTGAGGTTGTTGCTCTTTAGGTCATCAATTGCTTTCAAAAATACTTGCGTGAGTAACTGGCGGTGGGGCAGCAGCTCCTGCGACTGATGGCAATCGGTCGACACAATGCTCTGGCCTGGGATAAGCACATCAGCAAGTGCGGAAATTTGTGAGTCCATGATCTAACTACTCCTGCCCAGTGCCAGCCGCAAGGCTTTGAAAGTGACTGTTGATTGAAGCCATGACCTTCAACGGGTTGGCCACGCGATCAAATCGAGCTTCGCTTGTGCCAGTGCCTGCCGCAGACATTTTCACCGTCCCATATCCTAGCAATCGACCCAAGATCGTCTGGTTCACTTCGGTCGAACGAATGTGATGAATAAATAGGGGTGTAACACGCCTGGCAATAATGCCGTGCCGCTCTATCACGCGATCGGGGCCTATGACGTACTCGTGAGCAAGGCGCTGATAGGCGATGTTCAGCAGTCCCCAGGCGGCCAACCCCATCCCTGCCCAGGAAAGGATGTTCGTCAGAGTCTCTGGAGCGTTTGCCCCAGCGAGGGTAAAGGGGGCATGAGGAGCAAAGTGCAATGCTGCCCCCAAGGGTACGAGCAACCAGTGTCCCAGCAGGGCGCGGTGACTGACTCGGAAGGTGGTCTTGCTTATCATGGGTTTCATCTCCCGGCTGCTGCCACCTCCGCTTCTTTCAGTCGGTGGCTCAATTGTGATTCTGCCGTTTCAACGTGGAAAAGCTCGATGCTGTCATCCGGCCAGCGGATCAGGACGAACCCATCTCGAAGCAGGTGGGTTAGAGGGGTAGGGCCAGAGATGACAGGTAACGAAGGGCCTTCGAGTGTGTGGAGTTCCCACCGACTGGCTGAGCGGTCATGAAAAAGAGCTGCGTTGTCAGCGCCACCTGGCCAATCCAGGTCACAGTCGCGTTCAAGACGCCTAACAAGCTGTCTCGCCTGGCGGGAATTACGCGGCCCGCTCATAGGCAACCTCCAGCCCACACACTTTCTTTACAGCACACTCAATTTCTTGGCGCACCCGGTCCATCGTCAGTAACCGCGCCCCCTCCTCATCAATGATCAGCGTCAGTGTTTCGTTGGTTTCGCGCAGGGCCGCCCTATCTACGACAAGTCGTGAGAGTAGGGAAAGCTCGTCGTGCGCGTTCGCAATAAGAGCACCTGAATCCATAATACCAACCTTAATTATACTAGACGACATTTTTTAAATATGAATATGTGACAATTTTTACGGATTCCCCGCCATTACTAATTGCCATTATTACTGATTTACGGCGCTGCGTTTGCGATGGTTCGGGATTGTGTAGAGAATACTTTGTCTGGAAATGCTTCGCAGAGTTTTAAATATAAAACGTCGTATGGTATAAATTATATATCTATAAGTAGCTTTGCCTGAAACCATCAAAACAACGGATTAAAAGGGGATCAAAATGACTATCAAGCGTACTCTCATGGGTCTGGCTGCCACATCAATGCTGCTGTTGGCTGCTGGTTGTGCTGCCCCGCAAGGGTCTGGCATGTTGCAGAACTCAGCCGTCAGCGCGATCACTGATGTGCTAGGAAGTCGCAACAACAATAGCGTCAGCGCAGCAGGAGCAGACTCGGCCAGTCACATGCAGGGCGTTCAGGGTTTGGTTAATGGCGGAAAAGCAGGTATGAGCGGTGCCGCCTACGGTGCTGTTGGCGCTGGCGCGCTAGGTCTGGCTGACAAGGGGATGCGAAGCGCTTTCACCGCATTGCAGGGCGAATCCGAAGTCGGGTTCGAGGACGTTGCCAACATGAAACAGAACATCGTCAAGAGCGATACTTATGTCGATGGTGAAGGCCGTACTTGCATTGATTACCACATCACTGTCACTGGTGGCCCCGAGGACAATGATCAGAATGTCACGACTTGCCAGAATGCCGGTGGCGACTGGGAACGAATCTGATTCGATCAGCGGCCACTCTATTAGTGGCCGCTCAGCTTTTGGAGGGCAAAATGGCTGACGATAATCTCAACACCTCGCGGTTCGATAAGTCTGCTTTGGACATGACGAGACTGGAAGCCTTCACGATGACTGCCATGCACGCCATTCTGCTTGGTGAGGGAGGGGGTAAGCTCAGTCCCGAAGAAGTCGCCGAGAACGCGGCAGCCTGTGCCGAAGCGGCCCTTTCCGCTGCCTCTGAAACGCTCGATGACCAGGACACTGAGCCGAGTTAAACCCATGCCAGACTGCAAGTACGCGATCGGGCAGCAACCTTTATGGTGGGCTGCCCGATTTCGTTTGATGACTACCGCTTTGTTTCGCATGCGAAACAATCTTGGGGCATCTAAAAGATGTTATGTGACCGTCCTTCCCCTACCCTAAGTAACGCCGGTAGTTCTTTGTGTAGTGGTGACTAAAATCGACCATTTCATCATGAAATGGTCCAATGTATAGAACTATACTTGAGGCTTGTTCCCAAGCCCTGAGAGAGGCATTTCATGGCTCACCTGCTGTCATCCACTAAGACCAAACAGGCTAAAGGGGTGACCACCCTGCCCACAGGCCATCTTCCCCAAGTGTGGGTGGACACGGTGGGAACTGCTTGAAGCCGATGTCACACTTTTGCCTGCACGTAACAACTCTAAGTCATGCTCAAAGGGCTCTCTCAGCGGTGCATAGGGAGCGTGAACAGAGATGCCCTGGCTTCGCATGACGTCGGAAGTGAATGTAGGGTGAAGTGAATCACGCTCACAGTTGCTTTACGTGTTCGAGCTACAACCATAGGCAACGCCGAAACTCTCCCCCCTGTAGATAACCGACCGTCTGGCTGACTCTCGTACCAGGGATGTCTCGTATTGTCGCCTCCATCTGGGCCACGGATACCGATTTGCTACTCACCACGATAAGCATCATGGAAGCCTGTTATGGACACGATGGATAGCGTTTCCATCCGCATTCCAATGGGTGTTTCCAGTCCCCCAGACTGCTTGGAAAGAGATCTACGCTGACAACGTGCCAGCGAAAACCATAGTTCAGTCAACCAACCTCAAAAGGAAATAAGCATGGCCATTACCCAAAATGAAGCGCGTCCCGAGCTGCGTAAGGCCACCCAGTTTGGCCAACTCGCGTTGGAAATGCATCAGAAGGCGACTGACCACCTACAGAGCGTGAAGAACCGCTTAACGCCCGCTGAAAAGGCCGTATTGAAAACACTGGCCCACCAATTAAAAGGGGAGGTTTCCACTTGAACATTTTTGCCGAACTCCAAACATCGCTGCAGGAAGCCGTTGAGATTAAACAAGGCAAGGCAGGGGCTAGCCGCATCACGCGCCATGAAGTGGCCCGATGTAAAAGCCATCCGCGCAAAGCTTCATGTCTCTCAAGAAATTTACCAGCGTTATGGAAACCAGCGTGGATACGACCAAAAGCTGGAAAACCAAGCGTCACAACCCTACTGGGTTGACGACTAAGGGGCTCTAGCCACAATTCAAGACAACCCCGACTTTATCAATGAGCCAGCTTCACACTTACGCCTGCTGTCCTGGCAATGGCTACAAATCTGTTAACTACCTAAAATAAGACTTTATGTCTGCTCCGCTACAGCTCATTGACTAGTTAACTACGCCTTTCCTTTCCATCTAGTAATCATTTGCAAATGAGGCATTGAAAAGGCTCACAGCATCGTTAGCCGCAAAAATAGCCTCTCGAACTTTGACCTTAGTTAGATCCAGCACCCTCAGTTTACCTTTCGCTTCTGCCACTGATTCGATACGACGGTATTTGCTGGCGTGTTTCTCCGCATACACTGCCAAGCCTTGCAGCTTGGGCAAAGCATCAGCCAGATGGAGCCCATGAGGGTCAACAATGTCGGCGACTACTTGACCATCTTTTTCGGCAAAGAAGATGAAATCCGGGCGCAGGATTTTGTACTGGTCATTTTCCTGATACGCGATACCCAGCGAGGACTGCCCCGGCTGCTGAGGGTTGCGGTACCAGAAGGAGAAACCATCGCGCTTGGATTCACGCTCAAGGACTTCCTGCTCCCACGCATTCAACGCTGAGGGGTAGTTTCTATCCTCATCGCACAGCAGATGCTGATGCCAAGTGGGTAGGTCACTCTCTTTTTCTCCCTGCCGCACCTTGGTCGGTTCGAATTTGGCTTCTGGTTTTACCAACTCCACATCCTGGGGTTTGGTGCTCATCTCAATGACTTGGCGATAAGATTCCTTCCGATCATCAGAGAGTGTTTTGATCGTGTTCCAATGCTGAGTGAGCCAGTCCTTCGCAATCCCATCTGAAACTCTGTCGAAATAGTCCTGAACTTCCGTCACCAGGCCCAAGCCTGCAATGGAGACACGGGCTTCAACGATGGCTTCCAAAAACTCCTCTGGATCGTCATCCACACTAGCTACTTGGCGGGCAAGGTGTTCAACGTAGGTACGCGAAATATCTGGGGTAAACACCCGCGCCGCACGTCGGTAGGCGTCATCAATAACCGCCATATCAGCATCTTCCCAGAACTCGTCGAAAGTCTTTTTCTTGCCCTTCATGTCAGCGACAACTGTCTTGCCGTCTACGGTCATTACAGAGTCACGTTTGGCTTTGATTTTGTCCTGATGTTGGACCTGAAACTCGTCAAGCGCTTGGTGCAGCAGACCATGTGCTTTCCTGCCAGCCCCCTCGAGAATGCCGTCATCTGCCAATTCTTGAGCCAGGGCAGTAAGCCGCTTGGCTGGTTTAGCGACACGCTGGGGGCGGGTCTGCGAAGGCAGGGCTTCAAACGTTGCCCATACTGCGTCAGAAGCCGAAGGGTTTGGGTGCATCTCAATCGGATTCACCAAGATGCGACCTGGCGTAGCAGATGATGTGTCATCACCACTCATCAAGGCTTCTACAACGCTTTCAACTGTCTTGCGATTGAACCTCGGCAACAAACAGTCGACAGCATTCAGACGCTCATTCCCTGGAATGCGGCGTGCAAGTGGCGAGCGGACCATGCGTCCCAACAACTGCGTGATATGGGTCCGGTCGTTTGCCGCCCTGAAAGACACCATGACTTCGGCTCGGGGGCAATCCCAGCCGGTGCTGATGGCATCCTTGGCAATCAGGACACGTACCCAGGTCGAGTCTTGTACGCGCTGTGGTTCGATGTAAGGTACGTCACGGTTGCCGAATCGCTGAGTCGTATGCTCACCAAACACATGGGCAACACTGCTGCTGGGTAATTCTGGATAACGCGCAAAAATGGCATCGAGAGCACGGCCTATTTCGTTCGGGTCGGGCGTGTTGGGAACCTGCAATACCATCAGCGGTACTACCATGCCGGAATCTTGCTGTTGTTTGGCGTATTCTGACCAAAGCGTCGTCGACTCCCGCAGCTTATCCGTGGCACGGCGCACCAAAAGCGTATCGAAGTCGCCTACTTCGTCAGGAATATCCAGCAGTATAGTGTCTTTGATTAGGCCGGATTCTTGTACTTTAGCCGAGTCAACAGCCACATCAGGCAGTTTCGTGCGCTTAATGGCGGTTTCGATGGCTTTGTTGAAACGCTCTACCGTGGCTGAGATGCCCCAGACCACTGGAATGCCCGGCACGGCACCGAATCCATTGATCAGGCGCTGAACAATGGTGGCTTTCTCCTTGTTGCCATTACCCATCCCCCGATGTGCTTCATCCAGCACTAGGTACAGCGTAAGCTCAGGGTCTTCAATGGTGTTCTGGATAGTGTCCCAGATCGTGTAGGCGCGCAGGTCAGGGCGAGTTTCCGGGAACAATCCGCCCGCCTTTTCTTCCAGCTCGCCCTGGTCGTGCCCGCGGACCAGCAAACTGTTCTTACTCAGCTTCTGTGTATTCAGGAAGTAAATTTTTCCGGCCTCGAATTTTGGCCGATTGAAGGTGTTTTCCACCACCACCATATCGCTATGGTTAATGCGGTCACTGGATTCTTTCAGACGAAAACGGGTCTGTTCATTGAGCGAAGGGTCATCACTAAACCAGATAACTACTGCACCAGGGTCAGCATCAAAATTGAATTCATCATCACCGTGAAACAAGGCTTCGAAAGCAGCAGCAGCCATTACGGTTTTACCGGCACCTGTTACAGCGGTTAGTGAAAAAGCAGCTTTATCGCCATGGCTGTGCCAGTAGGTGCGCGCCTTATTCAAGTTTTCCAGAGAATCACGTACCGCGTCCGCCTGGTAGTCCTTGAGCGTAAACTTCATTGATTATTCCCCATTAGCAAAGCTGAAATTGGTCAGATAGGACTCGTACAAGCGCACCGGCTCTACACTCTCTGGCAGGCGCCGAGCAATTGCCTGAAAGCGGCGATCATCATCCGTCACGATGTACGCAATTCGTAACCCCTGAACCTCGCGCACTGAATGTATGAAATCTGTGGCCTTGTCTACTTCAGTCAGCAAGCCATGGGTATCTGAGACAGCCCAGCCATTCTCGGGAAGCTTGTCTATACGCTTACCACGCGCTCCTGCGCGCAGCCATAGCAATGGAGCGATGCGGCTATAGGCTAGGTTATAGTTAACGGCATCCTTAGCTTCATAGGTCAGCGTGAAAAACTCGGCGTTTTCCTCAAGCCCTACAGACATAGGGAATTCATCGGTGAACTTGTAGTCGCCCTTGATCGGTTCTCCTTCAGGAGTTTTGCCTGTAATTGCAGCCCTAATACGGGGTTTGGTGATGTAGTCGCAGATGCCTTGCGTCTCCCACTCAGGGTCACCAGGTCTCAATCCTTTTTTTCTTAGTTCTTTCTGCTCTTCCTCGGCCACTTCATTGTTTGTTATTGATATGCACTGGCGAGAGCCACCGTCTTGCTTGTTAAGCCTCATCACGGCATGTGCTGTAGTGCCAGACCCGGAGAAAAAATCTAGAACAACGGCTTCAGGATTATCAATAACAAAGAATCGAAGGGCATCTTCAACAGCGTAAAGAGATTTTGGATACGGAAAGTCACGACCAGGCAAGAAGGAACTATCAAGCAGCCGAGTTCCATATTGTGTTGCATCATGCGAAGTTATTCGCCATTGAGTAGAGGGTATAGCTCGCACGCTATCCGAGTCGCCTTGACCCTCTACAATGACAGAACCATCGACTCCGTACCCTACACGTCTACTTCACCATCTAGAATCTTTTTGTACTCGCCCGGTTTAAGAATAGAGACTGTAAATCCTTTATCAAGCGAACCAGAAATTCTCACACGGCCTTCTTTAAGCCTGGATGCCAAGGTTGCGGGTGTCCATTGCCACCGGCCCTCGGAGTCATCCTTACGAATAGGCAAAACAGCCACAGCCCCATCAATACCTTCGGGTTCTGAAACGTTAGGGGGCAGAGCTTCGCCGATCTTTGCAACTCTTGGACCAGTAGGATCTATGTAAATCGGATAAAAGCATCCAGGCGAGTCTTTTCGGCTAGAACCCTTTTTTCCAGATCTTCTTAGCAAATCCCACCTTACAACGACGTTGTGGGTGCGCCCCTTAGCAGAAACCCATTCTCTATTAAGTTCAATTCTCTTTGGGGAAGAGGTGCCAAATTTCACGAAGTATATGTATTCGTCACTTCTTCCGAATGCGCCAGCACGAGCAACTGCCGCAGGATTGATTTGGGAGCTCGTCATCTGGATCCTAGCTTCAGGAAATGTCTGTTCAAGAAGAAGCCCCAGCCGAAGGTATTCCTTCTCATCGATAGTCACAATTAAGACTGATTCTTCTGGCTTTAGAAGCTCCTTTGCCACCAAAAGACGACGCTCCATCATTGCTAGCCATTTGCTGTGGCGATACAAATCCTCTTTTTCAACGTAGTTGTTGTTATATTTCCAATCCTTTGCGCCAGAGTTATAAGGGGGATCGATATAAATCACATCAACCATGCCTCTGTGTGAAAATGTCAATGCCTTCAGGGCATGATAGTTTTCACCATTAATTACTGTGTGAAACGGCTTGCCGTTAGCGCGCTCCTCTTTCCCAGTACTGACCAACCCCGGGAAGATCGTATCTCGGAACTCAGCCACGACCACCAGATCATCTAGGGAGGCTGTCTGCTTATCCGAGCTACCTCCCCCGATACTCTCTAGGCCTGCAATTTTCTTCTTCTTTTGAATCGCTTTAACCTGCCATAAACGTTGATCACCTTTCTCGACTGATCCACGTGGCGCAAGAATGCGCACTTTGTCACCTTTTCGTATAGGCCGAAGGGGCAGTTCAACCGCTTCAGGACTATGTCGCTCGAAATTCAGGCCAAAGGGCAAGCGGGATGAAAGAACTTTGAATTCCTTGTCTAGGTCGGCCCCTAGCTTGGGGTCTTTTGCTTTTAGATCAGCAATCAAATCGGTCAATCGTGACACTAATGGCTCCGGATTTTCTAATTTTCAGCATCAACTTGCCCCAAGAAAGAGCAGGATTGCAAAAATTCTATAAAAGTAACATCTAAAGCAATTAAATATTTAAAATTCAATTAGTTAATAAAAATAATGGACAGCTTCGATTGCCGCGCTCCAGCAATTCGCAGCGAACACCCCACCATGCGGATACTCGCAATTGACTTTATGTAACCATGCGAGTCAATATTTTCGAAAAGCATAACGCAAACAGTTAGATATAAGTAAAACGAAAACCATTTTCATTAACAATTTTATGCTTAACCAAAACGTGGTCGCTATGATGGCATATCGGTATATGAAGTAATAATGCAGAGTGCGAACAAAAAAATAAAATCACGCCGAGGGTGGTGGCCCCGGCATCTATGTCGTTAGGTAGCGTGTTGAATTTTTATGTATGGATTCCGTCTAGCAGCAATCACTTGGCTGATGCACCGCTCCATCTCTTCATGAAACTCTCCGACCCGTTCAGCAATGGTTCGGATCATGGTGTCGTCTCGATAAGCGCGCTTGATAAACAGCGGCATCCCCGGCCAATAACTAACAAAATCGATCCATTCCCTCTCACTGACCCATAGTTCACCCTGGCATTCGGGTATGTGCTCATCGGGTATTTCTCCATTCAACAGCACTTTGATTTAGAACTTGCGCAGCTTAGTTTTGATTTCTAGCAGACCGTTAGCGTCTACCAGACTGCCTGGTGAGTAGCCCACACCGTGATTAAGGATCAGGCCCACTTCCTGGGGCTGAGGTTCGCCGGTGGTATCGCAGTAAAGCGCACGTGCCACCCCCTCCAGCTCATGGCACAGTTTGGCACCGGCAACACCAATAGTCTTGCCGTCTAACAACCCACAAATACCGCGCCACACAAGACACCAATCGTAACGCCTTCCGGTCCTATCATTACACCGACCAGCGCCCACTAGCTGGATTTTCGGCACCACTCACGAGGTAATAACGAGCATAATGGAGCTTCTAGGCGTTCTGTCGGCCATATTTGGGGGGCAGTGCTTCCCTTTAACATGGGGAGACTTTTAAGCATCGCAGAGGACTTTGATACCGAGGAAGGTATTCTCACGCCTGGTGAAGCCGCCATGATGTCCGAAGGGGTTCCTCAAGACTACCTTGAGAGCCATCTCAAGGTAGCCAAAGCGTTTCGTGACGGTAAATAAACTGAACTGCGAGGGCGACTCATCAACATCGTAGAAAGCTGGCTATTGTTCATCACTAGCGGAGGCGATCGCCGGCACGCGGATGCGCTGGCGCTCCTGAATCATGACCTCGGGAGCAAGTATCGTCTCAGCAGGCTTTACGAGTGGCGGGCCGGCACCTATCCGGTTCCTCCTCATATCCAGGCCTACATGATGCGTGCCACTATCGCCAGCGCAATCGAGGAGGAGGGAGGCACGCTGCCAGAAGACGCAGAGGAATTCGCTGAACGCCTCGTGAGCCGACTTCTCCCCCCGCCAAGGAAGAAAGGCCGCGAATAAGCAGCCTCGGGGAGGGGCCTTAGTTTACCAGGCTTCACCCCATCTTAATTTCAGGTATTTCATTCCAGGAGGTAAGAAAACGCGGCGTCTGCCGTGTATCCCTCTGCCTCCATCGTTCGTTCCTCCTCATCCCCCCAAGTGTGACCGCTCCCCGGCCAAACTCACGGTTGAGTGCATCCATAACCCCCATTAGCTTTGCCGACTTTTGACGCCTCTCTTCAGTCTCCTGGGTGTGCAGCATATCGATCTGCAACCCATCACGGTCGGCCAGGTCAATCATCATGACGCCGGCTTTGGCGTACTGATAACCTCGGCGATAGATCATCTCCAGGGCATGTTGAGCGGCCCCGACTATTACCCGGCTATCATCTGTTGGCATCGGCAGTGGTAGGGTAAGGCTGGGTAGTCCTGTGGAAGATCGCTGCGGAACCTTGGTGTCGAGAGAAAGACCATGATGGCCTGAGCGACCGACTGCTGGCGCCGCACCTTCTCCGCGCCAGCCTGGGCATGCGATCGCACCGCCTCGCGCAGGTCCTCCATGTTGTCGGTTGCCTGCCCGAAAGTCCGGCTGGTCATGATATTGGTCGATGTCATCAAGGCGGATCACATCAACCCCTCGTAGCTCCCAAACGGTACGCTCGAGCACAACTTAAAAGCGCTTGCGGATCTCCTTGGGCTCCGCGTTGCGCAGATTCAACGCAGTGCGGATTCGCATTCGCTCCAGCTTCTCTCCCGTTCGTTTGGCCACACCCCACAAGTCGGTTATGTGCATGAGTTCCAGATGGCGAGGGTAGCTGGATGATCAGCCTCAAGGACACAAACCCCCTTTGAAGGCGGGCTGCTTTTTGGCAATGCCCGTGGCCACTTTTGCGAGAGTGCGAGACGGCGCCACCCCGATCGGCACAGGTATCCCCAAGCTAGGCAGAAGGTGGGGGGCTCAAACCGTCCCTGTCCAAGGGCGGGGAAAGGCGCTACAAGCGCTTATCCGGGATGAACGAGACTTCCCTGGCACTGTCGGCCAATGCCTGGAAATCGGGGTGGTTGGGGTTGATCAGGTAGTTCGTTTCTCGAGGCACCACGACACTTGGGACCACCAGCGCGAGGCTCGGTTGGCTCTCAAGCCAGTTGTCGCCGATCTCCGCGGTCGAGGCGGGCGCCGGCTCCTCCATCCAGTCTTCCGGCAGACTATCGGCAGGCAGACGCATCAGGGCATTTTCCGGGATAGCCACCTCCAGCAGCGCATAGTGTGTCAACAACCGGTAGTCATCGAGATGAACCATCACCTCAAGCATGGCCAGTGATTCAGCACTGGCGAGGTACACACAGGCCTTCCCCTTGCTATTCCACCGACCGCCGTACAAGCGGGCTCCCTCCCCATCGAAGGCCGTCTGGAGCCACTTCCGCTTGACGAGGCGGTAACCACGAACCGTACTCACGCGAAGACGCCGTGCTCAAGCCGTCCGATCAGATCCAGCACAGCTTCAGCGCCAGCAGTCGTCGCCACCATCTCCACCGGTCGCCGACCACCGAGACCGCGCACTGAATTGAGGAGCCATCGTCTCGCCCGCTGTTGATCTCCTTCAAAGAGATCAACAGCGCTCTTGTAGACCTCGGCAAAGCGATACAGCCGATCGCCTTCGTCTTGCTTGAAGCGCCCAGCCGTGGCTCTCCGCTGCAATGTCGCCGGCTTGATAACGACATAACGCGCCAGCTCCTTGCTTTCCAGGCCAGACGCAGTAGCAAGCTCCGTGTAGACCTTGTACGGGACGCCTTTTTCCAAAGCCTCATGCAGTTGTGCCCCACGCGCTGGAAGACCCAGGGCCTTCCAAAAGTCGTCTTTCTTGGGCTTAGGCTTCGGCCGATACTCTTCGATGGCAGCTTCCATGGCCTCTCCTCCACTCATTTGATATAACAACAGTGTATCAGAAGATCGCAAGACTGTCACTGCGGTTGCAACTCCAGGCAGATCTAGGCGCGGGCACCTATAGCCCCTCTGCGCTACAGCTTGCCCGAGGGCTGCCCTCCGCGAGTATCGCAACATTGCTTATCGCGTAAGCACGGCCCCAACAGAGAGTGGTAAAGTAGACCGAAAGAACAGGAGAGGTTGCATGTCCACGTCCACCGATCATAACCAAGCGTTTGAAAATAGCGTACTTCAAGCGGCTAAAGATCTATTGGAGCCAAAGCTCGCGACCCTGCCTTGGCATCAGTTCGAACTTGAGTACCATTCGCCTACAGGCAGAGCGAGATTGCAGGTCCGTTGTCAGCAAGAAGCCGATTCTCCTGTCAGAACCTTGGTCCTCTCTGTCACCTTCTTGCACGACTCCGAGGAGCTTCAGCTTAGTAACATAATAATGCCGCTCGCCCTACGTTGGGAGCGGCTTGGCAAGCGCACTATTAAGGCCATCTTCGAGGTTGCCCATTCAGCCGGCTACGATCTCTTCCTCATAGATACGGTCCCGTCCTTCCATGATCGACTTCTGAAGCGGAACGCTCAAGCTGTGACCGATGACATTGTGATGATCACACAGAAAACTGACCTCGTGAGTGACATTGGCAGTCCAAAGCCCAATTCTAGCGAAGTGCGCGGCTATTCAATCTTCGGCGTTCTCGATGAACTAGATGCGGACGCCTAGCCTAAGATCGATTGATGGCGAGCCAAACCTGACAACTTAGCAGCTCACCACTATCGAGCAGGGCGGTTAGCTTCCGGCTGTAATTCACGCCGCCTAGTCCCTTTACCAGGAGAGAGCTATCGAGCACGCTCCCTCAGCACGGCCTCTCTTGACGCAATTATATGAGAAACAGCGCAAAAATCCCTTACGGCATCCGCAATAACAGGTTGGTGCATATCAGCCAGCTCACCAGGGCCGAACGCGGCGGCCGTAGCGGCTGTGTCTGTCCTGAGTGCAGAACGCCGCTTGAGGCGAGAATGGGGGATATTGTCCGTCACTATTTCGCACATACCAGAGGCACCCGACCATGCGCTGGGGGCACTGAAACCGGAATACACCTAGCCGCAAAGCAGTTGATCGCAGACCGAAAGGAAATTCCCATTCCTCTGCTTCAGGCGGTACTTGAGGGGAAGGATAGCCTTGGCTACAAGCACACAGAATCCAAGGTCATTTTCCCCGGCCGCGATCGGCAGGCGGTGGATGATACGAAGCTTGAGTTCAGCCTAGGGGACATCCGCCCTGACCTTATCGTGAACTTGGGCCAGATAGAAATCTTAGTAGAGGTGGCCGTAACCCATTTCATCGACGCGGAAAAGCAGCAGCGGCTTGAGTCCCGTGGCCAGCGCTGCATCGAAATCGACCTGGGGGACATACCACGGAACCTAACACCGGCCGATCTCGAAGAGCATGTATTTAACTATCAACGGGCCTACTGGATCGTAAACCCAAGATCGAAGCGGAGCAGGCAAAGCTACGTCCAGG
The DNA here is from genome assembly GCF_000734975.2 of Halomonas sp. KO116. NCBI lineage: Bacteria > Pseudomonadati > Pseudomonadota > Gammaproteobacteria > Oceanospirillales > Halomonadaceae > Halomonas > Halomonas sp. KO116. Next base: position 299,730 of record NZ_CP011053.1, read on the forward strand.
ACTCCAGCAGCAGATCGAGAAGGCCAACAAACGAATAGCACAGGCGAGGATCGCCAGGGAGCAAGAGGAGCAGCGCCAGCGCGATCAACATGCCCGGATGGAAGCCTACTTTCAGGCACAGGAAAAGAAACATGCTGAGCGAAAGCGCCAATGGGAGGAGGAGCAACGCCTGGCGCGAGAAAAAGCGATCAAACAGGCTGAAATCAGGCGACGCGAAGCCGAGGCTGCACGTCAACACGAGGCTGAGGTTGAGCTGCAGCGGAGGCAGAAAACCTGGGAGCTAGAACGTCAGCAACTTGATCTTCATGAGATGCGCCATCTCGCCATGGAACTTTCCGCGTCCTGTCAGCGTATTGGTGTCCGGTCTGGCAAGGTGGCTGCATCAACACGGTTCTGCTTACCGATGGCCCGGCAGAACCTCGAACGAGATATTCACAGAATGGACCTGGAAGCCATTCCTACCGCGGTCGAGACACGCACGGAATATGACTGGATGTTCGGGGTGCCGTCTCGTGAGTGGAAACTCGTGGCCTTGCTAGGAGTCGTCTATACCCGTGAGAGCATACAAAGCCGATACTGGATCTCAATCCAAGCCATCGAGCGCTATCTTGGGGAGGTCGGATACCAGCCAGTTGTCGCTCTTCAGCGTGCCGAGCAGTTGCTGAATACTGCTCGTTACTACCATGTCCTCGTAGAAGATCCTGCGTTAATGGCGTTGGAGCTACTTCCAAGGCCGCTGGATGCGATTGCAGAATTCGTTGGCGAATTGGACAACTTCAATATGATTAACCTGCTAGCTGCCAAGCTGGAGGAACTTGCGTTCATACCCAAACCAGCTGGCGCTAATGCCATCAGCACGAGCAAAGGGGCCGCTCAAGCAGAGAGTAACTGTGATTCGGCGATGGCCTAGGCGTCCGAGAAGACTTTGAGTAGGAGGTCGTCAGAATTAACCTTGCCCTCCTACGCATTCTGGACCAGACAATATTCCTCGAACACTTGTCTAGCATGCAGGTCGACGTGGGCTAATGCATCATCGATATTGATATTTGCATGCAAGGCATCTCAGTGAAGAAGCTCTGACATCTCAGTCTGTAGTATCAGCAGTAATACATTACGCCAGTTTATTTATTTTACAATGAGAGGATTCATAACCAACTCAATAATCAGTGGGTGAGCTTTCGATACGGCCATACTGGATGATCCACAGTAAACATCCTTACAGCCCAATGCGGCTCACCAAGGGAGGCAGTATATGTGCAGTCGATATGAGGCACCTGACGCAAATCAACTGATGAAAGCCTTTGGCGTTGCGCCAGAACATGAGATGCAACGCGAACTCTGGCCAGGGTACAACGGCCCATTTCTGCGTGCCCCACAGGCCAGCGATCCCGATGACGAGGCCGCTCCCTCTGTTGAGGCACTGACCGGAATGTTTGGTCTACTGCCGTTTTGGGCAAAGGACACTAAGCTGGCGCGGAGAACCTACAATGCGCGATCGGAAACGGTCGAAAGCAAGCCGTCATTCCGCTCTGCGTGGCGTCAAGCGCAGCACTGCATCATCCCCGCGGCGGCTATCTACGAGCCCGATTGGCGTTCAGGTAAGGCGGTCCCGACTCGAATTACTCGGGCAGATGGAGGCCTCATGAGTATTGCTGGTCTTTGGGAACGCTGGACCAACCCAGACGGTGAGACAGTGCATAGTTACTCGATGCCCACGGTAAACGCCGACGATCATCCCCTAATGCGAAACTACCATCGTCAGGGCAGCGAAAAGAGGATGGTAGTGGTCTTGCCGAACGGGGCGCTAAAGGACTGGCTGACAGCACCAGCCTCAGAGAGCAAGGCATTCATGCGCCAGTACCCAGCAGATCGACTGCATGCTGAGCAGAGATAGCTGGCGCTGGCGCGCAGGCTTTCTCAATTAGTGAAGAGAAGTGGAGGTATGTCCGAACACCAGGGAGAATGCCGTTGCGGCCGCATCTTGCTCGCTGACATTACCGAGCCGATATGGCCCAGCATTGCACAACTCGCAATACCAGCCATTCAGTCGAAAACCTGCTTCCCCTGATACAGGCGTAACGCAGCGATGGAACATCTTATCTGCGTGACAGTCGGGGCAAGGCGGTACACCAAGTTCAGGGTGATTTATGGCCATACTCACTCCTCGCTTCCCAGCCAAGGGACAATTGAGGTAATGATGTAAATGGAATGCTCTGGCACGCCCTCGGAGGTATCGACTCGTTCAACTTCCTGCAACTCTGCTAAGGGTCGGTCAAGAAAATCGATAACTGTTTCAGTCGAGTCGCTGAAACCCCACTCAGCCTGATAGCGCCGACACTCCTTGGTCACGTCTGTGAGCAGGAGAGGGTAGAGGGTCAATGTCTCACTGAGATCGCTGCGCTCCTTTGAATAGCCATATAACTCATCCGCTTGCAGTCGGCCATCTCGATCTACTAATGCCACTAGCCGCATCACGCATTTGCGATCGGACTTATACTCAAGGTCAATCTGTACCGCTGACATGGATGTGTCCTATAAGGAGCTTGGCTATCGGCTTAGGTCATGATCAGCTGCGCGCCCAGTCATAGACCCGCTGATTGATTTCAATCAACGCACCATCCTGCGCTATCCAGTCCATACCTACTTTGCGGCATTCGGCTTTAAGCTCAGCTACCGTGATTCCATAAAACTCAGCTGCTGCTTCAGCGCGAAGCGCCGGACCACCGCCCCCATCGCGAAGATTTAGGAACATCAATACATTCAGCGGCACGCCTTCAAACTGGTTTATCGGTGCATTAATATCTTTATCGTTCATGGGTATTTTCCTAAGTTGCCGGTCGCGTTTAATTGGCGAGAGTTATTTCTGTCTAGCAGCGTGGCTTTCGTCAAGGCTGCGCTTAACGTCAGCGGCCATGGTGTCGAAGAGGCCTGGCTCAGCATCTACTTTGAAATCAGATTTGTTGCGATTTGCCAGCCGAGCAGCATGGCTTTCGTCAAGACTGCGCTGTACATCAGCGGCCATGCCATCGAAGAGGCCTGGTTCAGCATGCACATTAGGGTCTGAATTGTAGCCGTTTGCTTGCCTAGCAGCGTTGTTTTCGACAAGTCGGCGCTGCACGTCTTCGGCCATGCCGTCAAAAAGACCTGGCTGTGGCTCAGCTGTCCCAAGGTCATCTGCGATCGTGGTAGATGACATTGTTCCTGCAAGTACCAACACTGTCATTCTCGCTATGAACATGATCAATATATTTCCTTTGTTTGGTGTTGGTCTCACTTCTTAGCTTTGGGAATCTTCACCCCTTCCAGCTTGTAGTGCTCTCCTAGCTCAATAGCGCGGCGCACCGACTCCAATACCGGCTTGCGCACTGCGCGGTAGCGGGTTGAGTCAGGCGAGGCGAACCAACCCTTCACCGTCTCCACGCTATACCCAGTCAGGGTGGCCACGTGAGTCTGGTTCAAACCATGTCTCTCCATAAGCTGGCGGAGGGCTTCATTCGTCGGTTTCTCGGAAGTGCTCATTAATATCTCTCTATATATCGCCACTGTGCCTACCAGCAACGCTCGTTCATGTATGGCGCCTTACAGCGCATCTAAGGTGAGACTACGCTTCAAGGCCCCAGCAGCGCCTAGCGCGAACCCTGGCACTCTCCTGTGTGTCCGCTCCAGGAAGAGCAGGGGAGCTATCCTGGTTGAAGTGCGCCAACAGGTCGCCAAACAGCGTGGAGTCTCGTAGGTCGAGGTCGATCCCCACCAGCCCATCGACTGCTTGGTGAATCTCCATGACAGACCAGGGCTCCAGCTGAGCAATGAACTCATTGTCGCGAATCAAACGCTGGAGCTCAGGGTGCTCCTTGATCGTCTCGAGCTGCACGGTTGACGCCATGAGGTTCGCCATGTGGCCTCCATTTTCATAGGTACTGCTGATAGCTTAATGTGCAATGCACACGAATTCAATTCCTGGAAGTCATCAGACCTCACAAACCATACCCCATTTGGCCGCGGGGATAAGGCTGCGGAAGCTCGTTACAGCAGCTCATTCGAGACTCAAAAAAGTGTGCGCCTCGCTTGTAATAACGTGCATTGCACACTTTTATAAAGGTCATCAGCTACACGACTTTGAGGCATACCATGAACCTAGCGATCAACCTCGACACCGCTATGCCGGCTACATTCGAGACTGCTTCTACATCACTGCCCGAGCGCGTTCACGACTGTATTTATGAATCGCCCCAGGTTTCGTAGACATCTCCAGGTTCTGAGACATGAACATGGCGCATTGTCAGTCTCATAGAGGCTGATAGTGCGCTTTTCTCAATAGTATTTTTTACTCTTCACAACTTGACTCGTTCTCGGTCTTCCGCCTGCCCCCTTCGGCTTTAAGCCTAGTGGACCAAGCCAATAATCACTTCGCCCTAGCGCTTCAATAAGCAGTTTCAAAGAGCTAATGTAGTCAGCACGTGTAGCTGGTCGGTACGCTTGCACCTCAAGCCAGTGTTCCGCAAACCAAAGAATATGTTTCAACTTTATTTTTTCAGGACGGTTAACTTCTGGAAATCTATACTCTACAGCGTCGGCAATTTTTTGGATCCTGTTTCGATGACGTGTAGGGTGAGGAGACCACATGCCATTGAACTTGATTCGGATATCAATTACTTTTAGTTTCATGTTTTTATCCTACTTAAGATCGTGAAACGTATCGGCGGATATGCCTCAACATTTTGGCGACTAAGTCTAGTGCTATTAAATATGCCACTGAATCAATGGGTAAGCGTTTAATGGGGACCAACTGTTGAGCCGTCTCCTCACATTTTCAATGGTAAATGCCGCCCGCATTTCGCGGTAAGGGATTAGACCGTACGATTGAATGATTGGTCTGCCCGGGTTAATTACCCCACCCATGAAGCCGCGATAAGTTTCACCTGGCTTAAATATCTTCTTGCTTCCCTTTGGAGAGTGGGTTCGCGCGTATTCCAATGCTTACCACTGATTTTGCTTCACAGGAATACAGCGATCATCACATCGTCGTCCACCTTTTGTGCCATCAAGGATTTGATCTTACCCAACAAGACGGGTGATTGATTGGGCAACATGGTAAGGGTAAATTACTAGGAGCCCTCGCCATGCCCAAAAAGAAAATTGAAGGTATCTTGGATAACGCCTTTCGACTTTACCATCAAGGCTACAGTCCGGAGCTGATTGAGTTGCCTGAGAGCGCCGTATTTCCCTCCTTGATTCCAGCGGCCCCTTCGACTGCACGTAAAAGTAGAGTTACTGGATTGCTTTTAGGGGAGCCCGCCCCACGGTTCGTGCGTCGCGGACGTAATGTCAGGTACCGACTCTCTGATGTTTGAGCTTGGCTGTCTGAAGTAGATCCGCAGCGCTCAACAGCAGAAGCTTTCTTAGCGAAACAAAGCCTGAAAGCTTCGCTCAATCCCATTAGTAATTAAGGGGAGTCATCGATCCCTAGTGATGTCGACAGATTAACTATACTTCATGTCGAAAATTAAGGTAAATATCGACATGAGAAGCCGTCATGTCGACACTATCAACATGACGGGGTAATACAAAAACAACCTTGCGCTTTTCAAGGTTATCGTTGGTGGCAAGAGCAGATGGGGGATAACTCACTCTGTTTTAACTAAGCTAGCTACCGTGACGGCAAGGAGAGTTAGCATTGGTGGATCAGGAGCTTCTTACTCATGAAAGTATGGCCAAATCTTTATCACCTTCTAAGGCTCTCCTTCCTATTTTCTAAGTATGCTTCTTTTATAATGTTTTACGTTGGATTGCCTGTAAGAATGCATTGGTCGATCGGCTGAAACTGCTTTAGATTGCATCTCGCCAATAATTAAGCGATTTCTCTGACACAACGCCATGCTGAGTGCCAATATCGATAACTGACTGCTGAAAAGCCTGAGCAAGCTCTGGCAGATGGCAAAAGAATAGCGAACGGATCATACGCGTAATACGTAGATGGTTATGGCCACCTGCTTTCAGCCAAATATGCGTCTGGATTGAAAGGTCGGACTGAGCTGAGATGTAACGGTCTTCGCGTTCTAGACCAAAGGAATTCAACATTACGTCTAGGGAATGTTGCTGGCGCTGGCGTAAGGGTGGCTCTTTCGCAAACACTCTTTGCACATCGGTTGTCAGTAGAGGAGCAAAGGCGTTAAAGCGGCCCGCTTCCGGGATAGGAAACAGCCCCTGGATATAGTCGTGGGTGTGTTCCAGCCAGAAAGAGAAGAGTGCCCAGATGTCTTGGAGGCGACGACCCTGATGATCGTGTCCTTCCCCGCGGTAAAACGCGATCATCATTGCCCATTATGCCCCCCGAACTAATAAGTCATCGAGTCCATGCAGCACCAGTTCGCGTGCGTGGCGTTCATTGTCTGGGTCGGTTCGGGCTTCAATGCTTTCTAATGCACGGACATAAGCAGCGGGTAATCCATGCTCTCTTGCGCCGGCGACCACATGGTGCTTGTACCACATATAGGGACGCATACCGATGGACGTGATCTTTCCCCACATAAGCCTGAACTTAAAGCTGCCCGCACCCGAAAGGTCAGCTAGATTTCATCGTAGGCAACGTTGATACCTTCGTAACGATCCAGCGTCAGCTTGTGGTGTGAAGCGACATCTCATATCACGCCATACACGGCCGACTGATCGGATATGCCGGCACAATATCGCACTTGCCGGAGTCGTCTCCGCCTTGCTGATAAAAGGCCAGACGATACGCGGGCAGGAGAGCTGTGGTAATAAAGCGTGCGGGGATCCGTGCGGCTAAGCGCTGGGTTGACATATTAGACCCATAAGCAAAACAGAGCACCGTTATCTACTTTAAGTAGTTTGATTGCCGACGGCATGTCTTTAAGAGATTTCTTCCGAGACAGATGTACGTTGGTAATGCGCGAGTGCCTGCGCAGCATTAGTTTTTAGCGTTTCTCGCCACGCCGTAGGAGCCAGTACGGTGACATTGGCGCCCATGGCCATCAGCCACCACAGAGTTTGCTGATCATCGGGCACCTCGGCTTCTAGCTGTTGCCAATTGCTATTGGGCAGTGGCGTCAGCTGCTGAGTTACCGACAGTGGCGTCTCACTGAGCAGCCAAGCGACTTGTGGCGCGACACGGGCGACGAGGGTGACGGGGACTTTGCCTTGCAAATAGCCAAACGCCCCGCCTGCTATGTAATTGTCTAAGTCAAAGCCGTGGGAAGGTCGCCAGGTCGCTTCACTTAGAATAGCAGTTTCGATGCGGTGCATGGCGAACTGACGAATATCGTCATAGTCATCTACCGTCGCCAGCAAATATGTCACGCTGTGACGGCTGACCAGCCCTTGAGGATGAAGAGTGAAGTGCTTTTCCGTTTTGGATGTGCGAGACAAGTACATGACATCCACCGGTTTCTGCTCCAGCAGGGCTTGAGAGACAATCTGCCATGTCATTTCATTAAGCGCTGCAGGAATAAGTGCTTTGCCATTGGGGATGGCGCGAACTTTCCGCGCCCATTGGCTCAAGCCGTTTGAACTCATCTCATCAAGCAGCCGCCTCGCATCAGTAAAGTGCGGCGATAACTGCCCAACGACTACAGGGGGTAACAACCCTTTTAGATATTCTTCTGCAAGTACCAGCGTTAACGCACTGGGTACATCTAGCGCCGGTAAGTGGCACTGAAAGTCGCGATCAAAATACCACCGGTATGGTTTTTCACTATCGTCGCAGCCAAGGGGAAAATATGAGGAGAGCTTCTGGCTTAGATCGCGCTGTAACGACCTTGTATCAATGTGAAAGCCGCGTTCAGCAAGTTTTTCTTTCAGTACTGGTGTAGCAATCCGCCCAGGATAGCGAGGGATTAGCTGAAGAAGCGCCAAGTAGCGAAAAAGTGTATCGCGCGTATCGGACATAGTGACGCTAACCCTGGTTTTAGAAATGAAAGCATTAAGTTTAACGTGCCTCACAAAACTTAGCGACTCTCTCGGGCAGCACGTCGGAATCCCGAGCGATCAAATGAGCTCGACGCCGCCAAAGCGCAGTCATGCGTTGGTCAGGGTTGGTATTGGGGAGGTAGTCCCATAGCGCGGCGGGATGAATGTCGGCGGTGATTTCCAGTGAGGTGTCAGGGTGCCCTGCAAGCCAACGATAAACATCGATAGCGCTGCGGCCAACGCATACGGGAAATAGCAGCGTATTCGAAGGCAGTATTAAGCCGAGCGCCATCAGCAGCACATTGACTTCATGGTCACAGGCTAGGTGCCAGCGATGCCGATTGGCCACTAACGGGGCGGTTAAATGGCCGGCCACGCAATGCCAGATGAGATGAGCATGTAAAAAGCGGCGTGATTCATCGGAGAGGGTAGCGCTGTAGTGTGGGCAAAAGTAGAGATGCCGACCATCAGTGCTAGCCGTCACTATTTGTTGCCGCAGCACGGGAGTTAACGTTAAAAACTCGCTCAGCATCTCCATGACGGGGAGTGTTTCAGCCCAATAGGCGCGATCCGCCTGCTCGATCATCCAGGTGGCGCGACGCTCCGCATCCCCCACGATGCGCCGGGCTTCCTCCCGGCCCTGCTCGACCCCCTCGCCGCGCAGCCGCTCGATCAGCGCCTCGACGCCGGAGGAGGCGCCCTGCAGGGATTCCGCTTGACTCATGAGGATCTCCTCGAACTCATTGGGCCGGAATATTGCCGCCGATCACCAGGGCGAAGATGAAGGCGAACACCCCGAAGCCTTCGACGATGGCCGCCGGGGCGATGGACAGGCCGAAGATCTCCGGCTTGCTCTTCGCGCTGTTGATCGCCGAAGCACAGCAGCTGCCCTGGTAGACCGCACTCAGCAATAGGGCCACCCCGGCGAGGATGCCCACGGAGAACAGCCCCGCGGAGGTCTCGAGGGTGATCGGGCGCTGCAGGGTGAACATCACCACGATGCCATAGATGCTCTGGGAGGAGGGCATCGCCGAGAGCCCGATGAAGCGCCCGTGGCCGGACTCGGTCTCGAGCAGGGCACCGATGGCCGCCTGGCCGGCGATGGCGCAGCCGATGATGCTGCCGATGGCCCCAGGGCCATGGGGCCGTAAAGGCCCGCCCAGCCCAGGGCGAGAATCAGTTGCTCCATGGTGTGGTCTCCGTTTTTGCGAATGCGGTAAAAGGGTAGCCCTCGTCCGAGATGCCCCAGTGGTAGAACTCGATCAGATTGAGCCGCAGTCCGTGCACCACGCCGCTGACCACCGCCAGCACGAAGTTCAGGGCGTGGCCGACGATCAGGATCAGCGCGTTGAGCAGGATGCCGAGCCCCGGAAAGGCCGCCGCCGCGTCCGCGGCGAGCTGGTTGAAGGTGACCGCGAGCGACGCGCTGGCGAGCCCCAGGGCGAACAGGCGCAGGTAGCTCAGCACGTCGCCGAAGGCCCGGGTCACGTCGGTCAGGGCGTAGAGACCGCCACCGACCCGCTTGAGCAGGTCCAGCGGTTCACGTATGGGGCGGGTATCGGTAAAGACGAAGACGCCGATCAGCCCCAGGGTCATGGCGACGGCACCGCCGGTCATGCCGTAGAAAAGCATGACACCGGCCAGCAGGGCGACAATCCAGCCCAGCGGCGCCAGCATGGCGGCTCGCCCCCGGTGGTGCCAGGCCACGGTGGCGTTGGCGACGATCAGGTGCGCCAGGCCGATGCCGATCGCCAGCTGCATCATCTGACCGAAGTCGTTGACGTCGAGGAGCCTCGAGTGAGAAAGCCAGCTTTCCGGTGGCGGGCTCCAGCCGAAATAGCTGCCCGCAAGCACGCCGTAGGCGAAGGCGAAGCCGACCAGGGCAAAACCCAGAGTGCGCACTCGCAATCCCGTACGACTGCGTTTGAGGCGTGGTGAGAAGAACAGCAGCGCGCCGAGCAGCAGCAGGGCGTAGCCGGCGTCCGCGAGGATCATGGCGAAGAACGCCGCGAAGGAGAAGAAGATCACCCGGGAGGGGTCCCAGCTGCGATAGCCGGGCATCTGATAGAAGTGCACGATCTCCGCGCCGCCGGCGGTGCGCTCGTCGTTGTCGAGCAGAGTGGGGGGCTGATCCTCGGGACCCACCGGCTCGTCGAGCAGGGCAAGCCCTTGCTGCTCGGCGAGGCGTCGAACGTCCTCGATCGCCGCCTCGGGCACCCAGCCCTGCACGGCGAAGATCGCATCCGTGTCGCGGGTGAGCTGCTGGGCCTGAGTCAGGCGGGTGGCATCCTCCGCCCGGGCCTGATGGCGATGGAGCAGATGAATCCAGCGGGTCAGCGCCTCTCGCTCGGCGGTGCACTCATCGAGGCGCACCACCAGGCGCTGCAGCTGCTCACGCAGCCGCCAGCGCGGCACGCTGCCGGTATGGGTGCGCGGCACCGGCAGGGCGTCCATGGCGGGCTCTTCCCGACTGATCACCGCGATATAGCGGTTGCGGTTGTCGCGATGCACTTCCTGCCAGGGCAGCTCGACTTCCGCGAGCTGGCGCGCCCTGTAGTGGGGTACCTCGTAGAACCACAGGCGATGCCCGGCGAGGCTTTCCAGGGGCGGGAAGTCGAAATCTCCCCAGGGCTCGAGATCCTTGAGACGCCGCCGGGCGAAGTCGATGCTGTCCTCCAGATCCCGCATCCGGCGCTGATTCTCCAGGGCGCGCTCGACGATGGCCTGATGATCGAAGTCCGGGTCGCTGGGCACCTGATGGCGCTTGGCCGGGCAGTCGAGCAGGTAGGCCAGCGCCTTGCGGGTGTCGCCGGCCACCGCGCCGGTGGGGTGTCGCGCCTTGTCTCTCCCAGGTCGATCAGGTGCATGACGCCCAGGCGCTGCAGCTCGCGCAGCGTGGCCGGCTTGTCGCCGTGGCTGCCGACCAGGGTCACTCGGCGCAGGGACACGATGCTCATCGGCGCGCTCCCTGAGCCTGCTTGCGCTTGGCGAGCTTGGCCCGCACCACCGCGGAGCGCTCGCCGTCGGCGAGATGGATGCGAATGCGGCGGATATGCTCCCGGGTGCGCGGAATCAATACCTTGTCGAACAGGTTGACCCGCTGGGTGACCCGCCTGACCGCCCGCTCCAGGCGATGCAGCCGCTCCCACTCCACCTGCAGGCGCACCGTCAATGCGAGCGCGTCGCGCAGGACTTCCCGATAGCGATCCAACCAGTGGGGCGTGGTCAGCGCCGGATAGTCGGCGAGGTCGATATCGATACCCTCCAGCATCGGCAGATGCACGCCGAGCAGGTTGTGCTCGCGCAGCCGCACAGCCGTCACTTGGGCCAGATTCTCGATCTTCAGGGTGTCGTCCCCGGCCATGGGTAGCCGCTCGCGCACCCGGGCCACCAGGGCGTCCAGCTCCGCCTCGCTGGCCTGCACTGTTTCCCGGGCGCGCCGGCGCTCGGCGATCAGCTGGCGGCGCTTGAGGTCCAGGGACAGCAACAGCCGCTGGAACTGCCGGAGCCGGGACTGTTCCCGGTGCAGGGCGGTCTTGTTTAATGAGAGTCGTGCCACGCCACCACATCCTTTTTCCGATGACTACGCCATGCTATCGGCTGGCGTCTCCTCGCCGGGCTGTTGCTGCTTGCCGGGAAAAAACTTGTCGATCAGCTGCTGACGCATGAGCAGTTCCTGGGGCTCGAAGCATTCCGCCAGGGTCTTCCAGGCCAGGTCCAGGGCGCGCTCCAGGGGCAGGGAGACCGAGACATCCATGAAGCGGGTCTCGAACAGCTCACCGAAGCGCAGCAGCTTTTCGTCGAAGCGGGAGAGTTCGAAGGCCATGGCGCGCTTCTGCTGGGCGTCCCGTGCGCCGGCATACAGCCGGATCATGGTATTCATCAGCGCGCCGTGATCCTCCCGGGTGCTCTTGCCGATCACGTGCTGCTTGAGCCGGGACAGGGAGCCGAAGGGATCGATCCGGCCGTCGCGCAGGTAGAACTGGCCCTCGGTGATGTAGCCGGTGTTGTCCGGTACCGGGTGGGTGATGTCGTCGCCGGGCATGGTCGTGACGGTGAGCACCGTGACCGAGCCGGCGCCGTGGAAGTCGCAGGCCTTCTCATAGCGCCGCGCCAGTTGGGAGTAGAGATCCCCCATGTGGCCGCGATTCGACGGCACTCGCTCCATGCTGATGCCCACCTCCTTCAAGGCGTCGGCGAAGGCGGTCATGTCCGTGAGCAGCACCAGCACCCGCTTGCCCTCCTCCACGGCGAAACGCTCCGCCACCGCCAGTGCCATGTCCGGCACCAGCAGGCGCTCCACCACCGAGTCCGAGGCCAGGTTGGCGAACATCACCGTATGGGCGAACACGCCGGCGTCGAGGAAGCGCTGGCGAAAGTAGTGGTAGTCGTCGAAGATCAGCCCCATGCCGCCGAACACCACCACGTCCGCATCGGCGTGAATGGCGATGCGAGCAAGCAAAGCATTGTAGGGCTCCCCGGCCACCGAGAAGATGGGAATCTTCTGGCTCTCCACCAGGGTGTTGAAGACGTCGATCATCGGCACGTCGGTGCGGATCATGCGGCTCGGCATCACCCGGCGCATGGGATTCACCGAGGGGCCGCCGATGTCCACTCGACGATCCTCGCCGAGCGCCGGGCCGCGATCCATGGGCTCGCCGAGGCTGTTGAAGGCCCGCCCCAGCACATTCTGGGAGCAGATGACCCGCATGGGGTGACCGAGGAAGCGGATCGAGGCCTGGGTGGTCAGGCCGGCGGTACCGCCGAAGACCTGCAGCGAGACCACATCGTCATCGATGCGGATCACCTGGGCGAGCACCGTCTCGCCGTCGGCCTTGCGCAGGCTGGCGAGATCGCGAAAGCGCGCCGGGGAGGCTCGGTTTTCATCGCCTTGGGGCACACGTACTCGGACGATGCCGCCGACGATACTGAGGATATTGCGATAGTGACTGAGGGGTTGTGACATGCCGGCCGATGACTCCACACAAGAGGGGGTTGTCTCGGCACGATGCAAGCGACGCTGCCGGGGACAACGCGAAATTCGTCGAGAGGGAAAGCCGCTGGTGGGAAGCGGTCCCCTTACTTTAGGCCAGTGATGCCATCTGCCCATTGACCCATATCAAGCTTGAAAAACACAGGAAACATTCCCCTTCAATCCTGACGCGGTGCGTGTTTAACCAGTGCTATCACGCGAGGATGATAGTGAACAACGAAAGTGACGATGGCAGTAACGAAAAGCACGACCGCAAGCCCCCAGTACGTGCCGAGCGCACTACCCACGAACAGCATCCCGGCGCCCGCAGACCCCACGGCTTGCCCGAGGCTGGCAAGGCGGTCTGCTTGCCCAGCGCCGCACCCTGTGCCGGCCCGCTGGCCAGGGAGACCTGATAGGCCAGCAAAGGAATCAGTAGTCCCGATCCGGCGCCCAACAGCCCCACCACGACGAATGCCTCCCAGAAGCCCGAGGCGTAGGGAGGCCGAGAATGCCCCCGGCCATCAGCAGGAAGGCCCCGCCGATCAGATGGCCGGGGAGAGTCGTTTCGGTGGGTATGCCGACCACAGCAGCTGCACCGCCAGCATCACCAGGCTGCACTCCGTGAACAGCAATCCGACCCTGAAGGGGTCGAGACCGATTGACTGTCGCGCCTGCAGGCTGAGGCCCACCTCGAAGGCCCCAGGCCCAGCATCGCCAGCAGCGTCAGCGTCAGAAAGCCACCGATGGCCCGAGGCGACGCCGGCTCACCGCAGGCTCGTCGGCAGGCGGACGGTGTGCCGACTGTTCGCGAACGTGATGGTAGAGCAACAGCCACACCGCACCGGCGAGTCCCGCCGTGACCAACGAAGGGCCAGGCCACGGGTCCGCCGAGCAGCATCTCGGATTGCGGCATCACCATCGGAATGCTGGCGAGCCAACCTGAGCATGGGGCCGGACAGGAAGCCCAGGGTGAGGCGGCACTGAGCCAAGCGAAACGACGTGCACGGCGTGTCGCATCGTCACACTCGGCCGCCTGCGCCAGTGCCACCGGGATCCCGCCGCCGCGAAGGCGCCGGCAAGGGCCCGTACTCCATAGGCGAGTGGCAGGTTTCGAGTCAGGCTGAACCCCAGCATGGCCAGTGCAAACCCTGCCAGCCCCCACAGCAGGACGGCCGCGCCCAGGCGGTCGGAGAGACTTCCCATAGTGGGGCGAAGCCGAACAAGGCCAGCGTATACACCCCCGTCAGCAGCCCGGTGTGCAGCGATACGTCCCCGGGGTAGTCACTGCCAGCACGCGGTCGAGGAACAGCGGCAGGATCGGCAGCACCGTGCCGTAGCCGAGGAAGACGACGAAAGTGGCGGCGA
>NZ_CP011054.1:0-205117 GCF_000734975.2 Halomonas sp. KO116
ATGTTGAGTGCGCTCAAAAAAAGGTGGATGGCCTGGCAGGCGAAAAATACGGACTCATCAGCATCTAGCAATGGCGACATACACGCTCATCTGATGGATTTGGAAGATGCGGATATTCCGCGTTACCCACCCTTTGCAAAAGGGTTGCCGGCTACCCCGATAGATAAGCTGCTCGCTACCCAGCGCCAGCTAATCGCTAGAATTCACCAATCGCTCGGGTTTTCACGGGAAGATGGCGAACGGCTGCTGTTTCCGGTTATCCGCAACTATGCCGCGTTTGTGCATTTGCTACCGGCCTCAGAAGCACATCATCACCGTGGTGCTGGTGGTCTATTCCGACATGGGCTTGAAGTAGCCTTTTGGGCGACCCAGGCCTCCGAAGCCGTTATTTTTGAGCCGGAAGGCTCGCCGGAAGAAAAAATTGAGAAGGAACCCCGCTGGCGCTTTGGCGTCTTCCTTGGCGCGCTTATGCACGATTTGGGAAAGCCACTCTCTGATGTAGTCGTTACCGATAAGCCCGGAAAGCTTGAGTGGAACCCATACGCGGAAACCCTGGAGGAGTGGTTACGAGAGACCAGCATCACTCACTATTTTTTGCGCTGGAATAAAGGCCGTCACCAACGCCATGAACGCTTGGCTACGCTAGCGCTGAACATGGTCATGACGCCGGAAGTAAATCGTTATTTGCGCTTACCCGGCCCTGAATTGATGAAAACGCTGATAGAAGCGATTTCAGGCACCAGCGCGCTTCACCCGATGGCTAAGCTGATCATGCTGGCCGATTCCGAAAGCGTTAAGCGCGATCTGAAAGAAAGCCGCTTAAGTGTGGACGGTACCTCGCTGGGTGTGTCCATCGAGCCCTACATTATCGACGCCATACGATCACTGGTTCAAAGCGGACGCTGGAAAACCAACCAGATGGATGCGCAAGTCTGGCACTTTCCACAAGGCACGTTTATCGCTTGGCGTCAGGCCGTGCCGTCGTTGGTGCAGAAGCTCAAAGACAATTCGGTACCGGCCGTTCCCCACGATCCCGATACCCTAGCCGACTATCTCATTGACCGTGGTTTTGCACTGCCACGCCCTATACCGGGTCGGGAAGATGAAGCAGACGAACATTATTACCGCTATTGGGAAGTGACGGTAAAGCTTGAAGCCGAAGAAGGTCTGACGGTCGAGCCCACGATACTCATGCTGCGCATGGAAGATTCATTCCTAGTATTCGGCAATGCGACTAACCCACCCGAGGAGCTGGAGGCGACCATCCCTGGGTTAGACGCTGATGGGCAGCTGATAGCTACACAAGAGAGCGGTGAAACAGCACAGGAGGGTGAACAGGCGAACACTGGCGAGGAAGATGACGCCGAGGAGGAGAGCGATGGAGAGCAGCCGCCTAGCAGTGTGCGCGCACGTCTTCTTAGCTTTCAAGCCGCTGGTGATGGCGACTCAGAAAATGTATTGGCTGCACTAGATGCGCTATCGGCGGATGCATTCGGGAGCGGGGCTAGTGAGACCAGCAATACGATAGTAAGCCGTAATACGGATAATACAGTAATTACAGTAGGGGGTAGTGAGGAGCCAGACGCCGAGCAAAGTGCGTCAGCATCAAATAAGTTGACCGGTAACAGCGCGAGTATTACCGGAATTGACGCCTTAGATTTGCTTACGCCCAAGTCCAATAAACCAAGCCCTAAAAAATCAACAACTAGCAGCAATGAGAAAGGCATAGCCGATGCCGATCTGGGGAACCTGTTAGGTACGAACAAAAGGAAACCCGCAACACCGACACCGGTTAAAAGTACGTCGGCTGCGACTGAAAAACGGGCTGCTTTAGACAATGATTCCCTTGCAGCTCTTATCGGTTCGGATGCAGCTCAGAAAAAAGCCATCCAATCGAACAAGGGTAATGGCGCGCTAACGCCAGCCGTAGCCACACCCTCGCCTAAGGCAGCCAGTGAGGGCAGCGCAGGGTTAACGCAAGCAGCGGTCGTCAAGCGTCCCAGTAGCAAAGCAGTAGCTCCCGAGCCAGTTTCCCCGGTTAACGACGAAGAACATGACGCGTTGGACGATAGCGAATCCGTACTCGCCACCTTAGCCGAGCTGTCTAGCGCGATGGGCGCCGATATGGGTATGGATCTGCCGTTTGAACTGCCGGAAGCAACCTCCAGCGGCACTGAGACAGACGAAGACGATGATATCCAGTACGAAAGCCTGGAAACAGATGGCGCGGATGTAGCGGCAACTACAGAACAACCTACGGTAAACGAAGCACCTAATGTAGCTCCACTGGTCGATACCGCGCATGAAATAACCGCTGATGTTTCTCCAGTAGAAAGCGTGTCATCGCCAATGTCGGGGGAGAGTACGCAGGCCCCAGTAGTGGCGGTAACGGACGAAGCGAGAGGCAATGCGGTCCCAAAGCAAGATGCTAAAAAGCCTAAGCATAAACGGCGTAAGCGTGCTGCCAACTCCCCCCAGTCGGAGACGGCAACGCCAGATATGTTCGCAGCCAACGAAGTGAACAAGGCAAGCGAAAAGAAAGGCTCAGAGGCCGTGCCGGCAGCTGGTGGATCTAATGACTGGTTAGCTCACTTGACGGGACTGGCGCCAGCTCAAACACCATCACCTACGGTAAAGGCTGCCAAGACGCCGGTTAATAAACAAGGTAGTGATTTTGACTTCCTAATGGGGGCTGGCGCGCAGAAGCATAGCCGGAATAAAGCAAAAACGACGTTACCTACCCCAGATCCTACAACCGTACCGGCCACCCGTGAGCCAGCGACAACCGATGATAACAGCACAACTGTAGAGCCGGAGTCGGTCAAGGTACTTGTCGAGGTTGAGATACCCGCCTCGCCAACAAATGAGCCTATAGAGAGCGCTGCAAACTCACTATTTGATATTGGGATGCCTGATTTTGGCAGCGAGCCTGAACCGGACAACACCTCAACGGCTGAGGTGGTTGATACAGATAACGTTGAAAGCCTAGAAGGGGAGTTACCGGGCGTCTCCCTTGTGTTGGATGAACCGCAATGTCAGGAGCAGGGTGATCCAGTTTTGGATGCTGGTACAGCTGACAGGGGCGATCTGCCCCCCGTCGATTGTTACGACGATATGCCTCCAATGGATGACGATGATGATATGCATCCTATAGAGGACGATTACACGCCATCCAACCAGGATGTGACAAATACGTCGCCTAACAAACCAACGGCCCATAGCGAGCAATCAGACGACTCTACAGGGGAAGACCTGGCGCCATTGACGGTTATACCTATTACTGCAGGCAACGACTTGGCGGAACAGGTAGCCAATCAGTACCTATCCGATGTGCTAGCACCAATCTTGAAGGGCTATGGCTTACTCGGGCAGGTATTGCTACGTGAGCCCCCGCACCTTGTGCTGCTGGTTGACGCTGCATGCCAACTTCTTGATGTGGAACGTGGAGTATTGATCCCCGCGCTAGTGAATGGCGGGGCTGTTCTCGATTCCGATGTTTCACTGAACATTGAGAAGCTAATACTTGCTCCCGCGACGGGTCGGTGGGTGGAGCGCTTGCTGCGTGAGCGCGAAGCAGAACGATTAAACGATATCGCCATGGCCGAGGAGTCAGATAACGCGACCCGCCGAGCTGATGAAAAACCAACCACGTCAATTGTTCGTCGTAAAACACGTTCAAGCCTGCCGGACAATGCTCCCACCTCTTTAATGGGCGAAACGTTTAAGACGGCTCCACCTGAGTCATCTTCGCGCAAAGATGCCTGGGCAAGTTCGCCGTCTGTGCTGAATGGCACAAATACAGATCAAGACGATGACAGCACCGATGGTAGTGCGGACGAAGAACATGTTCCGTCGCCACGAGCGAGCTTGTCAGCCCACGATGCGCTTAGTCGGTTGCGGTCAATGATCCTGGTGGGTGAGGGGGAGTGGCTGGCGGGGAGCGTGAGCAAAGAGGGTGAGGGTTACAGCACTAGCGATTTATGTCTTGAGAAAGTGGTTAAAGATAACCCGGAGCTATCCCGCGCCATGTTGCGTAATGCCCTTAGAGCCTCAACCGATTTGAAGATGGCTGTTGTGGCGAAAGATAAACGAATATTCGTGAAGGATTAACACGGCAATGAGCGAAGATATTGCGTATGAAATGCCCTGGCGGGCTAATTATGAGGCGATGGCCATAGCGGGATGGTGTGCTGCGTCCGTCACGGCTTACGGCATTAATCAGCTCACGAACATGCCCCCAGAACCGTTCTATTGGATGAACGGTATCTGTGGCGTGATGGTGCTTGCCCGTATTCCTAAAGCCATAAAACTCCATACGCTTAAGAAGCATTTGAAGGGGCGTGAGTTGGAGTTCATCAAGTTCGAGGGCTTGATGAAGAAGATTAAAAAGCATCCTACTGAAATGTGGTTGGGCACGGGTTTTCACTGGGAGAGTCGCCATGCGCAGCGCGCCTTTGAAATCCTTAAACGCGATTGGTCAAAGATCGTTTCCATCGGCAATGAAAGCGGGAAGCTCCAGGCAAAACTAACAGGCGAGAAAAGGGCGGTCCCGATGGGCCATACCTGGATACATGGGGTGGAGCCTAAAGAGCATGCCCTTATGCAGCCCCTCCAGCATTCCGAATCACACACGTTGATTGTGGGTACCACCGGTAGTGGCAAGACCAGGTTCTTTGACCTAATGATCAACCAGGCCATTGCACGCGGCGAATGCGTCATCATCATTGACCCGAAAGGCGATAAGGAAATGCGTGACAACGCTCGTCGGGCCTGCGAGAAGTTAGGCACCCCCGAACGTTTTATCTCGTTCCACCCTGGCTTTCCCAAAGAGTCAGCACGCATCAATCCTCTCCGTAATTTCACCCGGTTAACCGAAATTGCCTCCCGTATCGCTGCGCTGGTGCCGTCAGAGGCCGGGGCCGACCCGTTTAAAGCCTTTGGTTGGCAAGCTTTGAACAACCTCTCGCAAGGGCTTTACATTATTGATCAGCGTCCAACGCTCAAGAATTTGAGAAGTTTGCTTGAGGGTGGGGCTGATGGGCTGGTCATAGAAGCCATTTCAATTTATAGCGAAAGGAATATTG
Organism: Halomonas sp. KO116; assembly: GCF_000734975.2. Classification (NCBI taxonomy): domain Bacteria; kingdom Pseudomonadati; phylum Pseudomonadota; class Gammaproteobacteria; order Oceanospirillales; family Halomonadaceae; genus Halomonas; species Halomonas sp. KO116. The sequence goes on from NZ_CP011054.1 coordinate 5,085, forward strand.
AGGACTGGCAGAGCCTCGCAGCGCCCTACCTTGATAAGGCAGCCGGAGGTACACGTACCAAGCGGGCTCGTATGCTGTGTCACTTTTATACGGAAGTCGTCCAGCAGATTAAACCCAGTTCTGAGCTGGAAGGCCTCCTGTCGATGTTCCAGCATGACGCCGCACACTTCGGGAAAATGGTGGCATCACTGTTGCCTATTCTTAACATGCTCACCTCGGGTGACCTGGGCGAATTGCTGTCGCCCGATCCTCACGATATGACAGATGATCGCCCGATCACCGATTCCGAGAAGATCATCAATAATTGCATGGTTGCGTATATCGGCCTCGATTCGCTCACCGACAACATGGTGGCCTCGGCTATTGGCTCGATCTTTCTTAGTGACCTCACCGCTGTCGCGGGTAAGCGCTATAACTACGGCAAAAATCTTAAAACCATCAACGTTTTTGTCGATGAGGCTGCGGAGTGTATCAACGACCCGATGATCATGTTGCTTAACAAGGGCCGGGGCGCGCTGTTCCGCTTGTTCGTCGCGACTCAGACCTATGCTGACTTCGTGGCACGTCTAGGTAGCCAGGAAAAGGCGCTGCAGGTGCTAGGTAACATCAATAACACCATTGCGCTGCGGGTGAAGGATACCGAAACCCAAGAGTTTATTACCAAAAGCCTTCCCATGACGCGGGTGAAATACGTAATGCGAACCCAAGGGCAGAATACCGTGGCGGATCAACCAATATTCCACGGGGGTAACCAGGGTGAACGCTTGATGGAGGAGGAGAGCGAGCTTTTCCCTACGGCGCTCCTTGGGATGCTGCCTAATTTGGAGTTCGTAGCGAACATAAGCGGTGGGCAATTCATTAAGGGTCGAATACCGATTCTTAAGCTCTAGCATATGACTACCGAAACTATAACGAAGTTACTAAGGGTACTGCGCGTGATTCCCGATAAAGAGAAGCGCCCACTCATTGATGTGTTGCGAACGGACTATCAGCGCCATGCGCATTTTGCGGAGCTGTTGTTTTATGACTGGCCCAAGGCAAAAGAGGTGGCCATCGCAATGTTGGACTATGTAAGTCTTCATATCCGTCGCCAGGATGAAGCACTGGCACTGGAAATCCTTTGTGAAGCCTTATCCGCCTATAGCGAGGTGGCCCAGTTTGCCCGGATAAACCGCAATGAGAAGGTTGATGATGCGCTGCGGTTGGCTATTTTTGTCGATGCCCTGGTAACGGTTTCACTTCGTGATTTGCAAATTGCGATAGAAACCGAAAAGGGTGAGCAATGGACGCTACCGGAGGGAGTCGCTTTAAGTAAATGGTTAGCTGAGCATGACGGCGATTTAACCGTGTATCACCAGCCGCTCCTCGACTCGATGCCCGTTCGCGCCATGATCTACGGAGCAATCACAACCGAATCCGTTAAACGCATCCTACAAAGAGCAGATTATGAAAACGCCATTTTGGCTAATCGCTTGGCTATTAGTCGCTGAACTTTTCATCATTATGGTTTTTATACCGGGCCACTGGACTGAGCGAGTGATCCAGAAAGAATCCACGATGATTGAGAGTCAGCTGGGTAGAGATACTGTGGAGTGGATCGACCGCAAAGCATTGCAGTGGTACAACCGCTCAATGTGGGACACCGGCATCTATCACACCCTACATACGCTGCTGATACCTACCGAACAAGAGCGCGTAGCGAGCCGGGGGATGGAAGGTATCGGCGGCAAAATCTTTCCTTGGGTAGAGGACCGCTTGGCGGCCATGATGAACGTGGTTTATCAAGTGTTCGCCCGTGCTGCGCTGTTGATCGTCTGGGCGCCCTACATGCTCATTCTGTTAGTGCCCGCCCTGTGGGATGGGTTTATGACCTGGAAGATTAAGCGCACCAACTTCGATTATGCGTCGCCTATATGGCATCGCTATGGGGTAAGAGGTGTCTTTTTTGTTCTCCAGTGCTTACTTATCGCCTTCTTTGCCCCCGTTGCGCTCAACCCCATCATCATCCCGATGACCATGATGGTGATGTGCGTAATGATGGGGCTGGCCACGGCGAACTTGCAGAAACGGATTTAAGGAAGGCTGCATGCAACTAGCAAATCCTAAGTTTGCTTGCACTGCATGCAGTGCACCTTGATAGATTAAGAGCTCAACATGCGTACTGCGAGGAGGTGACGATGGGTATGGAAGACAGGGATTATTACTGGGAAGACAGAAAACGCCGCGAAGCGTTGATGCTTGAGAAGGTAGACGTAGACGCTCCACATCAAGGTAACGGTACTGGTAATGGCAAACCATGGGGCCCCATCGTCGTGCCACGCGATTACGCTTGTACGCGCCGATCCAAACTGCGCCCAGTGATTATGAAAGGGTTCCTGTTCGGCGCCTTTTGCGGCGTGTCAGCAACCCTAACGACTATTCTTTTCAATCCATCCCTCTTGAATAAGCCATTAACCTTCATCGGCTACTTTTGGCGCGGTCTAGGAATCCTCTAGGCCGTTTCTTTTTTTCAGCAAGTTGTCGTTGTATTCCCGTCCAGTAGTTATCCCTTCGATGCCTACAGTGTTTTTTTATAAAAGTGCTGTAGTGCGCCTTTAAGGGCTCTATGGGGCCGGGGTCTTTTTGACATAAGCGCGCAAAATGGCGCCTATTCAAAAATACCTGGAGTCGCAGATGGAGCCCGTAGAAATTCCTGGCCGTATAGATGACCCAATCCACGTCCTAATGTGGTCGCTCGATGAAATGGGCCCCATCTTCGTTGGCCTAATTATCGGCATGGCCATAGGGCAGGCCATGATTGGGTTTGGTCTCGGTGTGCTGATTACCAATAACTATCGCAAGTACCGTGACCGTCACCCCGATGGTTACCTATTCCACATGTTCTATTGGTCAGGTTTTTATCAATCCACTCGCAGCATGGTGAATCCCTTCATTCGGAGGTACTTACCGTGAGGCTTGATCGCTTAACTAAAACCTGGAATGGCGCACTGAAAGAAAATCGTGGCCACCGTTTAGTGAACCTTGTTTTAGCCGTGGCGATAGTGCTGGCGCTGGTTAAGGCCTTCACCGTCGATACCATCGTCACTATCCAGCCTTATACCCTCAATGAAGAAGCCTGGGTTAGTCAGAACAAGTCCTCCCAAAGTTATAAAGAGTCATGGGCGATGATGTTGTCCGCACTCACCGGCAATGTCACGCCAGGTAGTGTGGAGTTTGTTAAAGAACGCATCGAGCCTTTGCTATCCCCCCAAATCTACCGTGACGTTATGGAAGCACTGGAAATTCAGTCGCTTAACATCCAGCGAGACCGTGTAAACATGCGCTTTGAGGCGCGTGCTGTTGAATATGAGCCTGAAAGCGATGTGGTGTACGTCTATGGCAATTCATACGTCCAGGGTGCAACAGGCGATCCGGTACGTGAAGAACGTACTTACGAATACATCATAGATATTCGCAACTACAGCCCTGTTGTGACTCACATCGAAACCTACTCCGGTCGCCCGCGCACCGAACGTGTCCGCCAACAAATGGAACGAAGTCTTGAAAGAGAAGAGGAGCGCAACCGTGACTAAACCGTATCGTTTTCGACTGGCGCTGAATGCGTTGGCCCTAGCGGTAACGTTGGGCGCCACCACGGCTATGGCCGAAGTACAAATCCCTGTCGAGCCGGTCAATATGAGCGTCCCTAACAATGTGCTGCGCAATAACGTACCGGCGCTCACCAGTAGTGGCGGTAGCGGCAATACCAGCGCAAGAAGTACCTCGCCTCGTACCGAAATGAATGAGGCATCCAACTTGGTAATGGCGCCCGGAGTGAATGAGATCGTACCGGTCGCCGTCAGTCACTTAAATCGGATTGTGACACCCTTTGGTGAGCCAGCGGTTAACACCACCTCGGATGCCACCGTTAATATCGAAGATAACGTTATTTATGTTGCCACCAATGAAGAAAACCCGGTAACGCTCTTTATCACTCAGAAGGGGTCTCAAGCCCGCGCATTGTCACTAACACTTGTTCCACGCCGTATCCCACCGCGTGAATTGTTTTTGGAGCTTGAGGGGGGCGCCACCAATGCGGCACTGGTCGGTAATCCGAAAGCCGAACGCTGGGAAACCTCTCAGCCCTATATCGACACTCTGCGTGGTGTAATGCGCAGTCTTGCGCTGGGGGATATACCGCAGGGCTACACCCTCCACGATACCAATAGCCAACAACGCATGCCGTCTTGCCAGCAACCGGGCTTCAATTTTCAGTTTGCCGGTGGTCAGACCATGGTAGGCCATCGCTTGTCTGTGAATATCGGCGTGGCTTCTAACGTCTCGGGACAACCTCTGGAATTTAAAGAGCAGTCTTGCGGCGATTGGGATGTGGCGGCCGTTGCTGCATGGCCCCGCAATGTTCTAGGGCCCAACGAACGCACCGAGGTCTATGTGGTTCGTCGTGCTGACAAGAAAGATCCCCGTATGCCTACTAATACCCGCCCGTCCCTCTTAGGGGGTCTGTAATGATAAAGGAAAAGTGGGACGAACTTTCAGCCAAGAATAAGCGCATTGTCACTATCGCAGGTGCGGCGACGGTAATGATGCTGGTGATCTGGTTCTTCTCCGGTGATACGCCTGAGAGAGAGGTACGTGGCAATCAGGAAACGGTTCGTCACGTACTGACAGATCGTGATACCCGCGATGTTTCTATTGATGGTCTCGCGGCTCAAATCCGTATTGCTAACCAGCAAAACGATGAGCTACGCAATGAGATTGGCACGATTCAGCGCTCCTTGGATCAGTCGCGGGAGCGTAGCGAAGCCTCCGAAGAAATACGTCGTGAATTAGATGGCCTCCATGGTCAGCTAGAAATGCTGATTGAACAAAACATGGACCTGGCAATGTTAGCGGAGGAGCGGTCAGCATTACCGCCGATGGGCGTTAATGGCGGTGGCAGTGATCGCCGCTTGTTGGGAGAAGATGAAAGCCCCTTTGAAGCTTACGGTCTTACCCAACCGTCTCAACAAGCCTCAGACAGCGACCCTTATGAAGTAAACCCTGATGACGTGTTTGCTCGACCGATGCGCGCTCCGGCTAATAGCTCTGCAAACGATGCTGCACATTCACCCGGTCGTGCCAGTGCGGCGCGTTCACAAGAGGGCGATGCACCTATTGAAGACGCAAACACTCCTGTCGCAGCCAGTGGAGGTTCAGGCGCCACCATTTTCAAGCATACAGCCGAGGAGACAGAGGCTGAGCGTGAAGAACGCGAGGCTGCGGGCGAAGAAGATGATGCTATGTATATTCCCGCTGGTTCGATTCTTACCGGGATAATCTTGAATGGTATGGATGCCCCCACAAATTCTGGTGCGCGCCGCGACCCGTTCCCCTCTCTGCTACGCATTAATCATGAGGCCATTCTGCCTAACCGCTTCACCGCTGATATTCGTGAGTGTCACATGCTCGTTGCTGGCCATGGCGATCTGTCGAGTGAACGGGCTTACCTACGCTCAGAAACGATTAGCTGTATTCGCAACGATGGCGGTGTGATTGAAGCCCGCATTGATGGCTATGCCGTTGGTGAAGATGGAAAGACGGGTGTACGGGGTCGTTTGGTCTCAAAGCAGGGCGCCATCATTGCTCGTAGCTTGGTTGCTGGCTTTATGTCCGGTGCGGCTAACGCTTTTGATGTTGATGCTGTGCCGATCATCCAAACGGGCTCAAACGTGGGTGGCAACACTGAATACCAGTCCAACTTCTCTCCTTCGATGTTCCAAGGTGCTGGAGCGCAGGGTGCGTCACAAGCCCTTGATCGTGTAGCACAGTTCTATGTCGATATGGCTGAGAACATTTTCCCGGTGATTGAAGTGGATGCTGGACGCGAAGTTGAGCTGATTTTGACTCGCGGCGCCTCTCTGCAAATTCGTGGCTAACGAATTAATTAAACACCTTATTGAATTAATGCCTTTAAGGGCATCGCACCAGTCGGGGTTATTCATGCGTTCTCATTTAACATTCTTCTCTAAGCTCGCTGCCGGTTTAGGCCTTGTAGTTGCCGTAAGCGGTTGTTCGATCCTTAACGTTGGGGAACCGGACTACGGCTGTAGCGGGTTGCCCGAAGGGGTGCAGTGTATGTCTACGCGGGACGTGTACAACCTTACCAAAGATGGGTATGTACCGACCGCCATGGACTCAGACGCACAACAGGCAGCCCACGAAGTGGCAGAAGCTGGCACAGGCAGCGGCGTAGGGGAGGGCTCGACTGACCCCAATGATGTGGTGAGTAACTATGTGGCACCGCGTCTACCCAACCAGCCTGTTCCTATTCGCACACCCGCACAGGTAATGCGCATATGGATTGCACCTTGGGAGGACGATCGTGGTGACTTAATAGTGACTGGCCATCTGTATACCGAAGTCGAACCCCGGCGTTGGGTGATTGGTGAGCAAGCTGCCAATACTCAGCCTTCATTACGACCGCTGCAAAGCATTCAGCAAAACAGCGACGACTAAACCGCAACTACGAACCTTTGGAGTATTACTAAATGAACGCATCACTTATGCAGCGTAAAGAAATGTTGGTTTTTATGGCGTTTGCCCTTGGCTTCGCGGCGTTACTCTTGTCACCCACGGCATTTGCTGGTGCTGGTGGTACCGAATTTGATGAGGTGTGGATCACATTAGAAGATTGGACCCAGGGTACGTTAGGCCGGATTATTACGTTGTCTATCATCGTCGTAGGCGCGGTAATTGGTGTAGTGCGCCAGTCACTGATGACATTTGCTGTTGGCTTTGCCATGGGCATGGGCCTCTACAACGCGCCTACCATCATTGACTCAATCGTTGGAGCCACGCTGACTAACGCAGCAACCGTCATTAACACCGGCGCTGTCATCACCAATGGATTGGGGATGTAATATGACCTTCGCCGTAGGTTACACCTTAGGAATGGGTTTTTTGAAAGTACCAGCCATCATTCACTCAATGGTTGGCGCCACGATCTCTAACGCAGCAACCGTCATTAACACAGGCACTGTCATCACCAACGGATTGGGGATGTAATCAGCGCAACGCTAGTCGTAGTTTTTTCATAGTTTCTCCGTCCTTGATACCTCTTGGCTGCCCACTGGGCAGCCTTTTTTGTTTTGCCCATACGCTTCTTGGTGCCTTTAAAGGCAGCGCCAGCACCCCCTCCGAATTGCAAACTCAGATTAACCTTTCTAGTGGCGCATTCCGTTCGGCCTGCGTTCTCTAGCTAGAGTAATCAAACAGGAGGGTTACAAATGAGTAACCGTTTTTTAAGTCCAAAGCAGCTGGCAAAAGCCGCGCTGATCGGGGTTATGGCCATAACCTCAACCAGTGCCTATGCCGAGCTATTGGGCTACCGCTTTACCGACGTGCATGGTGAGCAGAGAGACGTGGGGCCTGATCAGACCTACGTTAACCCTCAAGGTGATATGACGTTCTATCTTCGAGCAGGTGTTGACCGACGCCTAGAAATTGAGCTTCAAGACCTTGAAGGAAAAAAGATCGAGGTTAATACCAGCGATCTGATTGGTGCAAATGACCGTATACAACATGGTGGAGGTGAGCATTACGGCACGACACTTACACTATCTAGCCCTGGCGATGGAGAATATCGTCTTGTATCACGAATCATTTCCTCAAGTGGTGCAGAAATTGATAGTAATCAGTTCCCGCTAACGGTGATTCGGCAGAAGCCCGTACTTGGTGAGATAACCATTGATCAACGCCGGGCGCACATCTGGGCTGGCGTTGAGCACCCACTAATTGGATCAGGGCGGTTCAATGGTCTTTATGTTGGTATTGAATCAAGTGCTGTGGAAATCTCACATGCTGTTTTCAAAGCCACTAACGTAGATACTAACCAAGTCCATACTTTTACAAGCACACCAAGTGAAGGAAGAGTTGGTTTCACAAGAGGTGAGTTACTGCCCAACGGTAATGAAGGCGAATACGAAATTAAAGCTAACGTTTTCGACGTAGCTGGGAACGTCGCCTCGACCTCAATAACCGTTTTCCATGACCAAAGTGATGGTGTCGCTAGAACCGAGCCTACTGTGACGGTAGGTATTTATGACCCAACAAATTTTACGGGAGCACCTTTACCTGGGGCTGGCGTCGTTGAGGGCTATGTACCTTACTCACCGAACATAAGTGTTTCACATAATCCGATACAGTTAATTTTCCGCGTGCCAAGAGATAATTTTGTGGATTATTCTCCTTATGGTATTGGTCATATAGGGAACAATTTGCCACATATCGGTAATACGATAGTTCGTGAAAATGCTAATTATGTTTACGTAAAATCCGCTAATAACTTCTTTGCGAACAGGCACGGCACTTCATCAATGAACTATAGGGGTTATGACCGTATCCTTAACCACCATAACAATGTGGTAAATTGGAATTTAAGTAATGATTCAATCATAGCCCCATCTAGCCCGAATTTCGCATTGCAATACACTGATATAGGATGGTCTAGTGACTTTCGACGTGTCTACAATTTAGAGGATCGAAATGGAAGCATTACCGCTGTTCGTATGAGGTTTGCAGCTAGGAACTATGTTCAGAGAGTTCGTGTATGGGGAGGAGGTATAGATAAGTCCGTCACTGCAGCTCCTGGAGAGACGGAAGTAATTATTCCTTTTGAGTATAATTTTTATGAGAACTATGTCAGTAGCGGAGGCACTTTAAATAAAATATCAATCAATACTCTAACATATGGCGAAGGTGATGCAGTTGGGTTTAACTCCCCCAATGGAACTTACAAGGACATAGAGGGAGACTTTACTCAAGCGGTTATTAATTCAATAAAATTGGTTGAAGATAAAGTCGTGGTAAACACATTTGAATCCGACCGCGACAGAACGAATGGTCTGAATAATTCGAATTTCTACCGAGTTGTACTGAATAACTCAAACGCAGAAGTTAAAGATGTTAACGGCGTATGGCATGAAATATCTGCTATTAAAGAAAATGTTTATTCCCAGTGGGATAGAGACTTAGTATTTAATTTGAGAACAGCTCCAGAAGGAAGGCTGACAGCTGTACGTGTAAACGTTGCCGATAACGCCGGTAATATTGCTAAGCAGGAAATAGCCATTGATTATCTAAACGATATCACCCCACCTGTTGTAGATATTATTTCGGATAGCAGTATTTCATCACTAGATGACATACTTATTCGTACCACCGACAATATCGACCAAAATCCTGTTGTTACGAATGCGCGGATTTCTGGTGGCCCGGCTAACGATGACGTTAACTTGGCGACTGTTCGCGCCAGCGGTAGCGTTCCCACCTATAGCTTGGAATACCCGGTTATTTTCCCATCCATGGAAGCTGGGGAAGAATACGAGCTTGAAGTTACTGCCCGCGACGCCAATGGCAATGAGACGGTCGAGCGTAAAGTTTTCTCCTATAAGCCCACTGTGGTGTCACTTTCTACAGGTGACGGTAGCGGTATTCGAATTCCTGCCCGCGTAGCAGCCTTTCTACGGAGCGATGGTGGTGACGTACTGCAGAGCGAGCCTTTAACGCTGTCAGGTGGCGCCCCAGTTGCCGGCACCTACGATGTGTATGCAACACTTCGATCCGACGCAGAAGTGCCTATGATTATTAATGGGGTTCGGGTTACTCCCGGAGATACCCAAGAAATTATGGGACAACACAACTTCTCCAGCACTGGAGGACGCTTGAGTATTCCGGTTTTTCCCGCCGAAGATGGGGTTGTAGGTACCTCAACAATACTGGTGACAACCACGGCGCCAAACGCCCCGGTACTGCTTGTCGATATCGAAACCTGGGAAGGCTCAGCAGATCTCACGGGTAGTAATTGGGAGCCACGCCAGGTAATAGACCCGCTAAGCTACATTGCTAAGCCCACGTCTCCTACTTACTGTCGATTTACTACCCGTGAATCCGAGTCTCGCCAAGCGGACCCGATCACAAATGCTGCTTGTTTCTTAGAATGGGATCGTTTACCTGGGGAACTTTACCCTGTAGAGCGCCGAGATACTGAGGAAGCCATTCCCGAAGTTACCGGTCTTGCGACGCAACAAGGGCCGCAGCAGATTAGCTACAGCCTCTACATGTACGACTCTAAAGGCACCAAAGTTAAAGTGGGTGGTGGCTCACGGGTAATGAATGTAGTGACGGCTCTAAATTCGGTCGTATATGCTTCTAAAGAAGACTACAGCGCTGTAAATCGGGTGCTGCATGATTTTGACGTACGTTTGGATCAGCGCAGTGGTCCTGAATGCCAACCAACCCTTACCGAAGGCGTAGCCCGCCAAGCCGGTGAGCGTAACGGCTACAATTCCACGCGCCGCACTTGCTACTTTGAATGGTCTCAAGTACCGAATGGACTTAGCCAAAACGCTGGTTCAGATTCGCCTCAGCTTATAGGGAACATCAGTACGCCTGGTGAACATACGCTTAGCTGGAAAGCGTACACGTTCTCACCAGGAGGTTATCGCGTTGCAGTAGCACAACAGAGCGAAATCATTACGATGGTAGAGCCGGAGGCGCCAACTATCGAACTAACCTCAGATTACCATCACGAAGGAAGCACCTACATTGTGCCCCAGAACCGCAATTCTCTCGGTGGGCTCATTGTCGATGCGCTCCCTACCGACGTTCGCTTAGATATTAAGCGTGGCACTGAGCAAGTTGAAAATGAAGTGTTCACAGCAGGGTGGGGGGCAAGAAACCGGATGATCCGTAACATGCGCACTGACGCCACACCGGTGTGGAGTGAAACGGTACATTCAGTCGCGGCCATCTACGAAAAGCTACCTGAGATCCGTACTGAGGCCGACTATAACGTTGTCTCTGCGCCGTCTGATAGTGTCCAGCCTCAAGTGTTCATGGACAGCACGACGATCCTTGACACTGAACCGCTCAAGTTGACGGTTCAAATGCGCAATATGCTGGATCGTGATGGCGAGTACGTTGAAAGCGAAATGGGAGAATGGGAGGTACGCCTACTCAACCAGCAATCTTACTCCAACCTAGAGCCCATGACCGAGCTTGCTCCAGCCGTAAACGGCGACGTAGATTTTGAAGTGGATATGGAGCGACTGACTGATGCGGGCCTGCGTATTGTGGCAGAAGCACATCTAGTATCGCCCATTGAAGGCTATGAGCGCATTGTCACCTCACGACCAACCTTTGTTGAGGTTCTTCGCGGTGGTGCCATTGATGGTGATGTTACAAGCCGTCAGTTCTCGGGCCCTGCGCCAATGACCGCTGTTTTCCAAATTTCACTGGAAGATCGCCTGGACCAACAAGCGCTAGGCGACGTGGTGTGGCAAGTCAGCACCGATGATGGCGCCACATGGGAAAACCAGGAAATCGACCCTCGCCGCAAAATGCAGTTTTACAACACCTTTGAAGAAGGCGAGTACCAACTTCGTGCCTTCATGGTGAATGGCAACTCCGGCGCCGAGTCCTATACAGAGACAGTGGAGATCGTAAGCTACGCCCAGCCGGAAGTAGAGATTAGTGGTCCTACCGTTTTGTTCGTCGGTGACACGCATACCTACACGGCCGACATTACGTTGCCCGAAACTGCCGTCAAGTCACCTGAGGACGCCATTGTGGAATGGTCGCTGGATGGTGGCGATACCTGGACGCATACGGGACGTGAGCTTGAGCTATTTAGTGACATTGAGGAACGGTTCTCGATTCGGGCACGCACACGCATGCCAGAAGCGCCAGAACTCGACCGGGACGCCTTCAATGAAGGCCGGATCATGGTGAACTTCCGTGATGTGGTTTCTCCGCGTGTTCGGGTTCGCTCGAAAACGCTTCTTGAGGAAGGCAATACCTATGAGATCAGCGTGTCGGCCACTGCGCCTTACCGGGGCCTGGAATACGATATCAAAGGCTACTTCACCATGCCGGATGGCTCCACGCGTGAAGGGAGCGTAATCGAGTACGTGCCTACCATTGCCGACGCCGATGCTGGGTCAGCGACGTTCACCTATACCGCTTGGGTGGACGGCTTTGAGGAAGAAACAACCTCGACAGATAGCTCCACTAGCCGTGTGTGGCAATACGTGTGGCCTGAGTTTTACTTTACTGAACGTGTCTCTACCGCAGTCGCCCCGGCAGATGTCTCATTGTCGCTTCGTCACCGTGATGGTGCCCGTAATCTCGACAACCCAACGTATGAGTGGGAATTGCCTGAGGGCATCACGGAACTGCAAGAACGTGGCGGCACCACACGACTGTTCCAGATCACCGAAGCTGGTACCCACCGGATTACAGTGAATGTTAAGGACGAACGTGGGCACTCGTCGTTGTTAGAGCAAGTGATTGAGCTTGGGGAACCTGACCCGTTCGACATTTCCCTGCGCTACACACCATCCAACAACTACATGCGTGAACCACTGGATGTGCGCCTTCGTCCCACCTATCGCGGTGGCCACCCGCGTGACCGTGTGAGTACCCAGCGCTTCCTCGTCAATGGTGAAGTAATCTCGGAAGGTGCTAACTCGGGCATTGCCACACTGAATGCAGGCCGTCACGAGATTGTGTTTGAAATTGAGAGTAACCATGGTGTGCAAGACCAGGGCAGTATCGTTATCGACGTGCTTGAGAACCAAGTCCCGATATGCGAACTGGAGTCTAGCGAGTCTTCACGTAACTGGATCGTGCGTGCTTCGTGTGAAGATGTTGATGGTCGTGTCAGCAACTACCACTGGTTAGTGAATGGGGAAGAAAACGCACGAACGTCCAACCGATTAGGTATCCTAAAACGGGATTATGAAGATGAAATGCCGTCGGTAGTTTTGATCGCGGTAGATGATTCGGGCGGTGCATCAGATCCGGTAAGCTTGCCGTAACCCACAAACCAGACCAATGACCGCACTTTTGGCCGCCTCCATATCGGAGGCGGTTTTTTTGTGTTTATTCGCCCGGCTTCGCCATTTGATCGAAAGTCACCGAGAGCGCCCTTAAAGGGTTACTCGGCACCCCCTTGGTTTTCATGCTTGGGCTTAACCTGCATGGCATCAAAGTACCGTTGAGACTTTAACGCCATGAAAACGCTGCTACACACTGCCGTATTAGTCGCCTCCATGGCGACTGCCATTACTGCCAACGCAAGCCTTACACCGGCTAGTCCCATTGCAGATAGCCCGCTGTTCGCCAGTATTCCCTTTGAGGAGCTGACGCTTGAACACATGGACATTCGACAAATCATCCCGATGCCCATAAATGGCTTGAGCGCAATCGACAATGCGGGCCAAGTGATGTACGCCTCAAGCAATGGTCGCTTTGTATTCATTGGACAAATGTATGACCTCTGGAAAGGCGGTGCGCTTGAAACAATGGAGGAGATTGAACAGGCTTCCACGCGCATTTACCTCGATGGGCTCCAGCTCCATCCTCGCGATTTAAATACAGTCACCATTGGCAATGGTCCCATCGACATTACCATTTTTACAGATCCTCTCTGTGAGCATTGCCACGCCCTCGCGCACGAAGCTAAAGCCTACAGTGATGACTACACCTTCTATTTTGTCGTGGTACCTGCGCTGGGAGACGAATCGCATGAGCTCGCTCAACGGCTCCACTGTGCTGAAAACCCCAGTGAAGGTGCAGAGGCGCTGCTAAACGGCACCATTAACCTTTTAGCCACTCGCGAAAACTGTGACCTAGAAGGGTACGAGAAGACCTTATTGGCCTCGGAAGTCCTTGGGGTCAATGGAGTACCTTTCCTGATCCATCAAGACGGGCGCGTTAACCGCGGCCGACCCCAGCATTTGGATCAATGGTTGCAGGGGGGTCGCTAACATGGAAGTCATTGTTAATCGCGGCCTAAAAGATCGCCTATACCCGAAAGAAATGGAGGCGTCAGGTCTAGTACCCGTGCTGGCCTACGATCCCGATAAAGGGATCTACCTAAACGACGACCAAACGCTGGGCTGCGCCTTTCTCTGTGAGCCGTTGACCTACGGCGACGAAAAGATCCAAGACCGTGTTACCGAGCTGTTTAACCAGCTATTTCCCGAAGAAACAACACTGCAATTCATATTGTTCCGTTCCCCGGACGTGAGCGCAAAGCTTGCAAGTATGCTGGCGCTGCGTGACGGATTCCGTCACCCCCTTTTGACCAATGTTGTGAAAGAGCGTGTGAAGTTCATGCGCAAATACACCAATGAAAAGTTGGTTACGAAAAACCGTAAAGGCACCTACGACAACGGCTTAATACAAGACCTCAAGCTGATCGTGACTGTCAAATTTCCGATTACAAATCCTCAACCTACGAAGGCTGAGCTGGAAAAAGTTTATAACCTCAAAGAGAAGGTTGATTCGTCACTGCGGGCAATAGGTCTCCAGCCAAGAGAAATGGACGCCAATATGTTGATCCGCACCATGAGCACCATGCTGAATTGGGGGCCAAACGCATCCTGGCGTGATGGTGGTGCGAATTGGGAGCACGATAAGACAATTGCTGATCAGGTATTTGATTTCGGCACTGAGATACGGTTAGACAAACACAGCTTAATGCTGGGTGACCAGCATGTGCGGGTAATGAGTGCTAAAAAAATGCCGCCGGCTTTCTTTTTTGGCAGCGCTATGGCGTTTGTAGGCGATATCACAGGCGGTAGTTCGTCAGTGCGTGAAAACTACATGATTGTAGCGAATGTGTTTTACCCACCGAGCCAGAAGACCAAAGATCGCTTGGAAACTAAGCGTAAAATTACCGTCAACCAAGCCTATGGCCCCATGCTCAAAATGGTGCCCGTGCTGGCGGAGAAAAAGGGTGACTTCGATGTAATGTATGGCGCTCTTGGTGATGGCGCCAGCATCGTCCAGGTTAGCTATTCGGCAGTGATTTTTGCCCCGACTCGGGAGCGTGTTCAATCAGCTGCAACCTCTATGGCGAGTTATTGGAAAGAAAGCCGGTTCACGTTGCTAGAAGATAAGTTTATCTCGCTGCCGGTCTTCCTAAACTCCCTTCCGATGTGTACTGACCGCAAAGCGGTTAAACACCTCAAACGCTATAAGACGATGACAAGCAAGCAAGCAGCCGTGCTGGTGCCCATATTTGGCGAGTGGAAGGGCACTGGCACCTTCCATGCGGCGCTTATGTCGCGCAACGGTCAGCTCATGTCTGCCAGCTTGCATGACTCCGACACCAACAAAAACTTGGTGATCGCGGCAGAGTCAGGCTCAGGTAAGTCGTTCTGGGCGAATGAGTTGTTGTTGTCGTATATGTCGGAAGGCGCGCAGGTCTGGGTTATTGATGCGGGTAAGTCGTACCAGAACTTAAGTGAAGTATTGGATGGCGACTTTCTGCAATTTAACGAAAGCACCAATATCTGCTTGAATCCTTTCCCGCTGGTGAATGACTACGCCGACGAAGAAGATTCCTTGGTGTCACTGGTCGCTGCGATGGCCTCTGAAAAAGGTCTTCTTTCTGAGCTCCAAAAGGCGCAGCTCAAGCGCGTTATGTCCGAGCTATGGGAGAAGCATGGAAAAGAATTGAAAGTCGATCATATCGCAGATATGTGCTTATCCGACGAAGACCAGCGAGTACGTGATGTTGGTTCGCAGCTGTTCATGTTCACCTCGAAGGGTAACTACGGCAAATACTTTGCCTTCGATAACAACGTTCGCTTTTCAAATCCCTTCACCGTGTTGGAGCTGGATGAACTGCAGGGCCGCAAGCACCTCCGGCAAGTCGTGTTACTGCAGTTGATCTACCAGATTCAACAAGAAGTCTTCCTGGGCGAGCCAAACCGTAAAAAGATCTGCTTTATCGACGAAGCGTGGGATTTGTTGAAAGAGGGCGAGGTCGCCACGTTCATTGAGCACGCTTACCGCAAATTCCGTAAGTATGGTGGCTCGGTCATCATCGCAACACAGTCCATCAACGACCTTTATGAAAACACTGTCGGACGTGCGATTGCGGAAAACTCCAGCTCCATGCACCTACTTGGCCAGACGGCCGAAACGGTTGAATCGGTACGCGAAAGTAAGCGCCTAACGCTCAGCGAGGGCGGTTTCAATCTTCTGCGTTCAGTGCACACCGTCGCGGGCGTTTACTCAGAAATCTTTATCAAGTCCAAAAATGGGACGGGCGTAGGCCGGTTGATTGTAGGCGAGTATCCGAAGCTGATGTACAGCACGGACCCAGTAGATCGTAACGATATTAACCGCTACAAAAAACAGGGGATGAACGTTCATGACGCCATTACCCAAGTGTTGAAGGATCGGGGGCTAAATGATGTCTAACCCAACTACCCAGCAGGACACCCGAGAAGCTAATGACGTGTCAATGTCGTCTGAATATGAGGCAGAGACAACACCGACTAGCCATGTAAAGGCCGATCCCAGTGAGCGCGCACCCAAGAACCCTAAATCACGCCGCCAGCGAAGAAAAGAAGCAGGCAATAGTGGGGAAGGGCGAGGGGATTCTATCGCTGGCACCCTAATCGTGTGCATGTTCTTGGTCGTGATGGTGATGGGATACTTTCTTAATAACCGTGTGAATGCTCTGGAATCCGTCACCGCCAGTGCTGCAGAGTCCATATTAATCATTGACTACCAATCGCTGTTTGCGAACCTGCCCGAAGATATAACCGGCGAAGCCGCGGACAAAATCTTTATGGACGTGCAAGCGCGTATCTTAGCGTTGCAAGAGGCTGGTTATATCGTTCTTGATGCCAATGCTGTGCTGGCTGCCCCTCCTGAAATGCGTATTGATGGCTCCCTTTTGCTAAGTGGGGAGCTTTAATTATGACCGAGCAAACTAGCTTGGCTAACGCCCATGCCGATAACAGTAATGACCAAGGGTTTTGGCGTGCGCGCCGAAAGTTGATGGTCAAGATGGCCATTACTGCCATGGCCATCATCATGGCGGTTTACACCTTTACTTCGCGTTACCACATTGGCTTGGATACCCAAGAAGTTAAATGCATTGGCAACTATTCGTTTTTCCTCGTAGACCGTGGTGATTTGGGCCTAGAAAAGGGAAACCTCTATGCCTTTGAAGCGCGTCGTGTCGCCCCATACTTCGATGAAGGCACCCAGATGGTCAAGATTCTCCTTGGCGTTCCGGGTGACCACATAGCCATTACCGAAGACGCCAACGTAACAGTGAATGGCAAGCAGGTAGCTACCGGTCTTGCCTTGGCAAAAGACCTGGGCATTGATCCTTCAACCTTCATGGGCGAAACGGTTCTGGAGGAAGGCCATTACTGGTTCATGGGCGAGTCTAGCGTCAGTTTCGATTCGCGTTATTGGGGTACTGTTCTTGAGGAGCAAGTCATTGGCCGCGCCTATCCACTTATTTAATCGCGCTGCCCATCGGGCAGTGCTTTGTTATTCTCTGGCCCTCCTTGTAGGGCCTTTAGCCGTTTTTGCGCATGCTGATGAGCGTGGCGGTGCCTCGGTCCTCACCGATGACGATATGGCGATAATCGAGCGCAGTGAGGAGATATCAGAGAAAGCCTCTGACCGGCTCAACATAGACGACTTTTTCCCACCGGATATGGGCGAAGATCGGAGAGACGCTGAAAAGTTCTTTGCTGACCTTGCCCGCACCAATCCCACTTTGCAGGAACATGTGCAACCCGATGATGGCCCTAGAGAGCCAGGGGAGCGCTACGCCGGTCACCACACATTGTTGTTTGCCTCTTTTTCCCTAGAACGCCAGGGCTTAGAGGATATGTTTGAACTGGCTTCCGAAGATCCCGGTGTGGCCATTATTTTCCGGGGTATCCCTGATGATATGGAAGTAGCAGAGGGAGTGCTATTTCTTCAAACGCTAGCCGCTGAATACACGCCCATTCCGTCTGTGGTGATTGATCCTACCTTGTTCCGTGATCACGTAGTGAATGAAGTCCCTACGCTGATACGTATTGGCGATTCGCCACACCCGGACGATGTTATCGCTCGCGTTGCCGGTATCAGTGAACCCCAGTGGCTTGATCGACAGTTAGAGCATGGTGAACGGGGAGATTTCGGCATACGCGGTCCTGTAGTCGAAATTGAAGAACGGGATATGATCGAAGTCATGCAAGAACGCGTGGCTCAGATTAATTGGGAGCAAAAAAGGGAAGACGCTGCAGAGCGCTTCTGGAGCCGCCAAACATTCCAATGGATGCCTCCCGCCACTCGACCGAGAACACGCAAGCTGGACCCCCGTGTGCGCGTTTACGACGATATTGTTGGCGCCGAAGGGCAGGTGATAGCAGCAGCAGGCAGTGTGATTAATCCACTAGACTCCGTGCCGTTCGATCAAGCCATCATTGTCTTTAACGCGACCGATAAACGCGAAATGGAACTGGTTGCCGAGCGTTTGCCCGCACTTACGGCTAATGTCAGCCGGGTAATGTTAATTGCTACCGAGCTGGATGCTGACGAAGGTTGGGATGCCTATAAAGAAGTAACCGACTTCTTTGATGCCCCGCTTTATTTGCTCACGCCGGATGTGAAAAGCCGTTTTGAGCTGGAGTTTACCCCCTCAGTGATTACCAGTGACGGTGAGAACTTTGTCATTCAAGAACTGGTTCGGGGCGTGATGATGCCTAAGGCAAAAGTTGCGTTCCAGCCCATCGTTTGCAGTAAAACAACCACCCGTAAAGCCTATGAAGTGCTGGCACGGTTCCCTGGGTCCACGGGTCTATATGAGGGCCCACATGGTCATGTATCCGCAACACAGTGGGCGTCTCTTGATCTAAAAATTATTGCCATGCTCGCGAAGTGGGTAGCCGTAGGTAATCGGCTTCGTCATCCCCTTTATATCAATGTGTCAGCTGGAACGCTGTCTTGTGACAATGCGTTTGAGGCCTGGGAGGAGCAATACAAAGCCTTCCGCATTTATCAACACACGCCTGTCATGCTTGAAATTAACGAACTAGTCAGCGACGACGCGATTGAAAAGCGCTGGTCCCGGTTAAGCGACTGTGGATTAGGCCTCGCCCTGGATGATTTTGGTTCCAAAAATGCCTCGTTAGAGCGTTTGCAGGCTTTTCCGTGGTCAGTGTGCAAGTTTGAAAGCGAAACTTTGGATCATGCGGATTCTCAAGCCGCGCTGCGCCATGCACAAAAAACCAACATATTGACCATTGTTGAACGTATCGAAACGACAGAAGACGCCAAACGCGCCTCTCAATCAGGCGTGTCACTCCATCAGGGCTACTTCTATGGCTTCCCACAAGTAGTGGCGCTGGACTATGCAGTATCGGTACCGACTATTCAGCTAAGGGAGGTTGCGTCATGAGGTTTCGGCACTTTATGGCCGCAATGGTTCTGGCAGTTATCGGCACCGTGGCACCACAACTGGCGCATGCGACGCCTGGATGCGTTGATGCGCAGGTGATAGGCCCAAAGCTCATCACAGATATTTGCTGGGATTGCTTATTTCCAATACGAGTGGCTGGTGTTCCGTTGACGGGTGGAAGTGGTGGAGTTCCTGAGGGAAGTGCTGACCGTATGCTATGCGCCTGTGAGGATAATCTGGGTGTGCCACGGCCAGGTGTCGTGACCAGTTTTTGGGAACCGGCACGCCTAATTGAATTTCAACGCGTACCTGGCTGCTCCTCGGTACTCAATGGTATCCGTTTCCCCATGGACCGCACATTTCAAGGCATGCATGGCGGAACTGACTTTGATGGTGGTGACGGCACGTTCATGCACTACCACTACTACGCGTTTCCACTGCTTTTGATGATGGATATGTTTGTGTCAGGTGCATGTAATGCAGATGGTTATACCGACCTCGATATTATGTACTTGAGCGAGCTTGATCCTACCTGGAATAACAGCGATCTAGCCTTCTTCACTAATCCCGAAGCTGCAGCGGTGGCTAATCCAATTGCAGCCGCCGCCTGTACTGCGGATGCAGTAGCCTCAACTGCGGGTAAGCCCATTAACTCCATGTTCTGGTGCGCGGGCTCCTGGGGTCCTATTTACCCATTATCAGGACAAATTACCGGGGGGAATGGCGTCATCCAAGAATCAAGCCTGATGAAAGCACGCGTACTGGCAGCATTGCACCGTCGCGGCTTGGCTTGGCGCACCATGGGATCAGACGCCATGTGTAGTGGTGGCCACATCAGTCCTACACTGCCAAAAACTCAGTACAAGTTTAGCTTGCTTCACCCATTACCCGAAACCAAACGCGGCCACGTAATGGGCGAGTCTACGTTGCGGTGGGGCAATGCCCGGATTATCCCTGGTGTCGCAGAAGACCCAATTTATACCATTTGGCGCTGGCAAGACTGCTGCAACATGTAGGTGAAAAGGAAAAAACATGGAATTTGTCAATGTTCTGCCCGTGTTAGATGCGCTGCCTTTGTGGGCGAAGGGTATACCCGTCTTTATTTTCCTTTTTTTACTCTGGGGCTGGCTTCGTAAGCGGTCCCCTGAACCCTCATATGATGGTCGGCAATACCTTTTCACCAAGACTGAATGGGGATTTTACCGCTACTTAGCCGAGGCAGCTGGAGATCAGTATTTGGTAATGGGGAAGCCTCGTATTGCGGATGTGCTGTTTGTTCGTAAAGGGCAAACTCGCAGCGATTGGGCTAGGGCATTCAGCCGAATTTCTAGCAAGCACATTGACTACATCATTTTGGACCCGATTGAAGGGCGCATTGTCGCTGGGGTTGAACTGGATGACCCCAGCCACCAGCGCCAGGACCGCCAAGAGCGCGATATCTTCGTTAACAACGCCTTCGCAGAGGCCGGTATTCCGCTTCTACGTTATCCCACGGCGAGTAGCTACGACACTCAGCTGATAGCCCAGGATATTCAAGAGGCAGCCTGTGACCGGCTAGGGAGTAGTCAATAATGGAAGTATCTAAGCGCAAACATTGGGGAGCGGTTTGGCTAAGCTGGCTGCTGATCACACTAATGGTGATTCAGCCTGCCATGCTTTACGCCGATGCGTTTATAGATGCAGCCAGGAATGGTCAGGGCTTTGCCGACGACATAGGTGTAAGTGGCCCTGCGAACGTAGATGGCGGATCTATCTCGTTTGGCGACGGTGATGCTATCAGCGTCAACGATCTGTTTCCTGATACGGCCAGTGACACTGGAAAAAGTTATAACTACCCACACATGCGGCCTCAGGATGAATTAGAAGGTGAGTCATCGAGTGATTCAGGGTTGTCCGATGTAGGCAGCCTTGCGCTATCAAACATGCGTGCCGAAGTGACCCAATCGGGTGGGCCGACCTCTATCCAGGGCATGGCCTACGAAGTGGTCCATAAAGCAGGTGATTTATCGCGACCTGATTTTAGCAGTGACCCAATGATGAATCAGTCACGCGAAGTGTTTGACAGTATGGAGGACTTCGCGAATAACTTTGCTGATTGTAGTGTTGATGAATCTTTTGCTGAATCGAGCTTTTCAGCACACGTCCCAGAATATAACCAGTGCATCCGTCGGTTTAAGCCCGAGGGCAACTGCCGCATTAACCACCTTATTGAGATAGATACGGAACCAACGGATATTGTATTTCTGATTGATCATACTGCCTCAATGGAACCAGAGATTGGCGCTTTGCGTTATGGTCTAGGTAATTTCGTTAATCTTTTATCACGCGGTAAAAGTGACAACGTTCGTACCGGTGCATTAGCCTTCCAAGGGGATGACCACACTAAAAAAGCCTTTCAGGTTCCTCTTTCTTACAATGTCGATGCGGTACAAAAATGGGTCGATAAACTCGGCATCGAGCCAGGTCAAACCGACGCATGGAAAGTCGTTGCGTATGCTGCCGATTTTTTCCAATGGCGCGAAAATGTAAATCGGGTAATTGTCGTTATTGGTAATGAGGACGATGGGGGAGATAGTGGTGATCGCGCCGCTGCCTTGAATGGGATTAGTCGCAACGGCTTGGACGTTAACTTTTTCCATAACAATCGAGATACGGCTTCGATCGCTAACCACGTAAACGACGTTTTCAATAATTCGACCTTTATGGGGTTCGCCCAATTCTTCACAGTGGTAAACGACAGCTGGGGGCCACAAAGCTGTATAGATGATGCAATTGTCACCCAAGAGGAGTTCTGTGAAGGAAGTTATGAGGCGGTACCTGCAGACGGTGCATCATGTCGAAATATCGACGGTTTTAACGTGTGTCCGGGTGACCCTATTGAAAAGCAGTTGTCGAATGCCCCGATCCCCAACGTTCCACGATTAGCCTCACACGTCGAAGTCGCACCACTCAGCTGTAATTATGATCAAGGAACATCAACCTGCTGGGAGGATATCAACGGAGAAGAACAGTGCCTTTCAAGTGGCGATGCAATAGAAGAATGCGCTGAGTTTGAAGCAAACCCGCAGTGCGGCTATATAAGCACCTCTTGTGTTGATGGGGCAGAAGGTTCAGAAGGTAATTGCTACGTCCAAGAAGAAACATGGGACTGTGGGACAAGCTACGAAATACCAACGATTGAGCGTGAATCTGAATATAGTTGTGCGGGCCCAATACGCTGCATGGGGTCAGAGTGCTTTGAACATGAAATTGAGCAAAGCGCTGATTTTGCCCGTGCTAGCGCCATGATGAATGCAGCACAAAATATGGTTCAGGATCTAAGCTGTTCAGAATCCTCTACTGGCATGTCATGTACGGTCTTTACCGGCGAAGCTGGTGAATGCAAACGCGCCGTAAGTGGCACGGTGGATTGCTGCGAAAAACCATCCGGTATTTCTATGGGTGATTATCTGACGATGATCATGACCGTACCGAAAATTGATAACGCGATTGTTGGTCTGGAATCGGATGGACCTTTAGCAGCCTTAAAAGGTTCGTATCAATTGCTGCGTGATCCCATCACAAGTGGTTGGTCAAGCGTGACCCAACCATTCACTTCCCGTATTGAAAACGTTTCAGGCGCATGGGATGCGTTCTCTGGGTCGGTTAAAAACAAAGCACTTGAACTAGCAGAGCCATTAAAAGAAAAAGTGGCCGAAATGACCGGCGATATGATTTTCAATTCGGCAGAGGTCGCAACCGGGGAAGGTGCAGCTGCCGTCGGTAGTGGTGAGGGTGCACAAAGCTTTTCCCAACAATTGCTTGGTGAGGCTGGCGCTAGCTATCTAGGTGCAGCCATGACGGCCTACCAAATTTACGTAGTCACTATGTTAGCTATTCAGCTGATATGGAGTTGCGAGGCGGAAGAATTTGAGCTTAACGCGCAGCGTGAACTCAAGTCGTGCCGTCATATAGGCACATACTGCAAAACAGAAGTTTTAGGTTATTGTATAGAACGTCGCCAAAGCTATTGTTGTTTTAATTCTCCCTTATCACGCATATTGCAAGAAGAAGTGCGCAAACAATCCGGTTTAAGCTGGGGCAGTGCTGAGAGTCCTAGCTGTGGCGGTTTGCCGATTACAGCACTAGAAAGTATCAACTGGGATCTCGTTAACCTGGATGAATGGTTGGGCATTCTTCAATCTGAGGGGCTTTATATGGGCGATGGTGGCTTTGACCTTGAATCCCTAACAGGTACAAATAATCACCTTAATGTGGATGACCGAGCAGATGCAGCCACTCGGACTCTAAATCGTTTTGAAGACGTTGATAGTGACGCGTTTAGGCAAAAGACACAGAATGAGCTGAGAAGCGATTTCTATGATTAGAATGAAACAATGATACAGAAGCGTAAATCCCCGCCGTAGGCGGGGATTTTGCTTTCTGGGTACTATCTAAATCAGATTATAGGGGATGCTTACTTACGTGTGATGAACAACTCAGTTTCACCCTCGGTAATAACCATGGGAGGTGTATATTCTTTAGGTGTCTCGTAGATAAAATACCAACTCGGCATATTTGCGGAGACGGTTTGCAGCAATGCTAGGCGCTCCTGAGCCAAGCGCTCCTCACCAAGTAACTCCTCGGCTTGTTTTGAGAATTTAACTACCGTTTGCAGGGCGCGGGTATTGTCGTGTGCGTGTACAGCATAGCTGCGAGCACCAGCACTATCTCTGACGGCTAAAGGTGTATCGGCAAGCTTACGTGTCTCGGTTGGGTGGATCAGCGCCAATACGCAATTGTATTCTGCGCTCCACTTTTCAATTTTATCTGGGTCTGAGCAGCCAAGGCTCTCATTAACAAAGGTAAAGCTTACGACTTCCCGCTTTGAAGAATGGCGATAACCAAAGCTCTCATCGGTCACTCTCAGAGAGTAACCCGCCTCGTCTTCACCTGCTTTGGCGCTTTCATAAAAGGAATTAGTTATTACCTTTGCGGCATCGGATGGATTGGATGCCATGCTTTCAGGCACAAAGGCAAATGCGCTATCAAACCCCATCATCCCAGGCCCAGAGAGTAGGGCAGTGGCAAGGCCGATCCCGAGGGAAGTTCCACCAGACAGCCCAAAGCCCGATGAACTAGCGAGCGATAACCCGGTGCTTGCGCCATCCGCCAAATTGCTCATCATGTAGCTGTATTGGTCATCGCCAAGCTCTGTATCTCTTGCTTCATGTAGCCCTCCTGCTTGGGCAAGGTTATATGCACGGCTATTGTCTTCGCTAAAACGACGATCAGCGGTTGAAGTGCCGGTTGATGCGCAGCCAGAAAGTATAGATGCAGTCGCAATGCAGGCAATAAGTGTCAACTTTTTCATCTTGATTCCTTCAGTGTGGTGTTGATAGCTGTAGACTGAAATCTGGTACCAGTTTACCGCCAAAATATGAGATCCCTAATTAAATACCCATGAAAAAACCGCCGTTCACAAGAACGGCGGTTGGAGATAGGGCAGGGTGACTTTAAGGTTAAGCGGTGGCTGCATTTTCCTCGGCACTGGTGCTGTTTTCCTGCGTCGGGAAACCTTCGGTTGTTTCACCTGCATCGGCTGCGATATTGGCGTCATGCTCTGCATGGTCTGCCATTAAAGGCGCATGTTCGGTTACTTCGTCGCCTTTACCCTGCCGCATTGCAGAGCCACGGGCGCGACCTTCCATCTGAATAATTTTTGAGGCTACACGGTTGACGTGCTGGCGCCATTGACGTTGTGCTGCCGTACGCTGCTTGCCGGTTAGCACTTGTTTATGCCACAAGTTGTCGATCAGCATGACTAGGCGGTCCAGCTTGCTCACTAGATCAATAAATTGGCCGACTTGTGGTGCGGTAATCTCTAATTTAAGCGTGACCGGGTTTGAGTAGCGAGACACACGCTTACCTGAACCTGAATGGACCTCAAGAATTTCTTCCATTTGCGCGATGACACTATCAAGCTCACCGTGGGCATCTGCCACCATGGCAGAAATAATATCGGCAACATCGTCAATCTGATCTTCATCGCCAATGAGACGCAAGATAACGTCCGTGGAGAATAAGCTATAGCTGACACGAATAAACGAACGTTGCATGACCTGCTGTGCCTGTAGCGAGTACAGCGTCAGTTCCTCGTCTATTACTGGACGTGAGTAGACATTTTTTCGTTCAGCATGCTCTTTTTGGCTGATCGGTGAGGTCATCTGTTGGCGCATTTGCGTAGAAGGGCTACGCGGTTTTACACCCTCTGGCTGGGTGATAGGCAGTAAGGCTTCCTGAGTCATTGTTCACATCCTCAAAAGTGGGCAAAAAAGTACGGTACGCAACGCACACTTTACCTTGATGTGTCAAAACCACTTGGGCCTCTAGGCCTCCCTTAAGGGCATCGAAGGAGATATAGGGTTTTTTTTACACTACTGCTCAATGAGCTAGCTTGTCACCTCTCAACGGGTCGCTTATAGTTGGAAGTGTTGAACTCTTTAGTTCACAACCCCCAAGGTAGCTGACCTTATCAAACATCCAGCATTCTTCATTTGCCTCAACTCCGCACTCGCGGTCCTAGGGCTACTCCCCTTTGTCTTTTGGCATCTTTCTATGTCGCGTTCTGCGACGTAGCGGCTAGTTGTTCAAGTCGTCAACGTTTGTGTTGTTAATTCGGGCACCATTCGGTGTTCCGTAAACCCGTGCCTGTTTGTCCGTTTAGGATAAATCGGTGCTTACTATGCACTGCATGCAGTGCATCTTTTGCTCGATAGAGCTTTGGAGACCATCATGTTCAATCTCACTATTAGTGAATCCCTCACTGCAATCGCGTTCATTTTTTTGCTCGCCTACGCTGCGCAGATCGTGAGATACGCGCTTAAAGACGATGTAATTGCTTTCAAGGCAAAAGCACTCGCTTTTGTTTGCCAATGGCAAGCAAAACGAACCTGCCCTAAGCCTGAGATTGTCGTTGCAGATCCTCTATTTTTTGACCCTAAGACCGATCCCGAGTGGCAACACTTGTATGTCCCGACGTATATTCGCCAGGGCCGTGTTCTGTCTTTTGAGCAAACTAAAGCAGTCGTAATATCCCTATAGCACCTCGCCATTTCGGCAGGTGCTTCTAACCCACTGACGGGGCATTCTTCCCGTCAGGGTAGATGCCCCTTCGCTTTAATGAAGGCATCTACCATGGCATTAGCATTTTTTGCACTTAGTATCGCAGGCTTTTCTTCGGCTGGGATCTACTACAGTTTTGCAACTGCTTAATCTCTTACATCCCTACAGGGGCTCACATCCCTGCCGGGAGTGCGCCCCTTTATCTTATGGAGCGCACTACTATGATTATCATCGACCGTTTGGTTAGCAGAATTGCGTCGAGCTACGAAGCTATGGATATAGTTACCTGGCTGGTTTTGCACTACGTCATCATACTGTTTGCCATCATCGTATTATCGAAAGCTGTTATGTGGGCTCATGCTCGCATTCTTTTAAAGCGCCAGCCGGAGCGTCGGGTATTGCACCCGCGTAAACGCTAGCAGCCATGGATCATGACAAGCCTTTGGGTTTGTCATGACTCCTTTCTTGCATCTACGTCTTTGTGGTTATCGGTAAGTCATCACTCGATAAATGACTTACCCATAATCATTTTATTGTGCCGTTGCACAGTGAAAAGAGGTAGCGCTGACCTCTCAAAATAACCAGCATTCTCTAGCTTAATTGCTTATTCCTTCCCTGTAGGGACACTCTCCTACAAGGGGAGTGTTCTATCGCAGGGAGTATTCTATGGAGTTCTCCCATGACTAATCCTGCATTCTCGAAAGTATCTATCGCTTCTACCTTCAACGTGAAAGTTGATCCGTCGAAAACGATGGTTATGTTCAATGATACCGCCAGTCCCTACATTCCTCCGGCTACAGCGGAGTATGTGTTTCGGGCAACGGCGATCACAGAGTTGTTATCGTTCCTCCGCAATCCGATGGGCGATGCACTCTATATCACTGGCCCTACCGGGTCGGGCAAAACCTCACTCGTTTTAGAGACAGCTGGCCGGTTAAATTGGCCTACTCAGTCACTAACCTGTAGCGGGCGAATGGAAGCCGCTGATCTTATCGGCATGTACGTTCTACGCGCACCGAAACCCGGTGATGAACCCGTGACGGCTTGGCAATATGGGCCATTACCAATGGCTATGAAACTGGGCCACATCTTGCTTCTCAACGAAGTCGATATGATGGCTCCTGAGGAACTTTCAGCCTTCAATGATGTGTTGGAAGGTCGTCCGTTAGTGATTGGTGCTAATGGTGGTGAAGTCATCAAGCCGCATCCGATGTTCCGTGTGATTGTCACCGGGAATAGCGCGGGCGGTGGTGATGAATCCCAGGCTTATCAAGGTGTGATGAAGCAAAGTATTGCGGCCATGGACCGTTACCGGTTTATGAACGTGGGCTATGCACCTGAACACGTTGAGAAAGACATTCTGGCCTCAGCCGGAACGAAAGTGCCGGAAAACCTGAGGGAACGTATGGTTACCTACGCGAATGAAGTAAGAGGTCTATTCGAAGCGGGTCAACTGTCGATTACCTTCTCAACACGCACCTTGTTGCGCTGGTGCCGTCTGGCGTCGCGTTTCCGTGGCAGTGTTGATCCCAGCAATAAAGCTAACAGCGTTGGTTATGCGCTTGAAATGGCGTTTTTACGTCGGGTGGGTGATAAACCCGAACAGCGTGAAGCACTGTTGCGGCTAGCCCGCGATGTGTTTGGTCAAGACAACTGGGTAGATGGCGAAGTAGCAGAACCTGGCGAAATGCAGCAAGCAACACCCACTGCACAAGCCGCTTAAAGGTCAGCTAACAAGCGCACACCACGCCATTAGGGTGGTGTGCTGTCTATACGGTACGCATGTCGAGATCCAATATGTCGAATACTACTAGCTCTACCTTATGGTGCTGGCTGTTGAATGGCCGCAACGCAACCGAACGTGCAGCGGACACCGATATGGTGTTAGCGCTGTATAAAGGTGCGGATCGTCTTGGTGGCAAGGGCACTGGTGATGTGTTGATCAAGGAAGGCGTGATGTTTGACGCCTTTGGTCTCACCATCCATAAAGGCTCAAATGGCGCTAATAATACCATTGACGAAAAAGGTGAAGGTGCTGGCGAAGTGAATTGGTCGCTAGGGCATCGCCCCTTCGTTCTTATGGTTTTTGCCAAGCAAGAACTCGATCGCCTGTTCCCCTCTGACCGGGTTGATAACCCAAAGCTTTCAGTGGCAGATGAGTCGATGAAACTAACCCCAGCGCTAACGTGTTGGAGTGACTTTGAAACTTACCTCGCGCCCTTTGTGGCTCATGGGGTAGACCTTGAACAAGCCCGACTAGATTTAGAAGCGTTAGGTCTGATTGGTTCGCCTATGGCTTTTGGCCTTGACGACGATGATGACGAAGACGACGACTTTATTCTGCTAACGGCTTAATTCCTCAGCGGCATGTCCGCTTACCCCCGAGAGGGCACTACTCCCTCTAGGGGGTAGTGTTCCTCCATTCTATGATTGGAGAAATACGATGACCGCAGCACAACCTTCTGCATCGCAGGCTTCGCAGTTCGTAATGACCATGGCAGCACGTTACGGCATTGATGAAGACCAACTGTTTAACACGCTTGGCAGTACCGCATTCAGGCTCAAGAACGGTGAAGTGCCAACGCATGCTCAAATGACAGCCCTGCTAGTGGTTGCCAATGAGTACAAGCTTAATCCCTTCACCAAGGAGATTTACGCCTACCCCGATAAAGGGGCGGTGATTCCTGTAGTGGGTGTCGATGGCTGGGTGAAGATCATCAATTCCCACAAGCAATATGCGGGCGTTGAGTTCGTGTACTCCTCGGAGTACGTCACCATGCCGGGAGCTAAGGTTCCAGCGCCTATGTGGATTGACTGTTTGATCCACCGTAAGGACTTGGATAAGCCAGTAAAAGTGCGGGAATTTCTTGATGAAACCTACCGTACGTTACCTGGCCCTTGGCAGACACACCCTAAGCGGTTGCTTCGACACAAAGCGCTTATTCAGTGTGCCCGTGTTGCGTTTGGCTTCTCTGGTATATACGACCAGGACGAAGCAGAGCGTATTATCGAAGCTCAAGCACATACGCAAACCGGCAACGTCGTTCAGCTCAATGCGTCCAGCAATGGTCAAGGCTCGTCAATGACCGCTATTCCGCATCTTACTGACGCGGAGCAAGCGGGATTTGCGAAAGAATTAGCAGCCTTGATTCAGCGTGGTGAGCAGCTAGGCTCGTTTGCACCTTGTCGGGCGTGGGTAGAGTCGTTAGATAACCCTGCAGCTCAAGCCTATCTCTACGCGGAACTGGAGTCAGCTGAGCAATCCTGGCAAGCGCGGGATGCTGAGCAGGCGACTGATACCGAAAGCGAAAAAGGCACAACGCAACATGTAGAGCCGCAAGCGTCTGTCTCAGACAGTAGTGGTGAGCATGATGATGAAAAGCCAAAAGCTGATTTGAAATCAACCGTCAAACAGGTGATTGATAAATGTTTGACAGCTAATAGCTTTGACCCTGGCCGTGCCTGGATCAAAGCACGTCTCGCACATAGTGAAACAGCAACAAACTATGCGCTGGAACAGCTAGAAGCAGCTGAATCCGAGTGGAAGCTTGCAGTCGCTAGCTAACCACCTCTCGGGGGAGTGCGCGGTATGGCACTCCCTCGGGTGATACCGGAGGGTTCGATATGAAGGTAGTTCCTTTAGTACAAGGCTCTGCTGAGTGGTTGCTTTGGCGCCAGCGTGGCATTACTGCAACGGATGCGGCTATTTTACTAGATCGCTCTCAATACAAGACGTACTGGCGCTTGTGGGCCGAGAAGTCTGGATATGCCACTGAGGTTGATTTGAGCTTAAACCCGCTCGTGAGAGCCGGTAAGCGCAATGAAGCCAAGGCGCGTGCCGCGTACGAAGCTAAGGTAGGGGAGCTAATCTTACCTGCCTGTGTGGAGTCGTCACGCATACCTTTGCTGCGGGCATCCCTTGATGGACTCAAAAGCAATAATGAGCCTGTCGAGATTAAGTGCCCCAGCGATAAGGTATGGCTCGATGTGCAAGCAAACGGTCGCCAAAGCCGTGATTACAAGCTGTACGTCTGCCA
Source organism: Halomonas sp. KO116 (assembly GCF_000734975.2). NCBI lineage: Bacteria > Pseudomonadati > Pseudomonadota > Gammaproteobacteria > Oceanospirillales > Halomonadaceae > Halomonas > Halomonas sp. KO116. The sequence continues at coordinate 35,475 of NZ_CP011054.1, forward strand.
AGTCCAGCACCAGCTATTGGTGACTGAGGCGAGGGTGGGATGGCTTATTTTCTGGCACTCCGAATACGGCATGCTTGAATTTGAAATACAGCGAAATGACGTGTTGTTACGTCAGTTAGTTCAGAAAGCGAGCGTTCTCATGAAGCAGGTCTTTTCTGGCCAAGAGCCGGCTAAAGACCCTAAGCGCGATCTGTATTTCCCCACTGATGACGGTCGAGCGAACGATTGGATTGAGCAGGCACAATCCTACAAGGGTTTGCAGACTGAAATTGATGAACTGAAAGCCAAACTGGCTGCTAAAGAGGAGAAGCAACGTACCCACCTTGAGTCGTTAAAAGCGATGATGGGCGAGTATTTCCATGCTGAATACGCGGGTGTCATGGTGACGCGTTACAAGTCGAAAGGGCGCGTGAGTAACAAGCAGCTATTAGCTGACTTGGCTAAGCGCGGGGTACCTGTCGATGAGGATCGTTTCCGTGGCCAACCGTCTACCCGTTACAAGGTGACAGTAGGCAGTACGCTGGCGCCTCGTAACATTGTTGATAGAAGCGTGTTAGCGCCTCTTGACGCGATAAGCTAACCAAGCGATGCTTGGAGGATATCGGGGGGTTAACCCCCCGTTTTCTTAAGCAGTTTGTGAGTAACCGACTGTTTAAGAAAACGCTTTATCGCTCTTTAGCGATGAATGTGGTAGCACTGGCCACACTAAATAACCAGTATTTTCCTTTCGCAACGTCTTCGTTGCATTACTTGCCCAATGGGACGCACACGCCTATTGGGCGAGTCGTATTCATTGGGCTTTTTCCGTTGGAGAAAAACCCATGACTACTACCACTACTCTGAACCTCCAGACATTGAACCAGCTATGCATCGTGCATGCTGATTTTGATATTTGGAGTGGGAAGGCTCGTCTTGAAGCGTCCGATATCAATTTTGGTGCCGGAGGCGAAATTCCTCCCGAAAAACTCACCAGCTTAGGATCAAAGAAAATTTGCGATCCTTCTGATATTAGCCGTTTTCATGCTCTTAAAACCCAGACGCGGCGCTTACTTAGCCACTACGGACTCCGGTTCATGAATGGCTATGCAATCCCGCAATCGAAGCTGCAGTATGTTCAGTCAGAGCTTGACTTGATCGAACAGCAATTCCTTATTGAACGGCAACAATTCCTCGATAATTACGAGGATAGCGTTAACAAATGGGTGGATGAAAATCCTGACTTCGCAGACGCCATACGTCGCGGCATTATGCCGCTGAATGTCGTTTCTGAACGTATTGGCTTTAAGCACACCATCTACAACATCAACCCCGTCGGTGAGGAGTCAGCTAAACAGCTCTCACGGCAGGTGGATGGCCTAACCAATGATCTCTATGCGGAAATCGAAGCTGAGGCTGAAAGCTTCTATGATCGCTACCTCAACGGTGTATCGCACCTCAACGGCTCTACCAAGCCTTCTCTTGAGAAACTGTACGACAAAGTAGATGGGCTGAGCTTTATGAACGCTTCCCTCGATCCTCTGGCCAAGCTGCTAAAGGAAACAATCGACGGGTTTGACGCACATAAAGTGAAAAACCGCATCGAGGCGCCGTATCTTTTCCAAATCTGCTCGGTTGTATTGATCTGTGCGGACAAAGATAAGATTCACGGCTATGCCAATGGGAGTGTCAAAGTCGATAACGTGTTCAGCGGTGCTGGGCTTAGTGATGACGATGAAATGCCCGCGGTTCCTGTTCAATCAGGCCTGTTAGCCGAGACGCCTCCAGCTGAAACCACTCCCCCGGAGACGGTAGACGCTCCTAGCGACGTTGATACGTCAGTAAGCGCAGAAGTCACAGCGGCTAAGCCTGCAAGTGACCCTACGCCCTCTGGCCTTTCGACTGACCTGTTAGGCGATATGGATAACTTCTTTGCTGAATTCATGGTGAATTCTGACGCGCCAGCCTTCCCGGCCAGCTCGTCAAATGTCGAAACGGAGCCTAGTGCTGCGGTCGAGGCGTTGGTTGAGGAACAACCTCAAGCAGCTGAAACAGTTGCTACCGAGGAAGTGCCTGTAGAAGCCGCTCAGGAGGCTGTCACTGTCGAGGAAGCGCCAGCTACCCCTCAGCATGAGCAGTCGTTAGTTGAATCGCTTGCCGCCATGGGAGCGATGCCGATGGAGTTTGATCCTTCCTCAATGGATGGCGCGGAACTTCCTGTTTTTGCTTTTGAAGACGACGAAGAATGGTGAGAAACCATTTTTCCTAACCTACCGTCACGCTGTTGACGCTTTAACGCCATTTCCCGGAAGGGGGATGGCGTTTCTTTATGACTTGGAGAACTACCATGACGCAACGCCAAACGCTGCATAACGCACTACCCATCCTCTGTGCGGCTTATGCTCGCAAAGTCGGAGTAGACATCGTTATAGGAGGACAAAGCGCCTATACGAACGGTAAGACGATTGTTCTGCCCAATATCCCGGATACTTGGGATAACTTCGATGCCCTTTGGGGCTACCTGGCTCATGAAGCAGCTCACGTTCGCTTCACTGACTGGGATGTAGATTTTGGGCGCGGTCTGCTTAAGAGCTTGTTCAATATTTTTGAAGACTGTCGCATCGAGCAGGCAATGATTGGCTTGTACCCAGGCATGGCGCATACCCTCAATGAAGTTGCGAGGTATATGTCTCATGCAGGGCACTATCAAATCCCCACGACCGACACCCACCCGGCAGCCGTACTAGAGTCTTACTGTCTCTATTACGTTCAATGCCGGTATGTTGGTCAGCACGCTATCAAGCGTGAGCTGGAGGAAACCGAAAAGGTCTTCCGTGCGGTATTCACGCAGGGCGCCTACGTGCGACTTCAAGCGCTATTCCGTCGTGTCCCAGCAATGGCATCTACCCAGGATGCACTTGATCTAGCAAAAGCGGTTCTCGCCATGCTGGAAGATGAAGCGCGGAAAGAAGCGGATGATCGCGTCGTTAATCAACCTCCTCAGCTGCCTAACCCGAGCCAAGACCAGGATCAAAACCAAATCGGTGATGATCAAAGTGCAAGCCAAGGTCAGAGCCAGAAGGGCGACGATAGCCAGGACGGCGACGATCAAGGCGCAAGCCAGGGTCAGAGCCAGAAGGGTGATGATGGCCAGGACGGTGACGATCAAGGCGCGAGCCAAGGTCAGAGCTCAAAAGGCGATGATGGACAAGATGGTGACGATCAAGGCGCGAGCCAAGGTCAGAGCCAGAAGGGTGATGATGGCCAGGACGGTGACGATCAAGGCGCGAGCCAAGGTCAGAGCCAGATAGGCGACGATAGCCAAGACGGTGACGATCAAGGTGCAAGCCAAGGTCAGAGCCAGAAGGGCGACGATAGCCAGGACGGTGACGATCAAGGCGCAAGCCAGGGTCAGAGCCAGAAGGGCGATGATGGCCATGGTGGGGATGACCAGGGCGATAGCCAGAGCCAGCATCAAAAAGGTGTGATCGCTCGTACGCTGGATGCTACGGACGATGACCATCTGGAAGACGCGCATGAATGCTTACGTCGTGACTTGGAGAGCGTAGCGGAGCCAGGTACACCGCTATGCACAACTATCCATCAACCCGATGATTCCACGTCGTTACAGCCGAGTGCTGCAGAGGCACTTAAGCAGCGGGTTCGCTTAACTTCCTCCTCAATACGGTCCCAGCTGATGGGGCTGGTGCAGTCGGAAAAGCGCAATGGTGATCGTACGGCACGTAGCGGTAATCGCTTAGATAGTCGGCGCTTAACGCGCTTACGTTTGGGTGATACCCGGATCTTCAAAAAGCGTGTCGAGAAGAAGGCCATTAACACGGCCGTGCATCTGCTAGTGGATATGAGCTATTCCATGCGCATGCCTTTAGCTGAGGGTTCTATCCCTTACCAAGTTGCTAATGAAGCTTCATTAGCGCTGGCGCTAGGGCTTGAGTCGATTAATGGTGTGAATACAGCGGTTACCTATTTCAATGGAAGTGGGTACACGCCGGTAACGTCGGTCATCAAGCATGGCCAATCCGTGGCTAATAACTCGGATCGGTTTCAATGTTTGCCACAAGGTTCAACGCCAATGGCAGAAGCCGTTTGGTACGCAGGCTTTGAACTGTTGCAACAGAGGGAAGAACGGAAGCTGATTGTGATCGTCACGGATGGCGAACCCGATAGTGAGCCAGCCATGCGCGATGTAGTCTCACGCTGTGAAGCGTCTGGAATGGACTTAATTGGGATTGGCATTGGTTCTAACAGCATTAAGAGCTTTGTGAAGCAATCTACCGTTATCAATCGAGTAGAAGATTTGCAACGAACGCTCTTTGAATTAATTAGTGCTAGTTTGCTTCGCGCTTCCTAAGCACTTAACCCCAACCCTATCCAAACCGGATAGGGTTTTTTTTTGCCTAAACGGTAGAGTGGTTGCCGGCGACGACGACACTGTTTTGTATTCATAACCTGCCGAAGGCGCGTACTTATTGCCAACGCCACACTGACACGGCTATCATGAAAGTTCATTCGCTCTTTAGCGTTTCGACGTGGTAGCACTGGCCACGTAAATTAACCAGTATTCTTCTTTTGCAACGCTGTTGCATCCTCTGCCTAGTGGGCCAATCGCCCATTAGGGGGATTGGTTTCTGGGCATCACTTTATGGAGCCCTACCATGAGCCAATCTATCCTCCTTACTGCCGAACAAGCCCAAGAAATTCTCGAGAACTTGTCGGATTATCACGCGCTTCTTAACGACGAAACCATTCAGGAAGACGTTGACCGTGTATGCGGTTTCCTTCACCCGGAAGATATCGTTGTCGCTGAATCTAGCCTTGAACCGGCTGTGCTGGTTCGTGTTGATTGGTTTGATCACCCAACCTTTCAAAACTGGGCCAACAAAGCTCGCGTTTCTGGACTGGCAAGCTGGGGTCATAATTCCCATTCATCAGAAGGTTACTGCGACATTTTTGTAACCGTTTGCCCCGCCTTGAATGGTGAAGGAAGCGACTCCGATATGCCTACCCCCTACTGGGAGGCGTTGATGGTTGCCGTTAAACACCACGTTCGTCCCAATGCCACCGAGCAAAATATCGTCGTGCGAATAGCGCCTGCGATTTAACGCTACGTGGTTTAACTAAGCTGTAAACCCTTGCGGGCACTCTCTCCCGCTGGGGAGGGTGTGCCTGCTCATTGCCTAACTGGAGAAATACCATGAGCACCAACACCACTGCCTCTACGATTGAACAACGCGCCTACGGTTATGCCGCATCCTCCTTTCTAACGTTCGTTGGAGAATGGGATAGCGCAGAAAAGCATTACGAGGCGTATACCAAATTGCTTGAACACTACAACGACTATGCCGAGCTAGATGACAATATCGCATTGGTTTGGCAGCCGTTTGAGCAAGGCCATCTTGATGACCTGTTGCATCAGATTGACGATATGGCGCAAGCCATCATCGGCCAAGTAGAGCAATCGCTTGCAGACGTTAAAAGTGGCTTGGTGTCCGCTGCAATCGACTGCGAGCTACCGGACGATTATCGCGACCTCGATATGAAAGCGCTGGCTGAATCGGGCGCTGAATCAACCACCTAATGTAGCAACGCTACATTTTCTCCCTAGAGGGCCATCGACCCTCTGGGGTCGGCTGCCCTCACTTTAGTGTGAGGTTCCCTATGGCCGCTAAACGCCAAAATGTGCATGTGCTGAAAGAGGAGGTCCAGCTAACGCTAGACTTCTTAATGACAGCACCAGCCCCCTCGGAATTACCCTCCCGCAGGGTAGTGCCGTTTCCCACCCCCAAGCCGTCTCCGGCACTTAAGTCAGTTCCAAACAAACGCCAACGGGGCCGCCCAGAAGGGCGCGCTGAACCGGCTGGAAATGACTTCGAGTGGTCTAAAGACACTATTTTGCAGATGCGTGTTCGACTCTTGAAGGCCACCTTAGCTGAGCTTGCCAATCCGCTTGTAGGCGGACGCAAGGAAAAGCTTGCATGGCTGGCATCAGATGGCATTGGGCCGTTTTCTTACCGCGTTTGCTGTAGTGCGGCTGGATACGATCCCGATGAATTCCGAAATGCCATGCGGGATTACGTAGAAGACGCCACCTGGCGTCACTTCGATGATGACTGATCAACCTACCCAAGTAGGCCTACGTTCCCTCTGGGGAGTAGGCCTGCCCCCTTCATTATGAGGAAGATATGATGACCTATGATCTGTACTGTGAAGCGGATGTGGTGGTTGAGTGCTCCCTATCGGGAACGTCAAGCCGTTACCCCGTAAGCTTTAATGCTGGCAAGGTGTCGAGCCTTTCTAGCGTCGATGATGCCATTACACTACCCGCGCCCGAGGCACTGTTAACACCGGGCAAGCTGGGTACTCGTTTGGCCTATGTGGAAATTACCGGTGTGCGCATTTATCACGCGGGAACGTTCCTGTTAGGGGGTTATTTGTCTCCTGTCGCTAAAGGCGTTCAGTGGGTAAAGCCCGTGCTTCGTCCTGATCAGCGCCAGCACCTAGAGTGTCTTGTCGCTGAGCTCGCGCAGCGTGCCAGTAACGCTTCTTATATGGCTCACCTGGCCCGCCACAGTGCGCAGATGATTGCGCTGGCGCTAGTGGGTGACGCTCATCCCTTCGGTGATTTGACGTACCTGGGCACCGCCCCGGAGCGTTTCGCCAACGTCTAGCGCTGCTGTTTCCTAGCGCTTATCTGCCGTAGTGGCCATCTTCCGAGAGGGGGATGGCCACTTGTCTATGAGGTATGTCTTATGACAACTATGAATGCAGCCGTCCTCGATCGCTTCGATGACCAAGCGGTCATTCCTTCGCTGGGTAACCAGCTAGGACTCGATCTTGGTGCGGAGCCGCTATTGCGGGCAAAGCCTGGGGTGTTCTTTGAAGCCCCGGATATCGACCTGAACTACGATTTATTCGTGGTAGCCTTTTCCGGGGGTAAGGATTCCTGGGCAAGCTACCTACGCCTGATTGAGCTCGGTGTACCACGCTCAAGGATAGAAATGTGGTTCCACGACGTTGATGGACGTGAAGGTTCCACACTAATGGAATGGCCATTTATGGCTGACTACAACCGCAAGCTGGCTGCAGAGTTAGGCGTCCAGCTGTACGCGTCGTGGTTAGTCGGTGGCTTTGAAGGTGAGCTCAATAAAGAGAACGCCTACAGTGCCCCGCACAAGGTTGAAACGCCTGACGGTGTTATTACACTCTTGCGTGATACGTCACGCGCTAAACCAGGCACGCGCCAACGGTTTCCTCAGGTCTCAGCGGATTTAAACGTTCGCTGGTGTAGTTCGACCTTAAAAATTGATGTAGCACGTCGGGCAATCAATAACCAAGCGCGATTCAATGGCTTGCGGATATGTTTCGTAACGGGTGAGCGTCGTGAAGAAAGCCCAAACCGAGCGAAATATAACCAATTGGAGCCCCATGCGTGCGACCGTCGTAAAGGACGATTAGCACGGCATGTGGACACCTGGAGACCAGTGCTTCATTTCAATGAGAGCGACGTATGGGAAATTATGGAGCGGCACGGTGTGCTGGCGCCGATTCCCTACCGTCTTTCTTGGCCTCGCTCGTCGTGTCGTTCGTGCATCTTTAACTCGCCGTCGATCTGGGCAACGCTACGCCGGTACTTTCCGGGCAGTGTTGAAACGATTGCGGCGTATGAGCGCAAGTTCGATACCACGATCAGTCGTGACCGTATCAATGTGATGGAGATTGCCGATAAGGCGACCCCCTTCAATATTCTTGATGAAGAAGCGTTGGCGCAGGCTTTCAAAGCTGAGTACACGCTGCCCATCATTGATCGTGCAAACTGGACGTTGCCTGCTGGCGCGTTTAGTAACGTGAAATGCGGGCCTACCTAACCTACGGCTAGTCCGTTTCTAACCGATGTGGCCATGGCCACCTTTTGAGTCCTGTTCGCCGGAAGGCGGGAGGGCTCTTTTCCTTTTGGGAGCTAATGATGAACTTATCCATAACTAACCGTATAGCAGCCGTAAGCGACGTTGCGATCAAGCGCCATGCGGGGGTCTATGACAAAGCAGAAGCCGTCATAGAACGTATGCAAGCGCTCTTAGCGGATAACTACACCATTGGGGTAGCCGAGAGCTATGGCAAAGACTCAATGACCGTTCTGGTTCTGTTTTTGGAAGCCTTGAGACGGCATATAGCGTCGGGAGGCAGCTTAAACCAGCACTACGTGACACATGCCAATACTGGTATTGAGAACCCGGCAATGTCTGTTTATTGCCAAGCTATGAATGCTGCGTTATCTGGCTATTGTCAACGGCAGGGATTGCCTCTGACAGTGGTGGAGGTCGAACCTTCGATGGCATCAAGCTTTGCCTATTCCACTATCGGCCGTGGCCAGCTTCCCGTTTTTGCGGGCTCGTCTCGTTCATGCTCGGTAGATTGGAAATTGCGGCCGCAGCAAAAAGCGATTAAGCAACTGGAAAAGCGTCAGCAGCAGCCCGGTAATTTGGTTGTCCTTTTGGGCACCCGGCATGCCGAGTCAACGCAGCGTGCAGACAGGATGAATGAGCGTGGTGAGAATCACGAAACATTGATCCAGCAGCCAGGTGGCAGCTATACCTTCGCACCGATTGCCAATTGGGACGTGACCGATGTATGGGGCCTCTTGCTAGCGATTGATCAACGACGTGATGCGCTTTATCTAACATTCCTCGCTCATGCTGACTGGACATTCGATCTCTACCGGGATGGCAATGAGGGCGTGTGTGGACTGGTTGCCGGCGAGCAAGCACAGAGAGCTCCGTGCTCAGCCCGCTTCGGTTGCAGCTTATGTCTGGCAACAGGCAATTCAGATAAAAGCATGGAGTCGATGATTGCGTCTGCACCGGAAGCCCATGGCCATTTGCTTGGTGTGAATCGCTTACGGACCTTTTTGCTCAATACACGATGGGATATGACACGTCGTGAAAACTTGGGCAGGAAAGTAAGTGATGCGGGTCACATGGGCGTGGCGCCGACCAACTACAGCGCGCAAATGAGGCTAGATCTGCTGAGGTATATGCTTACGCTGGACGTGGAGGAAGAAGAACGTGCAATCGAGCATGATGGTGCCCGCGCTAATGGTGAACTGCCGGAAACGGACTCTGACGCGCAGCAGGTATTGTCTGGTACGACGTTCCAATTCATCACACCGCGCCAGCTGATTGCAATCGACTTCGCTTGGTCGCTTTCGTACGGTTTTAATAACGCTTTCCCCGCGTTGCGCGAATGGTACGAGATACGCGTGATGGGTAAGCGCTATCCGATCCCGGTGATTGACACGGTGGCCAAGCAACCGGTACCGCCGATGGTGTGGTATCCGTTGCCTGATGGTGAAGGTCCAGCTTTCGAGCCAGGGCTAACCCCGTTCGATGCTGGTGACAGTAAGGGCAGGGTAACGTCTCGCACAGTGGCCAGCGTCTACACCGGGGAGCCGACCAAAACGGTCTACTTCGAGGAGGCTGACGAACTGACCATAGATCCTATGGAGGCTACGTTGTTCGTTGATAGCTTTGACGATGATCGTTATTGGGCCTCAGGGCTGTATCCCGCTGTTGATAGTGCCAGGGTGTATCTTGACCAGGGCATTGTGAAGCTAGCAAAAGGGAAGGCAGCAACGTACGACGCGATGGCTCGCCGTAAGCACTACTTTGAGCGATTGGCGTATGAAGTGTGGCCAAAGGAACTCCAGGCACACTTACAAGAGCGTTCAATATCAGCACAGGAGCATGACCGACTGCTTGAACCGTTGCAGCAGGACAAAGGAAACGATGAAGGCACACTGGACTTGTTTGTAGCGGCATAACAAATGAGTGATTAGCAAAGACGACCGGCTCCCTTGGGGGCCGGTTTTTTTGTTTTTAAGTTTCAGGCAAGCGCTGACGATTTAATTAGGGTGATACGGTTTCAGCGGTAATCTTGTTGTTATTTCAAGAGCAAACAGGCAATGCCCAATAACATATCGCCTCAATACGACTTGTTGGACGAAACGCTTAATGCTTACCGTGCAGCGGACCGACCAGTAAACAACCAGTACCTTTACAACGCCGTGGCGCAGCGAGCCCATTTAACCGACGAAATTACCCAGAACTGCCAGCCCATCGGGAAAAGCGGTTCGCAGCGTAATGTGTACCATCGTCAACTGAGATGGCATCAACAAACTCTCCGGGATATGGGCATGCTTAAGCGCATTCCCGGCAAACGAGGAGTGTGGGAGTTAACCGATAAGGCGAAGCGTGGGTTGCACCCGATACGTCGTCCGTTATCACTGGTGGCGTTCAGCACAGATCTCGGCGTTGCGTGCTGGGGGTATAGCCAAGACGTATTTGGTCAATGGCCGTCGAATGAGCCCATTATGCTGGCGCTCACCTCGCCTCCGTACCCGCTGGCATCGTCACGGCGTTACGGTAACCCGTCCGCGAGTGAAATGGTCGGTTTCATCCTCGATATTTTGGCCCCCATCGTTGAGCGCATGGCCCCAGAAGCCAGTTTGATACTCAATCTTAGTGAGGACATTTTCCTTCCACAGTTACCGGCACGCTCCACCTACCTGGAAAGGGTGATCATTGCACTTGAAGATCAACTGGGCTTGTCCCTAATGGACAGAATCCCGTGGGTGAACAGGTCTAAGCCTCCAGGCCCCTTACGGTATGCGTCAATCACCCGCCAGCAGCTCAACGTGAGCTGGGAACCCATATTGTGGTTCGCCCGCGATCCTAAACGATGTAAAGCCGACAACCGGCGAGTATTGACGCCGCACAGTGAGCGCCAGCAGCGCTTGATTGATCAGGGTGGGGAGAAGCGCACCGCTGTCTATGGTGATGGCGCCTATCGCTTGTCACCGGGGGCATACGCTAACCCAACCGCTGGCGCGATACCGAAAAACACGCTTGAGTTTGGCCATTCCTGCGCCGTTGGCCGTAAACACCGCAAATTATGTCAGCAGCACGGCCTACCCACTCACGGTGCTGGAATGCCTTATCGTCTGCCAGAATTCTTTATCAAATTCCTGACTGAGGAAGGTGATTTAGTGGCCGATTCCTGTGGTGGCCGACTCATGACGGCGCGTGCGGCTCAATCACTTAACCGGGCCTGGGTGACTACCGAATGCATGGCTGAGTATATAGCCGGGGGATCGTTGCTGTTTGAGGAGGAGAAGGGGTTTGCTCGTTCAGCAGCTTTTGAAGCCCTTCTGCATAGTGTCGCTTAAACGCTAACCATCTTTCTAAATGCTGAAATAATCCAAAAATTATCTTCATGTTTTAACGAAAAGTGCCCAGCTAGGCTGGGCACAGGCGATCATTTCTTCTGCCTATTCGGCGGTAAACTTCTCTTTTTCTAAATGCTGAAATAATCCAAAAATTATCTTCATGTTTTAACGAAAAGTGCCCAGCTAGGCTGGGCACAGGCGATCATTTCTTCTGCCTATTCGGCGGTAAACTTCTCTTTTGCGTTGGCAACGATGATGCTTTTATTTTCAGCTGCCTTTTCGGCGGTAAGGTTTTCGCTGCTCACTACTGGTATAGCCAACGTAACTGGAGTCGGCAAGATAATTTTTCGTGATTGCTCTTGGTTGACGACCAACTGCTCTCCCGAATCCCTGCATTGCTGTGCTATATTCTAGGCTCTATCGCTCTTTAGCGATCTGACGTGGTAGCGCTGGCCACGCAAAATTAACCAGCATTCTTCCCTAACTCGCCACTCGGGCACTTCTTCCCGATGGCGGGTGATGTGTCCTTGGCGTTCTCCACTCAAGCTAAGGACTAACCATGGCGCAACAATTCCCCTCAGAGCTTTCTCTGTCTGCAAATGACTTACCTACTGAACCGTTAAATGAGCTTGGAAGTAGCACGCCAAAGAGCGATCTTGATAGCGTGATAACAAAGCTTAAAGCGACGGGCAGCTGCAATTTAAGTGATTTACGTTTGAAAGACTTCCCTATACTTACCTACGAGAATATCGGTCTCTATTCGTATGTTAGTGTCGATCTCGGTGTTTTTCGTCCAGGTCATTTGATCTTGTTCAACATAGCCGTAGATGAAAACAAGCGGAGCGTAGGGCTCGGTTCAAAGGCTTTAAAGCTCATATTGTCTGTAGCCGATGAACTGAATATGTCGGTTGAACTCTTTGCACGATCCCATAGCCGCAGTCCGCTCTCTGGTCAAAAGCTAGCGAGTTGGTACGAACGAAATGGTTTTCGAGCTAGAAGGGGTGGCCATTACCGCGACCAGAAGCTCACTTAACTAAAATACGTGCTTGGGCTGGCATCACCAAGAGCCTGTGGTATATTCAGCTTTCTATCGCTCTTTAGCGATCTGACGTGGTAGCACTGGCCACGCAAAATTAACCAGTATTTTTCTCTAAACCGCCATTCGGGCACCTCTCCCGAATGCGGGAGTTGTGCCCTTAGACCTTTTCTAAGGAGCATTACATGACTAAGCAAATCTCTATCCCCGTGACTGGCGCCTATCTTTCGACTGGTGCTATGCAATCTACCTGTTGGGTGGGCGCGCTGTACGTTGCTACTCGCACGTACAACATGCCAGAAGCTGAACTGGTAGAAACCGTCGTTAGCTTTGCTGATTTAGTGGCAAAACAATTCTCCGAAATAACCTCTCTTGAAGAATTTAAGGGTGATTACACACGGGATGTTGTGATGCCAATCGGTGAGCGCATTGCTCGAAGTATTGCGCAACAAAAGACGTTCCCCAATGACGCTGATGTGCTGCTTATAGCTCGTCAAGTTATCCTAGCTAAAGAGCTATCTGCTATGCCAAACCTCTGTCCGCATTGCGGGTCAGCTAAGCATAAGCCGTCTGATAAGGCTCCAGCGCTGAGCACTACGATGCCCAATGTCATTGAGCATGCTCACGACTGCCTGGAGTGTTCCAAAAGCTTTATCCTGCAATTTGCACCTGTTGCTTCGGTTGCGCCTGTGCCAGCTGCTACTTGCCCTGTGGAGTAGACAGCTCACTCTTTGCAATATCTATCTCTACCATCCCTTACGGGGCTCACTCCGTTAGGGGTGGGCTCTATTTAAAGAGGCATTTTATGCAAACTCAAGAACAGCCCTCCGTTGATGACCTGCAGGAATTATGGGGTCAGCTCGGCAACGTACCTGTTGATGTAGATGGTTATTTGGAAGCCCCATTTCTCCACTTCGCGGTGGGTACTGATCGTGAGGATGTATGGCATTGGTTTGAGGCGCAGCATCCCGACGTAAGCGTTGCTGCATTCATGGGCATTGCTAAACCCTAACGTGCGTTTTAACTCCGTTTATGGGGTTGTAACGCCTATCTAACCATTCCACTTCGGAATGGTTTTTTCTTTTGGAGAAACATCATGACAACACCTACCAACAACTTAGCGGGCATGCAGTGCCCCAAGTGTGGACACAATGCGGGCTTTAAGATTGAAGCAACGTGTCTTGCCACCGTCTTTGACGATGGCATAGATGACTCTATTGAATATGACTGGAATGAACATTCCGCTTGCCACTGTCACTCATGCAAGTATCACGGCGTGGTGGGCGACTTCCAAGGTGCTGAGGTGGCTGCGAAGTTCTGCCAAGAGAAATTGCTTGGTGAAACGACCCATCCGCGGATTGGTGCAATCTACGCTTTAATGCGGCAGGCCAGTCTTCAGTATCCAGACTTTACCAGCTTATGTGTTGGCTCTTTGGATCTGGAATTTATGCAAGATCAATTCCTTTATCGACCGCTTCCGCCATTGAATGCAACTCTGGTGGCTGAGGTAATGGGCGATCCTACGCTGCGTGGGAAAACCTTTCACTTCATGCCAAAAGGTGGTCTACCCAGTGAATCAATGGTGGTCTTAAGCACTGGTCATTTGCCCCAGTCTGAGATCAACGCGGCGGTTCATCAGTTAGAGAAAGGTGGTAATTGGGCGATTGGTGCTAATCGAGATACCGGTTTTTTGATGTATACCGCTATCGAAGATTGTCCATTATCAGCGCTCCGCAAGGTCTTGGCCTTGATGCGCAATGCAGGCTATATCTGGGTGCTGTTCGACGGTGATGGTGAGCTTGTCGATGGGTTACCTGATTACCTGTGAGCGAGATAGCCATTGCACAAATGATGGCTCCTTTGATTAATCTTTAATCTCAACCCCCTAAGGGCATATCTCCCAAGCGGGGGGTATGCCCTTAGCTATTTGCTAAGGAAATGTAATGAACCTACCGAGTATTTGGATTGCTTACGAGAGCAATCGACTTGTGGATGGTGACGTACACAAAGAGTGCGGCTATGTGAATGAATCGGGGGTTCGTACGCCCATGCGTGACGATCAACCGTTCAATCCTGATCATGCCTACCAATATCCGCTTGGCCCTAAGTCGCAAGTAGAGTGGGCGGTTGACATGCTAACGGCATTAACGGCCTTCACACCGAGCGGGGGATGGGATAGCCCAGACCTCATAAAGTGTGTTTGGAACACTGCCTGCGAAAATGATATTTGGCGTGAAGGGGCCACCGTTCGCTACCGCTGTCGCTTGGCGGGTTTTAGCGTTCATGACCTTTTGGATATCGCAAAGATGATGCGTTTAAAGCAGCGCTCTCATATCCCGTGCTTGGAGTTTGATCGTTACGATCTGGTGCTACGTAGCCAGCTTGGAAATGAACGGCAAATGAAAGGCCTGGATATACCCGCTGATGTACCTGGGTACGAGTTGAGAGACTTAGCCAGTAGGCTCTTTAATGAAACTGAGGGAGAAGGCTTTCCTGCGGACGATCTGCCGTTTGATGAAGGGCAACATACCTGGATTCATAAATTTGCGTTCAATCTGAAAGCCCATTATCGCTAATCCATAGCATCCTTCGCGGTGCTCAATTTCCACCCTATCGGGGCAGACCATCCCCGATAGGGTGGCTGCCCTGTTTTCTATGCAGGAGCAATTCCATGATGATACTAGGCGATATCACCGACCCGTCGGCGGTTAACAGTCAGCTATCCAACTACGCCAGCCTTTGGGAAACGACGGGAGCGGCATTTGGCCCGTTCGTGGGGAGTGAAATGCGAATCCCCACCAAACCGGAGCTTTGGTTACTGCGTGATCTGGCAGCCCTTAAACAGACACAAACACGCTTTGCGCGTAACTATCCAGTGGAGTTTGAACGCCACTGGGAAGGCGTCTATAAGGCTCGTGGTAATGTATTTGGCGACAACTACGACATTCGGCGCTCAAAAAACCTACCGACCGACCTTGTTCGTGAACTCGAACGGGAATGGCTGGCGCTTGACCCTCAAGTGGCTCGTTACAACATTGCTCAAACCCGCCCAGGTATAAGCCCGGAAGCGGTATTGGCGGGTGCCAGCTTGTACGATGCCTGCCAAGCGATCGTTGCCAGGGCGAAAGGGGTGGATAGCCTGCCGGTGCGCGCTGTTGGCCATGTGGAAATGGGCCTCAACGACACAGAATGGCCGTTCAGTACCGATGGCGATTATGTGGCTCTGCCGTTTGGCTTGCGTATCTTCAAGGTGAAGAAATCGCTGTATATTCATCCCACCTACCGTGATTGGTTTGGAGGCATGGAGTCAGAATTCCTCAGGATTCACCATGAAGATGCCTCGGTCATGCTTTTGAAAAATGCCCTGGTGGAATTCGTTCGGGAACTGCTTAAAGCCAGCGCTACCATTGGGTTCACGCTCAATCACGAAGTTGACAGCCTGGACCTGGATAGTCGCCCGGTGATTGGCGTCATTCAGAACGGCTATAATTCGTTGCCTGGAAAAGCCGCGTTAGCGTGTGTGAAGGATGGCAAGCTTAGTGTTTGTCATGCTGTGGTACCCAGCGTTAGCAAGGCCATGTGGAAGTATGATGATGCCGTCTGTGACCTGTCCGATTTCATTATTGAGCAGTGGCACCAGCGGACCCACCTTGCTAGAGGCGATTGGGAGCGCTTAGCCTTCATTGACCTATCAGCGCATGCCAGACTTGTGCAACCGTTGGTGGATAGCACCCCCTGGTTCTCCGGTGATGCAGGCGAGGTCTTGGCTTATGCAAAGTCGGCCAGTGACACCGTGCGTGATCACGTAACGGAGAAAGAAGGCCGCTATGTAGTAACGCGACACGGCTTAACCAGCAAGCTGCCGATCCTAACCACTGACGATGTGACGTTGGCCATTCGGCTGGCGCTGGCGCATCACACCGACCATAAATGGTCATTAGGCTTAGTAGCCTCTTAACGACGACCCGGCGCCCTTTATTGGGTGCCGGTTTTTTTTTGCTTTGAAATGGGAGGTGCAGTCAGTCGTCTATAGTGAGTGAGGACAAACGATACCAAGGAAAGAACTATGTGCAGTCACTACGAAGCACCGACCCTGGAAGCACTTCAAGAGACGTATGGTGTGGCACCGGGCTCATCGTATAAAAATGATATTTGGCCAGGGTATAGCGGCGTTTTCCTCCGGGCAGCAAAAGAGACCGACCCACACGACGAAGCAGCACCCGCCATCGAGGCGTTACCGGGCAGGTTTAGCCTGCTACCCAGTTGGGCGAAAGACGAAAAGCTTGCCAGGAGCACGTTTAACGCACGCTCAGAAACCGTGGCCACCAAGCCCTCGTTCCGGTCAGCTTGGAAGAACGCACAGCACTGCATTATCCCTGCTACCGCGATCTATGAACCGGATTGGCGCAGTGGCAAGGCCGTACCCACACGCATAACACGCCATGATGGCAAGCTACTCAGTATTGCGGGTTTGTGGGAGTGCTGGCGCTCACCGGACGGCGAAATGGTGCACAGCTATACCATGTTAACGATTAACGCCGATGACCATCCAATGATGCAGAACTTCCACCGACCGGGCCACGAAAAGCGCATGGTCATCGTACTCCCTGGGCCTCAAGTCAGTGAGTGGCTAAACGCCAGTGCTGATGAAAGTGCCCGCTACTTCCAACAGTACCCAGCTGAGCGGCTGACAGCTGAACCTCAACAACCCAGATGAATATGCTGAGTAAATAGCGAGCGGAGTAGGTTTGGTCTATCATGTCATTTGAAGGTTTTAATATATCAAATGACGAGGTGTAAGATGGGTGATGCCACATTAAGCCCTACTAAACATGGTCAAGCTAACCCTAAGACCCTTGCGGCTAGCTTCTGGCGCTTCACAGCCTCTCAGGAGGCGCATAGCGAAACCGAGCGATTAAAGCGTATTCGCATAGGATTTTCACCGACCTTATCCCAGGCCTTGCGGGTAACGTTTCGGCTGCAGGACAAACAAGTAGAGATGTTGCTGAATGCCTCCACTTCAACGCTTGAACGGCGTCGCCGTGAGCATAAACGGTTGGATTCAGTTGCCTCTGAGCGCCTTGATAGAATCGCCACAGTCAGCCAGTTGGCTGCTGAGGTGTTTGAAGACAAGCAGGCCGCGACGGATTGGCTCTCACGCTCCAATGACGCACTGGGTGGGCAAGCGCCGATCATGCTCTGTGATACAGATATCGGTGCTAAGCAAGTACGGCGCGCACTGCATGCCATGGAGTGGGGTGGGGCTGCGTGAGGGCTTGGAGAATAGCCAAAGCGAAGCGGGCGAGCGATCTGAGCGGTGTAGGTGCGGCGATTGAAGGTGGTCGCTGGAATCACGAAGATATCCCCGCTGTGTATATGGGGTTAAGCCCTGCTATCTGTTGCTTGGAAACCTACGTACACGCATCAGGGAAACCGCCAGTTCCATTGAAGATTACGTGCTTCGACTTACCGGAAGACCTCACTCTTTATTGGGAACCTACCGCTGCAGAACTTCCCCCCGGCTGGGCATTATTACCAGCTGACAGGCCGAGCATGGATTTTGGTACTACCTGGCTGCTTGGCAATCATCAGCTCGGCATGATCGTGCCCTCTGCGGTGCTACCCCTTGAGCGAAACGTTGTGATCAATCCGAAGCACCCAGCGGTAGCCCGGATCAAAGTCATCGACGTTTATGATTTTGTCTATGACCCCCGCATGCTGAACCGTTTGTAACTGAATGCTCTTGTCCAATTTTCCGTGAACAATTTTCTATCGGGGTTAATGGTTCTGGGCTGTTTCTGCATCGTCTAAAATGGCCTTTATTCCCAGGCAAAAAGCATCAAAAGCAATGTCAGGCATGGGCTTGTATTCTGTGTACCCAGATGGCGTATACCCAGGCCCCTTATCTAGCTCTTTACCTGCTCCTCGCAACCAGTGCGCAACATCGGCTAGGGATGCGTCAAAACCACCCGCCTTGCATGCTTTTGATATATCGCCACGATCTAGTCGCATGGCATGCGCTAGAGCTTTTAGGCGTTGATTGTTGTCCATACAGTGCCTCACAGTTATGCTTTTATAGCTACTGAAAAAGCAGCTCAGAAAATAATGCGCTTGCTTGCGAGTCGCTACTGAACAAGTAGCTCAGAAATACTAGCGCACACCTTGGTATCATCTGCCGTACAGGCAGCTTATAAAATTACAGCGTGTAAATATGCGTTGCCATGGGCTGTCGAAAAGGTAGCAAGGCCCGCTTAGTGCGGGCTTTTATGATTTAGTTATAGCACTTGTACTTCCAGTCGGTGCAGTAATAAGTGCCACATTGCAAAGCTCATGTTCTGCCGCGATTTTGCCCCATCTTGTGCTGTGTATTTCCTAAAGCTGCTAGGGTTAACGCCTACCAGCGCCGCTGCTTTTGAACCGCTTATCCCAATGAGGCTGCCTTCACCAACTACGTGACGAATTTCCCAAGAGGACGGAGCGCGCCACTCTTCGGGGTCAATAGTCATCACATTGTCGGGTAGAAGATTGGCTATCCAGCCGTACTTAGGCTTGAATGTTGACGGGGGTTTTTCAGCTACGGCACGAGCATTTAGCGCAGCATAGTGGGCTTTTTTTAACCGCTCAAATTCTTCTATTTCAATCGGCATCGAGCGGCCATCAACTACCAGCCATGTTTCAAAGCGGTCATCTATGAGTCCTGCAGATAAGCCAGGAATTTCAGCTTCCCAGGGCATTGAATCAATAACATTTCCTGTTTTCTGATCAATCAGCTCTATCCACCTGATATCAAAAGGGACTTCTTGGGGCTTTGGTTCTGATCCTTTGAGGTCAGATACAATACTGGCTATCGCATCTTCCAACTGGCTGGCCACTTGGGATTGAGTGCCGGGAGTTACAGGGATGCGGTCACGCATGGTTTCATGGCCATACTCAATATCAAAAAGCTGCTTCTGAAGACCGTTTAAAGTTATCTGGCCCACAGGGCTAACAGTAAATGGGCCAATATTGAAATCTTGTTTAAGCATAATGCCTTCTCCTTGAGGAACAGGGCTAGCGGAGTGCCGTCCTGACAACCATCAATATAGCTCCTATGGAGCTATATTGCAATGATTAATCTCAAAGATAAGCTCTTTTTATAACGCTTAGATACAGTATCGTATTTTCCGTGAACGTTGATAACGACGAAGGCTAGCGATGATTGCTGGCCTTTTTTATGCCAATGTCTGTTAGGATAGATGCTTTATAAACATCTAGGATGCGCGATGCCTAAAGCCATTGTGGTTGAAGACGATCAACTAGAACATGCGGTAAAGGTCGCCAGGGTTAGCAGTGCAGAGAACGGCTTGAGAGATGCCGCCCTGCTGCTTGCTTGCTTCGGCACGGGCATGACAGTAACAGAGCTATCGCGGCTGCGTGTAAGTGATTACCTAGCTGAAAATGGCTGTGCGCTGCGTGACTCAGTGGTAAGGGCAGAAATTGCCTACAACCAAAAATCAAGACCGTTGTGCTGGACGAACAAAAAGCTAACTAATGCCATAGACCACCATTTAGCTGAACGTGTAGAGCGTGGGCATGGGGTTACAACGCGGACGGCTGCTTATCGTGGCCTTGATCCTGATTCACCGCTTTTCGTCTCAGGCCGCACGGGCGAAGGGCTAAAGCTCAGCGCAAAGCGTAGAGACGGCAAGACTTACTACAGTGCTACGCAGCTCAGTCGAATTTTTACGCGGCTTTTTGAACAGGCGGGGATAGAAGGCGCAAGCGCTCAGTCGGGCAGGCGCACTATAGCGGTGAAGTTAAAGCGCCGTGGGATTGATCTACGGCACATAAGCGAGATATTGGGTATCGAGTCGCTAGAAGCGGTCAAAAAGCTTTGTGCTGGCGATCCGGCACGGCTCGGTGAAATTGTACGGAGAATAATTTGATGACAGCAGAGCAGTACGACGCGCTTGTTAAGTTGATGCGTGGCAGCCCTGATAGTGCAGGCAACCTCGCGGCTCGCCGTGTGCTAGTTGATGGTGTATCTAAAGCCGAAGCAGGCCGAGAGACAGGAGCAAGCCGAAGCACGGTGCATTTAACAGTGAAGCGGTACATCGAAGGTTACGAATTGATGAAAAAAGTGTTTTCCAGTTGAAGGGAAAAGGCTTGCGTGTATTACCCTAGAGTAATACAATATAGATATTGAAACGAACCAAGGAATTCTGAGGTGCGTCGATAACGAGAACTGGGTGAAACTGAGACAAAAATGCAGATAGAGGACTGATGTTAATTCAGCAGGTGAGACCTTGGGCTAATGGTGTGATGAAAGTAGTGAAACTACTATTCATGATAGTGTTTTTGCTAATTGCTATTTATCACCGATTTTCTCTGAGGTTTCGCCATGAATTATTATGCTGCGCCGGTACGCGATTTGCGTTTTGTACTCGAAGAGTTACTTGCGCACCGCTCGCTGGGACTGCCAGGCTTCGAAGAAGCCACGCCCGACTTAGTTGAGGCGGTGCTGGAAGAGGCAGCAAAGCTTGCAGGCGATGTGTGGGGGCCGCTAAATAGTGTCGGTGACCGACAAGGTGCTAAGCGCCACACCGATGGCAGTGTCACCACCTCAGAGGGTTTCGCAGCGGCCTATCAGGCGTATGTAGAAGGCGGCTGGAACGGCATTGGTGTTTCTGAAGCGTTAGGCGGACAAAACCTACCTGAGGTAGTCGCCAGTGCCGTTCAAGAAATGCTTCACGGTGCCAATATGGCCCTGGGCCTTTGCCCCATGCTGACGGCAGGCGCAATCGAAGCGCTGGCGCATCATGGCAGTGAAACGCTAAAAACGACTTATCTCCCCAAGCTCGTTGAAGGTACCTGGACAGGTACCATGAACCTGACAGAGCCTCAGGCAGGCTCCGACCTTTCTAAAGTACGTACCAAAGCCATCCCCGAAGGCGACCATTACCGCATTAGCGGCCAAAAAATCTATATCACCTGGGGCGAACACGACGCCGCTGAAAATATCATTCACCTCGTGCTAGCGCGAAAACCCGATGCGCCGGAAGGTAACAAGGGCATTTCGCTGTTCCTAGTGCCGAAGTTCCTGGTTAACGCAGACGGCTCGTTGGGCGAGCGCAATGACGTCACCTGCGCCTCTATCGAACATAAGCTGGGCATTCATGGTTCGCCTACCTGCACCTTAAGCTTTGGTGAAAACGACGGCGCTATCGGCTATCTAGTGGGTGAAGAGGGACGTGGCCTTAACCACATGTTCACCATGATGAATGAAGCTCGCCACAAAGTAGGTATTCAAGGTATTGGGGTGGCTGAGCGTGCTTGCCAGCATGCGTTTGCTTACGCCTTGGATCGCACTCAGGGGCGAGCACCTAAATCTCGCGGTGGTAACGAATGTACGATCAGCGACCACTTAGATGTGCGCCGGATGCTGCTCTCAATGCGCGGCCGCACCGATGCCCTTCGTGCTCTGGCGCTTTACTGCGCTGGCCAACTTGACCTTGCCCGACACAGTGAAAGTGACACCGAGCGCCAAACTGCCCAAGCATGCGCCGATGTACTGATTCCTATCGTCAAAAGCTTTTCTACCGACCAAGCCGTGGATATCGCCTCAGTGGGTATTCAGGTACATGGCGGTATGGGCTATGTGGAAGAAACAGGAGCCGCTCAGCTACTTAGAGATGCACGAATCGCGCCTATTTATGAGGGTACGAATGGCATTCAGGCCCTCGATTTGGCGGGACGTAAGTTACAGCGTGATGGCGGTGCTGCGTTATCTGCGCTAATTGATGAGGTGCAAAAAACCGCTGAGACAATGCGTTCTGAGCCTAGCCTTGCGCGTATGGGCAGTGCGCTAGCGGTCGGTGCCGACGATCTTCGTACTGCTATGCAGCTTGTGCTTGAACAAGGCAGTGACCCTGAGACTGGCCCGGATGCTGTGCAGGCCTATGCAACGCCGTTGCTGAATCTAGCTGGCCATGTGCTATGCGCTTGGCAAATGGGTAACGCTGCCCTTCACGCGACCAGTGCGCTGCAACAAGGCAGCAATGAGCCGTTTTATCTCGCCAAGTTATCCAGCGCCAACTTTGTTATCACGCAATGGCTGCCTGTTGGTCGCGCGCAACGCGCGGTTATCGAAGCGGGTATGCAGTGTTTGAGTGATTTTGAATTAACCCCATAAAACACTGTAACGCCAAGTGCTTTAACCACTCATTTCCGCCGGCCTATTGGGTCGGCGGCTTACGTTAATACGCAGTGAAACGATCGTTTTAAAACGTATCGTTGTGCTTAACCGCGTCAGTACGCTTGTGCGTATCGTCACGCTAACTCTTTTTTCTGGTTCACAACAACATTAATGACTCAAACCAAGGAGCATTTCATGCAACTTAAGCACCGCCAGCACGGCGAAGAGCAGCCATACTGGCCCCTGGGGCCGTTTAAAGTGCGACTACCTTTTGTCCATTATCGCTGGGAAATGGCGGAGATGATTCAAGGGCTCATCATGTTTGTGGTTAGCCTGGCGATGATTCCGCTTTTAGAGCAGTACCTTGGCTTACCTTATGATGTTGCCTTGGCTTATGTGGTGGTGTGCGGCGTCGGCTTTATGCTTCCTGCCTTGCTAGGCGTGCCAATGGTGCCTGGTTGGATAACGCCCGCAGTGCCGGTGGTGTTGGCCTTCCTAGGAGATTTTGAGCCAGGCCCAGAGGCTATTCAGGCGTTGTTTGCACTTCAATTCTTGGTCTTTCTGATTTTCTTAATTTTAGGGGTAACCGGGCTGGGTCGTAAGCTGGTTCACTTGGTTCCTAACTCCCTTCAGGCAGGCATTATTATTGGTGCAGGCATCGCGGCTATTACGGGTGAAATACAGCAGGGCGGGCGCTTAGCTGAGACCCCGGTATCATTAATCGCTGGTATGTTAATTGCCATATTTATGCTTTTTTCGGTGGCCTTTAAGCGCTGGGTAGAAGAACACGCGATCATGCGTAAAATTGCCAACTACGGCATGGTGCCAGGCATGATTATTGCGATCCTGGTGGCTTGGGCGATTGGTGAGTACCCACGTCCTACTATTGAGTGGGGGATTACCCAGCCGAACTTCATCGAGATGTGGAACTACCTACCTTTTACAGTCGGCTTTCCTGGCGTTGATGTCTTTATGCTGGCCATACCCACTGCGGTGATCGCCTACGTCATCGCGTTCGGCGATATTGTCGTCGGGCGGACGTTGATGTCTCGTGTTGACCATATTCGTACCGATGAAAAAATCGACTACAGCACGGATCGTATCCACCACGTCACCGCTATTCGCAATGGTATGCATGCTTTTTTTGCTCCCTATCCTGGCTTGGCGGGCCCGATCTGGACTGCTGTAACGGCGACCATGGCTGAGCGTTATAAGAATGGCCGACATGCAATGGAATCGATTTATAGCGGCGGTGGCACGTTCTGGATTACCGGCTTTATTGCGCTGTTTACCCTGCCATTGGTCAGCATGTTTCAGCCGGTGCTGCCCATTGCGCTCTCGCTTACTCTGCTGCTGACTGGCTATATTTGCTTAATGGTGGGAATTGAACAGACTAAAACCACTGCTGAGCGTGGCGTTGCAGGCACGATGGCCGTAGTGCTGGCGGTATATGGTGCAGGGTGGGGGTTAGCCGCCGGGGTCGTACTGTACGTGTTAGTGCAAAAAACAAATATGCTCGGGCGTGAGCCTTCGTCTAGCCAAGACACGGAAGAGCAAGATCAGCGCTAACGATAAAGATGATCAACACCAAAACGATCAACATAAAAGGTGATTTATGAACGCATCCATTTTTGAGCAGGGCATGCCGCCCACCGTTGCTAACCATGTACCGCTCTCTCCGTTGACGTTTATTGAGCGTTCGGCGGCGGTGTATCCTGATTACGCGGCGGTGGTGCATGGCACAACACGCCGCACCTGGGCAGAAACATGGACTCGCTGTCGGCAATTGGCGTCAGCGCTTGAAAAGCGCGGTCTTCAGCCCGGCCAAACGGTAGCGGCGATGCTGCCTAATATTCCGGCGATGTTTGAAGCCCATTTTGGGGTGCCTCTGGCAGGCTGTGTGCTCAATACCTTGAATATTCGCCTGGATGCCGAAGCCATCAGCTACATGCTGGCCCATGGTGAAGCGAAAGCTGTTCTTGTTGATCCTGAGTTTGCACAGGTCATCAACGAAGCCGTTGCCTTATTAGACAATAAACCGCTGATTATTGACGTTTTCGATCTGGAGTTTTTAGGCGAAACTCAAGGTATTGGTGAGGTTGAGTACGAAGCATTGCTCGCCGAAGGTGATGCTGACTATGCCTACAAGCTGCCTGAAAATGAGTGGCAAGCGATTTCGCTGAACTATACCTCGGGCACCACGGGTAAGCCCAAAGGGGTGGTTTACCATCACCGTGGCGCCTACTTAAACGCGGTCAGCAATATCTTAGAGTGGGCCATGCCGCATCATCCGGTCTATCTCTGGACCTTGCCGATGTTCCACTGTAACGGCTGGTGTTTCCCCTGGACAATTGCCGCTAACGCCGGTGTTAGCGTGTGCCTACGCAAAGTTGATCCAAAGCGGATTAATGACCTGATTGTGGATGAGAAGGTCACGCATTTCAGCGGTGCGCCGATTGTACTGAACGGCCTTGTGAACTTGCCAGCTGATCAGAAGCGGGAATTTGATCATCCCGTGAAAGTGACCACAGCAGGTGCCGCGCCGCCTGCATCAGTCATTGCTGGCGTTGAGAAACTCGGCATTGAAGTGACCCATGTGTACGGGTTAACAGAGGTATATGGCCCGGTGACGGTGTGCGCTTGGCGTGAAGCATGGAATGAGTTGCCGCTGGAGTCCCGTGCCAAGATTAAGGCGCGTCAAGGAGTGCGTTACCACATGCTTGAAGCGCTTTGTGTCGCCGACCCGTTGACCCTTGAGCCCGTCGCGAAAGATGGTCAGACCATTGGTGAAATTTTGATGCGCGGCAACAACGTAATGAAGGGCTATCTGAAGAATGCCGAAGCCACTGAGAAAGCCCTGGAAGGAGGGTGGTATCACACCGGCGATCTCGCGGTTTGGCATGCGGATGGCTACATCGAAATTAAAGACCGCTCTAAAGACATCATCATTTCTGGCGGTGAGAATATCTCCACTATTGAAGTAGAAGATGCCATTTATAGCCACCCTGCAGTAGAAGAAGCCGCCGTTGTGGCCAAGCCCGATGAAAAGTGGGGCGAGACTCCATGCGCGTTTGTTAAATTAAAAATCGGTTATGGTGAAATTACTGAAGCCGACATTATTGCTCATTGCCGAGAGCATTTAGCGAGCTTCAAAGTACCGAAGACAATCATTTTTAGCGAATTGCCAAAAACGTCTACGGGCAAAATTCAAAAATTTGTTTTGCGCGAAGAAGCGAAACAGCACTGATTCAGGGGATAAATAACGATGAGTGAACAACCAATCGGTGTAGTGGGAGCAGGCACCATGGGGCAGGGGATCGCTCAGGTCGTCGCTGCCAGTGGTTTTACGGTTCGTCTCTTTGATGTCGCCGATGAGCAGCTTACCCGCGCCCAAGGCAATATTGATAAAGGCTTTGGCAAGCTGATCGCAAAAGAAAAAATGAGCGAGCCGGCTAAGCAAGAAGCACTGGCGCGGCTTTCCACGACCACTGATCTCGAAGCGTTGAGTGACTGCGGTATTATTATTGAAGCCGCACCAGAACAACCCGCGCTGAAAGAGAAGCTGTTTCGTGATCTGAGTCATTTAAGTAGCGATGCTATTCTTGCCTCTAACACCTCGTCGCTCTCGCTAACGCGGTTGGCTGCCGTGTGCGAACGTCCTGAGCGGGTAGTGGGCATGCACTTTTTTAACCCAGTGCCGGTGCTCAAATTAGTGGAAGTGATTCGTGCTGAGCAGACTTCTGATACCACCGTTGAGCGCATAGAAGCGTTGGCAAAAGCGCTGGGTAAAACAGCGGTACCGATTGGTGATTCACCGGGCTTTGCGGTTAATCGCTTGTTGGTGCCAATGATTAATGAAGCCGCCTTTATTGTTCAAGAAGGAACCGCAACGCCAGAGGCCATTGACGAAGCGATGAAGCTTGGCGCTGCCCATCCAATGGGGCCGTTGGCGCTGGCGGATCTGATTGGTCTTGATGTTTGTCTGGCGATCATGAATGTGTTGCAAGAAGGGTTTGGCGATCCTAAATATCGCCCCTGCCCGCTGCTAAAGCGCATGGTGGATGCGGGGTATCTGGGACGTAAGAGCGGTCGCGGCTTTCATATATACGAGTGAGCACGCGTAAGCGCATCAGGTCAGTCAAGCGCGACAAAAGAAGTGATTGCCTACCAACCAAGCGTTCGCTAGGGTTGGTAGGTGTTCACTTTAAATGCGTAATAACAATTAAGGAGCCTGTATGAGCGATGCAGTGATTGAAAAAGTTGATAACGACGGTGTGGTACGTCTGACGATTAATCGCCCTAAGGCGTTGAATGCACTGAACAGTGATGTGCTGAGTGCCTTAGAAGCTCATCTTGTAGAGCTTGAAACGCATCCACGTTTACGCGCTGTCATCATTACCGGTGCTGGTGAAAAGTCGTTTGTTGCCGGTGCTGATATCACCGAAATGCGCGATAAAACGCCAGAAGAAGCGCGTGCTTTTGCTACCCAGGCACTGCGTACTATTAAGCGCTTAGAAACATTGCCCGTGCCGGTGGTCGCGCTAGTGAACGGGTTTTGCCTTGGCGGCGGCTGCGAATTGGCGTTGGCCTGCGACTGGGCAGTAGCTAGCGACAACGCTGTCTTCGGCCAGCCTGAAGTGTTGCTAGGTGTGATTCCCGGTTTTGGCGGCACCCAGCGGTTGCCGCGTCGTGTTGGGCCTGCCATGGCGATTGATCTAGTAACCACTGGCCGAAAAATCGATGCTCAAGAAGCGCTGCGCATTGGGCTAGTCAACCGTGTCATGCCCCAGGCTGAGCTTGAAAGCTATGTAGAAGAGCTCACCAAGCAGCTTAAAGGCAACGGCCCTCTATCAGTGCGTGGCGCGAAGCAAGCCGTTCACGATGGTTTAGATCAAGACCTTGATAGCGCCTTGGCGCTGGAAACCAGCCTGTTTGCATTCTGTTTTGCTGGCGAAGAGCAGAAAGAGGGCATGAGTGCTTTCGTTGAAAAGCGCAAACCCAACTTCTAATCTGTGCTTAACTAAGTTTTGCTCATTTAAGGGGTGGCGGCTACGTCACCCCTCTTTTGTGCTCGATAGTTGGCTTCAGCTGTTGTCGGTATTCACAAGGAGCGCTGCATGTTTGATCTGTATATTGCCAACAAGAATTACTCGTCTTGGTCGCTGCGCCCTTGGGTGCTAATGAAGGCGCTGAATATCCCCTTCAATGAACATGTTATGCCATTTGAAGGTGGAGTGGGGGACAGTCATGCCACCTTTACGCGTTTCTCACCTTCTGGCTTGGTGCCATGTTTGGTGGATTCGGATGATGAGGTGACGGTATGGGACTCGTTGGCTATTGTTGAGTATCTTGCTGAAACGTACCCAGGTGTGTGGCCGGAAGACAAAGCAGCACGCGCCTGGGCACGTTGTGCCAGCGCTGAAATGCACAGCGGGTTTGGTGCACTGCGCGCTGAGTGTCCAATGAACTGCGGCGTGCGTGTTGGGCTTAAAGAGCTTTCAGCAGGGCTAAGCAACAATTTGGCACGGCTTGATACGCTATGGCAGGAAGGCCTTGAACGCTTTGGAGGCCCCTTTCTGGCAGGGGGGCAGTTATCAGCTGTGGATGCGTTTTACGCCCCCGTCGCATTTCGGGTACAGACGTTTAACTTGCCGCTGAGCGATGCATCATTGGCTTATGGTCAGCGTCTACTTGCACTTCCGGCGATGGAGGAGTGGTACCAAGCAGCATTGGCAGAAACTTGGCGTGAGCCAATGCACGAGCAGGACACGTTTAAAAACGGCCCTTTATTAAACGATTACCGCGCGGTTTAGCGTACTGTCGCCCTGTATTTTGATAAATCCGCTACACTGGCGAAAATTTTAGATGGATATTTCCAATGGCGTTGAGTGCTACCCCTTACAAAGTTGATGTCAACCTGACGGACCTTGATCGCAATGTCTATGAGACGCTGCGTTTTACGGTGGCTCGGCACCCTTCTGAAACCGAAGACCGGATGTGCGCACGCTTGATCGCCTACTTATTGTGGTATAGCGAAGCGCTCGCTTTTGGTCGCGGTCTTTCCGATGTTGACGAGCCTGCCTTGTGGGAAAAAAGCTTGGATGGTCGCGTGCTGCATTGGATAGAAGTAGGGTTGCCGGATGCAGAACGTCTTACTTGGTGTTCACGCCGTGCTGAGAGGGTGTCACTATTAGCTTATGGGCGAGTAGATCTTTGGGAAAATAAAGTGCTACCGGCGGTGGCGTCGCTCAAGAATGTACATGTAGCGGGGCTACCGCAAGAGGCACTTGCTACGATAGCAGAAGATCTGCCGCGGTCCATTAACTGGGCAGTCATGATCAGCGACGGCTCGCTGTTTATTACCGATGAAAATGGCCAGCATGAAGTAACACCTCAGTGGCTTTTCCGAGATCGCTAGAGGAGGAAAGCCAGTTGACGCTAACACAAGACTTTTTTGATGAAGTGACCAACGCCCCGGTGCCCATAGATATGCGCGCCTATCAGGCATTGCGGAAAAGCGACTGTGAAGATGAAGCTGGTTCTTAGAGCTGTTGCTGCGGTAATGGTCGTATCGGTCGCCCTGGTGGGTGCTCAATTTTACGTCACGATGAAAGCCGTGGATAGTGAGCGAGAGAAAGCGATTCAAGCATGGGCTAAATCGAATCCTGATGGATTTGAAACCGTGGCCCGCTACAGAGAGCTTTGCCAAAAGCGCCCTGGTGAGTTGTCACCTGAATCGGTTCCCGTTTCGTTCGTCCAATGTGCCGAACAGGTAGGCAGTGAATCTCTAGCTGCTGTCATCGAGCATGCTGGAAACTCAGTTGAAGTACCGGCCCCGTTGCGGTGGCTATAAGTTCAAGGAAAAGAAACCAATGCATAAAATCCTTTTCGCTACCCTTGTGGCACTGATTATAGGCCCAGCTTGGGCAAATGAGCTGCCTGAGTGCGGTCTTGATGCTGGCGCTGAGTTCGGTGCGCCAGTAAAAGTGCTCCAAGCGTTGGCTATCAACGAAAACAACATCCCGCCACCACTACCCCACCAGCTGCCTGAGCATGGCCCTATGGGATTGGGTGAGTTCACAATCAATTATGTCGCGGACAATATCGACTCGTCGATGGAGGAAATCAAGACGAACCCTTGTGAAAACTATAGGGCAGCTGCCTGGTTTCTCATGAACGAAGCTGGCGGCAATGAACTTCCAATTTGGGATGCCGTCAATAATTACTATTATGGCGGACGCACCCGGTCAAGCTATCCGATGACCGACGCGGCCAGAAACATCTTTGACCAAATGTAGACCGCACAATCTAAGCTGACACGGCAACGTTGTGCAATTTTGGCAGCTTTAGCCCACCACATTGACCTGGGAAGACTCACCCGTGGTCGCGTAGCGACGTAGGGTGGGGAGCAGTCACTCTTATCAATAATTTATAGCTACCTGCACGGCAGAAACTTCAACTAAAAATTATATACCTCTCCAACTGCCTCTTCGGCAGAAACTTCAACTAAAAATTATATACCTCTCCAACTGCCTCTTCGGCAGAACAGCGCTTATGCTGTATCGTGACTTTTTGCCCCAAACACGTTGTCATTTGCAAAAAACCAATCCATGACTATGGCGTTAGGGGAGTCGGCCATTACCTGCAAACTCCGCAGGATGTTCAGAAAATCAGGGTATTTGTTCTGCAGCTGTTTCATATCTTTGCGTAGAGTCTGCTCTTGGCGCTGCAAAGTGAAACTTTCCTGTTTTCCTGTTGAGGCCTCTTTAGCCACTGTTTTCGCCAGTCCTTTCTGTATGACAAGCCCCTTTTTGACGCCTTTCCATGGTATGCCGCTCTTTTTGAGAATGGCGATGTCACTTCGATAGTCAGCCAGGTGAATACAGAGCGTTCCTGTTTTACCTGATGTAGTGCAATAGTAAACCGTCATCGGCGGCATGGATAACCTCATCGAAGGGACAGGGTTCGCCTTTTCGATACTCCCAATCAGAAACGGACGATCATCTGGCGCGTCATGGTACAGCCAGTGCGCGATATACTGCGTGCCGCTAATAGCCACTTTCCCATCATCATTGTCAATTCGTACTGATGTGACCTCAGTAGTTTCGTCAATTTCCACGTTCGAGAGAAACCAAGCGTGATCTTCAGTGACGATGTAGAACACGGGCATGCCGGTGCCCACTCGACGTATATCTAATGGTGCGGAGGGGTCAGTTGATCGGGCCTCTCGAGCTTTTTTGGTTCGGGTAGGCAAGGAGGGTGCTACAGAGTCTGAAGGGGTAGCCCCAGGCGCTAAGTACTGCCCCAGGTGCTCATGATAAAAATGAATCGCCCGCGAGTTAAGTGACATTTAACCTCCGTATATAATTTATAATATCATGTTGCCAGAAATCGAGAGTTACGATACCTTTGTTTCCTAATATTGGCAATGCGCCACGATCACTAAGTAGCGCCACTTCAAACAATCCGTTCAAAGGCTGGAATTATGTCGCATAAAACGTACATCTTTGAGGGACGCCTGGTTGCAGAGCAGCCGCTGGCAACGTGCTCAAAGGACTTATTGGACCGTGAAGGCAAGAAAAACCAGCCAACACCTATTCCAACCACGCAGACGCATATGGGGGAGCGCTTAATGTTCCCGGCATCGGGTATTCGGGGCGGGCTACGCCGTGCGTGCCGTGATGTGGTTCGTGAGTGCGTCATAAACAAAACAGGTAATGACAAGCCCTTCGATCTGGACACTCATCTGATGCTGTCGCTGGGTGGTATTAAAGGCGCCGGCGAAGAAGATAAATCGTCGGTGGTCCGCATTGCGGAGCTGCGCACTAAAAACCCCTTGATCAATTTGTTCGGTGCAGGTGATGCAGGCACGGCAGGTTTTGTGTCTGGGCGCTTAGGCATCGGTAACGCTATTTGTGAAGAGCCTTTGGAGCCAGTGATTTTTTCTGGAGCGCGTGTAGATGATATCTATCGTGATCCAGACCAGGCAGACTTTTTAAGCAATGCTGATTTGATCCGATTGACCGACATGGCTTCTGGAAATCGTGAGCTTTCACGCCTAAAGGGAGAAGCTACTAAGCTCAAACGCTCATATTATGAGGCGCTCGATAGTGGTAGCACTGAGTCTGCACAGACGATTACCGATCAGTTAGATGCCCTTGAAACCAAAATGGCCAGTATCCGCGATGAGTCTGGCAGCAAAAACTCTATTGGTATGCCGCTGGCGGGGTGGAAGGCGATTCCACAAGGCGCCAGAATGTCTCAAAAAACTATCATGCGACGTGCAACAGTCGTTGATTTGGGGCTTTTTCTCGCCACACTGAATCGGTTCGGGCTAGAGCCCATTTTGGGTGCTCATTATGCCAACGGAAACGGGTTGGTAAGTGGCGAATGGACGGTTTATGAAGTGACGACGGCCGGTAAAAAAGAGATTGGTCTTGTCGAAATGCCGACTTTTGAAACGATCACGGTAACCGGTGAACCGCTGATATCTGCCCAGAAAGCCTTTGATGCCTTTATTGAAGAGGGCAATTGGAACTTCAATCAGCCAGAGAAGGTGTAAACCATGCCCCCCGCGCTGACACATTATCAAGATATCGTGTTGCGTAATGGCTCGCTGGCCCCTGAAATATGGGGTCGCGTGGTGTACGCGATCCATTTACAGCCGAAAGAGCGGCCCTGCTTTATAGATTTTCCAGGGTTCTGCGACATAGGCATGGGATTTGTGGCTCGTCTCTATGGCACAGCCGAACATTTACCCGATCTCATCCAGCGTATTCAACCGTTGGCCCAACACGACTTGATCGTGATTGAGAAAATGTCCGAAATTCCTCAGATTAACGATACAACTAGGTGGGGCGTGACACTTCGGGCTAAGGCAACACACTCCGCACGCGAGCGTCGCCATCAAAAAAGAGCCGTGGCAAGAGCGCTCAAAGCAGGCGAGCCGCTTCCCGAGTTTTCTGAGCCTAAGCCGATGCCGTTAGATCAGTGCCGTTACCCTCGCAACTACATAAAGATGATGAGCTCATCCACGAAAACCCTGTTCCCGCTGCTTATTCGTCGCAAGGTAGTGTTTAGCGATCAGGCTAAAACACTGTTGGCCGATCCTCCTGGTGCCAAAAGCTACGGCCTGGGTGTGCCGGTACCGTTAATTGGAAGCACTGAGCAGTGATAGGAGGCCGTATGGCAACAGTAGCCCCCCAACGTCCTGGCAGCACCAGCGAAACAGAGCAGGTACAAGTAATCGTCACACTGATTCTTGGTGAAAAGGGCGTGGCCGTAGAGAACGGTTAT
Organism: Halomonas sp. KO116; assembly: GCF_000734975.2. Lineage (NCBI taxonomy): Bacteria > Pseudomonadati > Pseudomonadota > Gammaproteobacteria > Oceanospirillales > Halomonadaceae > Halomonas > Halomonas sp. KO116. Next base: position 68,199 of record NZ_CP011054.1, read on the forward strand.
CGTTACTCAGCGCAACAGCACGACTACGCTCAGCGCTGTGCTGCCATCCTATGCGGCTACGATCGGGCAAGACATAAAACAGCGATTGGGATGCTGGAGGCGGCTACAGGCTTGGGCAAGACATTGGCCTACCTCACAGCGCTCTCCGCGTATGCCGCCACCACAGGGGAGCGCTGCGCCGTCTCTACGCACTCGCGCCAGCTGCAACGGCAGATGTTAGAGAAAGATGCTCTTAATGTAAGTGACTGGATTCAGACGCTCACGGGAAAAGCGCTACATATTGCTCGACGTGTGGGTAAGACGAACTATGTATCGCCCAGTAAGGTGGCGCGGTTGTTGTCAGACCTGCCACAGGCGCCCACCAAAGCCGAGGAGGGTGGTTCCACGCTGCGGTCATGGGTAGAGCTACTTAGCACTTGGCTAGAAGACGGGTCAGGCGTGCTTGATGACTTCCTCCAGGAACGCGGAATCGATTTGCCCGGAGAGCTGACTCGCAACCAGTTAACACTTGATCAGTATAGCGATGATGATGACGCGCAAGCTTACCGACGCGATGTCGGTGAGTCCAAAGTAGCTGACATCTTGATAGTGAATCACTCGCTGCTGGTGCTTAATGCATTCCGCTGGGGGGCTATTCTTGATGCCGCAAGTGAAGAGGGCAGAGCGCTACGAGCGTTGGTGGTTGATGAAGCCCATAAACTACCCGCTGTTGCAGAGTCGGTGCTAAGTGATTCACTGTCACTAGTTCGTTTTTCACACCTCAGCCGGCGCGTTGCGGACCGGTTCTCTGAGCGTGGCGATCGCAACGAAAGCCGCTTTTGGCAAGTCCTGGCAGACAAGAGCGATGCGCTGAAGACATTTTTACAGGCTCAACACGAATACGCAGAAAGCCGTTATGCCTCGGCACGCGCTATTTACGGTATTCGTGAACATTTCCAGACACTCTCAGAAACAGCCATTCAGGCGTCAAAGCGCTTAATGAGTCACATGCGCGACGATCTGTTAAGAGATACGCAAATAAAAGCTCATCAGGACTTATTGAGAGAGGCGCTAGACCATTGTCACGACGCAGCCCTCTTGAATAAAGCGCTGGAACAAAAAGCATTTGGAACGCCGATAGTTTCATGGTCCCCGATCAAAGAGTACCCTAGTTTAGGCATAGGGGAGCCTGATGCTGGCCGGACCTTAAACCGGCTGTGGGCACCTCTATCTAAAGGAGACAATGACACATTAAATGAACTGTTGCCGCCTCGCCCACTGCTTAACAGCGTTGTCCTTACCTCGGCTACACTCGGGCCTCCTGGCGATCCCTTACCAAAGGCTTTCGATGGACTATCGCGCAAACTTGGGATTATCCGACATCCAGGTAAAGACAATCTGCCCGTCCATAATGTGCAGACGGATCTAATGGTGCGCCACGCCCCCCGAGTGTTCGGCACGATGCATTTTGTTTTACCTGACCCGACTATCCCGTTGCCGACAAAGAAAATAGTTCGCCACTTTAAGACGTTGGTTGAAACGAATGCCGAGTGGCTGGCATACAGTGCGCAAATGCTCAAACAGGCTGCCAGCTGTGGTGAGCGTGTTCTAGCGTTAACCCTGAGCTGGCGCGATACTGCAGGTCTTGCCCAGGCACTCCGTCAGATTGCACCTGACATTAATCTAATCGTTCATCAGCGCAGGGAGCCATTAAAGCAGGCCTTAACCCTCTTTCAAGCACATGATAATGCAGTGCTTATCACGCCGGCTGGCTGGGAAGGGGTAGATGCCCCAGGGCTCGTAAAAAACCTGCTCATTCATCGTATCCCGTACGCCCCACCTGACGGCGATGCCGATTTTAGATTGCGCATACATCTACGCGATAACGGTTACAGCGATGATGCAGTTGACAAGATCATACATCAGCACGCGCAAGAGAACGTGCGCCAGCAGTTGGCACAAGGCCTAGGGCGCGGTATTCGTGCTTACGATGACGAATGCACGGTTTGGGTCAGTGATCCACGCTTCCCTTTGCCTCAGCACTGGCGCAGCAGCTTCGATCCGATCCTGGAAGAGCGAATGACGTTTATTTCGTCACGGAACTATAACCGCCGCTTGCTCGACGCCATTCCGGCACGGTTCAAAGACAGCTTTAAGCAGGCTTCTATTTTGCTGAATGATGGCGCTATGTATATGCCGGAGGATATTTAATGCAACCCTTCAAAATGACCATGACACTGGCCTCGCCGGTTGTAATGCCCTTCAATACAACGCTTGATGGGCTTTTATCTTTTGCCGGCGAGGCATTAACCGGGCTACGTGGGGCAAAGCTGGCGGATGTTATGCCGCTGGCGCGGGACGTTGAAAGTGGCATTTTCAAAGCTTCATCCATTTTCTTGAGTAACGCTGCGTTCTACGAAAACCTCGTCAAGGTGCGTGCCCTTAAGCATTGGGATTTAGATACTCAATTAATAGGCCCAAAAAAAACCAAAAAAGGGAAAGTTGCTCGTGTTCCGTATCCTTCTATTGATAAGTCCAGGGGAGACTATGCCAATAAACTGTCGGTAATGACGACGTTGCGCACTCCCCTAGCCGCCTGCTATGGCGTTGGAGATATTGAAACAATCGAGTTGTGGATGCAGTGCATATTAGGCTTGGGAAGGCACGCGCAGCAGGGCCAAGGTGAGATCGTACAGCTGGATATCTCGCCGATGGATGCAGACCTCTCGTGGGTGAATGATGATGGTCTGCCTCAGCGTCCGCTACCGGTCAATGTTTGGGTGCGTGATGGCCATGCACTTGATGGCGTAACCACCACCATAGCAGCTACACAATTCCCATACTGGGAGAGCCCGTTAGAGAGCTGTGTTGCCCCCTTACATACTGTTATTAAGCTTTGACCCTAATTTCTGGGGCCATAAATTTTGTAAATTAAATAGATAGTTACGTAGGATGGTGAAATAAGGGTAAACGCGTTCTATTCGTCGGTATGCTATCCATATCAAAGTCTTGCATTTTAAAACCATTAGTGTTCTGCCGTGTAGGCAGCTAGAAATATATTCCTGATGAGCTTTCGATATCCACAGCCGTGTTCTGCCGTGTAGGCAGCTAGAAATCAAACCAGGCGTAGAACTTCGTATTCTGAGCAGTGTTCTGCCGTGTAGGCAGCTAGAAATCAAACCAGGCGTAGAACTTCGTATTCTGAGCAGTGTTCTGCCGTGTAGGCAGCTAGAAATCAAACCAGGCGTAGAACTTCGTATTCTGAGCAGTGTTCTGCCGTGTAGGCAGCTAGAAATAGATGCAACACTAACGTTTCGAGGCCTGAAAAGTAGGATTATCGGGGCCATTCGCTAGCTGCAGCCAACTGCCGAATTTTCAGGAGATATAATGAAAGAATTATTATTCCTATGTATTGGATCACTACTTCTGTTTTTAATGATTAAAGATGGCAGAAAGTCTTTCAGCAAAAAGCCACCCAAAAAAATTAAACTTGATGAATTTAAGGACCGGCCTCCACTGACATGGACGGGGCGCGACAAATCGAATCCACTGGACACCGACTTGAAATAACCAACTGATCAAGGAAAAGGGGTAAAACTGTAATGACAACCCAAGATCGCGGCTCGGCTTTTAAGAATATCTGTGATGAGACAACTCGGAATTTACTGACTGCGGTTAAAGAGGGCCGTCAAAATCAGGCTCGTATTTATCTTGCGACACTTTCCGGTCTGATAATGGGCGCATCAACAACGGGCGGCATATCTCAGGCGCAGGCATATCAGCAAATGGAAATGATCAATAGCATGCGACTAGAAATTGATCGAGCGTTTGAACCGCAGCCAAAGCAAGTAACATAGGAAAACACCGTATGCCAAATGATAATCGCAAGTTGCCGTCGTGGGTTTGGCTCTTTTACGGGGCTGGGTGCGTCGCTTTTGGCTGGTGGCTCAGAACAACCATTGGATAGGGTTACAGATTGGCCCGAAGCACTTACACGCGACTGATCAAGGAAAAGAATCAATGCTTCTTTTTTGGGTAGCAGTAGCCGTGCAAATTCTCATATTTCTATTGCTAAGCATGAGCGTGGCTTGCGATGGCGAGGGCGACATAGATGCATATCCGCAATAATTAGAATATTTGCTTCTATATCAATCAAAATGGAGTGTGTTGTGCTAAAAAAAGTAACATGGATGGGTGCTGCGTGCCTTATTATTTCTTTTGCTAGCGTGATGGCGTTCGGCACAAGTGGTGCAAACGCCTCAGACGCGCACGATGAATGGAAGTCACTAGACAAGCAGAGTGCCGATAATGTGATCAGCGTTCCTAGCGATTGGAAAGCTCCAAACATATTAGACGGCCGTAACCGCCCGAATGCGCTTGACGGTAGCAATCGCATCAACGCGCTGGATGGCAGTAACCGTATTAACGCACTTGACGGTAGCAATCGCATCAACGCGCTGGATGGCAGTAACCGTATTAACGCACTTGACGGAAGCAATCGTATCAACGCGCTAGACGGTAGAAACCGGGTGAGCGCCTTTGATTAACGAATTGTTTAAATATCTCTGGCGCTTCTATACGCGCCAGCAATAACCTTACATTCATGGCTCAAGCCATGAGCAGACCATGCAAAATTGTCATCAGTTATTTCGTTGTTAACAGTTATGATTGGTCTACTGAATCAGGTTTATATGAGAACGTAAGTATTGAGGCTCAAATACAATGTCATTTTCAAGAAAAGACGGTGGGGATGTACCGATAGACGACGTTATCTCCTCAATTCTCGCATCACCTGCAACAAGCGAATGGCTGCGTCAATCGCTTACGCAAGCTTTGACTCGTGATTGCGTGGATGCGGCAAATGACGCCGAGTTACTAAGTGATCTATTGATACGAAAGTGTTCTTCGATAACAAATTCGATCGCTTTACTGGATTAATGGTTAAGGGCAGTTTTTATTCTGCTGATCCGCTTGGGAACGTTAGATAAATGAAAAAACTAAATAGGCGAGCCATTCTGGTATGACAGCCATGGGTTAGCCGAACAGCTTGAAAAAGGCTTTGAGTTTTGCCATTAATGCCCTTGTGTACCTCTACACCAACGTGAACAAGATTGATCACATGGGCTGGCAACGCGCTACGACCGTGTTATATTTGGTTTTCTATCGCTCTTTAGCGATCTGACGTGGTAGCACTGGCCACGCAAAATTAACCAGTATTCTCCCCAACTCGCCTATCGGGCATTTCTCCCGATAGCGGGTGAAATGTCCTTGGCGTCTCTCTGTTAAGGACTTCTCATGACCGATATAAACCTGGACCTGCATACTGACTCTGACCTTATCCTTCTCGCGGAAGGAACCCGTCTGCGCAGTAAAGTTGAAATCACTGATGGTGATGAACACGGGCAGGATCGAATCACGCCTCCTGGCGCTATTTGGCGAACTGTCGGCACCTTTGGTACTGATGGTGACTATGAGATTGTCTGCGATGAAAATGGTGCTTGGGTGTATACCTTGGCGTCTAATCTTCGTGACAACTTTGAAATCCTACCCGATCTGTTTCACCAGCAAATTGGCCTTGCGGTTTCCCACCTTGGGCCTGACAGCGCAACGAGCGCCATGCTGCATGCACTTCATTGTTTAGCCAATGAGCAACATCCCACCGTGCCGACGGCTATCACCACACCCGCGCCTGTTGTCGAGTCTATTGATACCCGGACAGCGCGAGCAAAGGATGTGATTGCACTCTACGGCTTAATGACTGGCAGTGACGTAGACGTGCAGACTTCGTTATCTGATTTGCTATGTGACTTAATGCATGCCGCAGTCATTGATGATGATGATTTTTTGCATGCATTGGAGTCAGCAACCGATAACTTCCTCGCTGAGTCGAGTGAGTTAGCCGTAAGCTAAACTCCTGCGAACTTTTACTTAACCCTTTGGGGCACTTATCCCCATTGGGGTAGTGCCCCGCTTTTTTTGGAGCACTACCATGAACCTATCTATGCCCACCTTCGCCACCAACGGCTATGTAGTCGATCTCATTACCTTTGATGGTATTCCGATCACCTTGGCCATCAACAATGTGGTGACGTGTACACGCGATATGTCGGAGAACAAAGACCGTAACCTTACCGTTGAGGAGTTTGTTGATCACCCGCGCAATCAACACCGGCAAATTGCGGTGCTGGATGATGCCGCGTACGACACGTACCTGGCCTCGTACCACCAAAAGGCTTATTTTGATAAGCCACCTGAGTTGATTACCAAAGCGTGTTTCATAAAGTACCTGGAGGTAATGCCAGCGTTACGGCAAGGTACGAAACTGGGAATGACTTACTTTCTGGTGGCTGAACCCTTAACAGGCTCCATTGTGAGGATGTGCGCGCAGTACAATGGCGTCTATCTCACTAAGTGGGTTGATTACTTGGCGCCGGATACCTGGCTCACGCCTCATGCCTTTCGCCAAGTGGAGGTGAGCTAATGGAACGTCGCTTAAACATTACCTATCGCATCCACCCGGTAAGTGGTGGCGATGTACCTGATGATCATAAAGAGGATCTTGAGGTACTTGCGCTTGATCAAATCAGTAGCATGCTGGAGCAGGGCTACCGTGAAGGTGAGCTATTTAGCAATCTTCGTATTACCACGGGCGCGATACCTTATGAAATTTCAGAGGTGTATAAAGGCCATTGGCAATGCGAGTTTGTTGGCTTTGACGGCAATTAACAAAGGGAGTTGTTTGATGCAGTTATCAACCGCGGTTGAAGGGATGCGCGAATTTCAAAATTTGAATGACGCGTTGGATCACCAGATTGATCAAGGTGGCTGGGTGTATGCGCTTGATGGCAATGCCCGTACCTTTTGGTTTCCTGAAACTGTGTCGGCGTACCGCATTATGCTCTATTCCCCAGCGCTGTACCTGGCTGGCCGTTTGATTGCCGATCCGGCACGCACGATTACCGCTGTCGCCTAGCGCCAGCTTCTAACTACCCGGTTAACCGGGTTCACCCTTGCGGGCACTTATCCCCGCTAGGGGGTAGTGCTCGTTTTTTATGGAGCACTACCTATGACCTCTCGTTTCTCTTTTACGGCTCGCGTAACCCAAAAGCTCAATCACGCCATGGCGTTGTCGGCACTTGATGACGGCTTTGGTGCGGATGCAATCTGGGAGGAGCTTAAAAAAGATGTGTACGACGAAGCCTATGCCGTTGGCAGATCTTCTTCGACCGTCTTTTGCAGCGCCCCCGTGTGTGTTGAAGGCACCCCGCTGGCTTCTACCTACCGCTCCGGGTTTAAAGATGCGTGCATTCAACGTCGCCTAGTGCGTCGTGAAAATGCAGCATTGCTTGCTTCCCCCATGATGGCCACCACGTTCGCCGTGGCGTCGTAATGGGAGACGCGACCATGACCTTCTTTATCCTGCTAAACGGTAAAATGGTTGAAGTCAGTGGCCAGTCTTTCATGGCCGATATTGCCGGTGAACATCGTTTGTTTGCGACCTACGATCTTAATGGTCGTAAGTGGTTAGCAGACGTGGCCACCGGTATTACGCTGACCTCCATGACCCCAAACGTTCATGCGCGCTTTTCAATGCGTAGAGCGTCTGGGAAAGGCTTTGCTCGCCGGTTGCTGACGAAAGTTCTCCATGAGAAAGGTGAGCGGCAAACGCTGGCTCTTTTGAGTGACCAACCCGTGATTAATCCTGATCATTAAGGAGTCAGCATGAAAGCCGCTAGAAAGCCGTATAACGCGCATACGCTTGGGTGTAATGCCCAGGCAGTGCTAAAGGCATTTTACGCTGTACCAGCGTCACAGCGCCCTACAGGGCTCGATATCCACCAGGGTATAGAGTTCTTTGTAAGCGAAACTGACAATGGCTTGTGTCGGCGGGTCAGTAGCATGAGCTACGTCCCTATGAGTAATGCCGAGGAGGCGCAAATGTTTGAGAACCTTTGCGCTGGCGCGGTAGAGCTTTATACCTTGATGCCCACTGGCAAAGTGCTTCTGCATGCTGCCACGGGCCGACCGCTACCCATTGAGTAGCATCTAACTTCCTACCAGCCGCTTCCTACCCAGGGGAGCGGCTTTTTTTGTGCCATGAAATGGGTAGACAAGACACGCAGCAAGTGGATAGAGCCAATTACCCGCTAACCCGTACCAGGGCAGGGCGAAGCAAGCGATCCGCATGGGTATAGCCTTCCTGCAATACATCGGTAACGATATTTTTTGCACGGCCCGTATCGTGACTAACCGCTACTGCTTCGTGCTGGTGAGGGTTAAATTTATGCCCCAGAGCGGGAATTGGAACAACACCGTGCTTGGCAAGCGCCTTGCGCTGCAGATCCAGAATCATGGTGACACCTTCCCGATGGGCTTGATCGCCAGGGGCGCACATATTCTCTAGTGCTTTTTCCAGGCTATCTATGGAGGGTAGCAAGTCCTCGATGACCTTTAAGGCACCTTGCGCGTTCCAGGAGGCTTCGGATGAAGTGGCAGATTCCTCAACGGTATCTATCAGATTAGCGTTTTGGGTTTTTAGGTGAGATACGTTCAGTTGTAAGTTTTCTATAAGGAGTTCTAGTTCCTCAATACGCTTAACGGCGGCTATTTCATCGTCGCTAGGTGCGTGCTGATCGTCATCCTTTATGTTGACGGCAAAATATAGATGCCCGCGTTCTTTATCGTTTATTTGATACCCACCCATATCTTTTATCCGTATACGATTACCGTGTGATAACTGATCTGGGCGTACTATAATGTTAGGTCTTCCGTTAAAGCTTCCACCTATTGGTATCTTCCCGCCAATCTTTGCTTGAAAGGGAGTGATCCATAGTGGTTTGACAATATCTTTCCCTTCAATTAATACCCCACTTTCTTTACTTATGTTGAAGCTGGCGCAAAGTAGCCCATACGAGTTCGTCTCCGGGGAATAATGACCGTGTTCTTTGTAGTAAAGTGTCATGCCTCTGTTGTCGATGTGAGGAGGTGGCGTCGTCAATGTGGCCGTGTGGCTTATATTTTCGATCTGCGTATCGAGACAGACTTTACAGTGTTTGATCCCACTGGAGGATTTTCTAAAACTACTACAAACACGACATTCAATATTGCGAAGGTAACTAACCTTAATGCCTTCATCTGGGCCGTTATTAACAATAGTGTCCAACGTTACATCGACGGTAACCGCAATGTCGTAGATACTTTTACCTTTCTTCATTTATATATTCCGAATTTCCCGAGAGCTTAAAATAATTATGCCACGGTATGTTTGAGTCGCAAATTAATCCCTTGGATTTGATCCTTTATAGAAGGCAGGTAAACGGTGGCCATTGGAGAAGAAGGTATTTTTCGATAAGGGCATTGGTCAACGTAGTCAAAAGCGGTTTTGTGGTGACCTGACCAACGCCTATGAAACGCCGGGGGCTGGCATTGGGCTATTAGCGTGGTATATTCAAATTTCTATCGTTGCTTAACGATCTGACGTGGTAGCGCTGGCCACGCAAAATTAACCAGCATTTTTCCTCTCTGCTTACGCAGTTCCTACCCTACGGGCCACTTACCCGTATGGGGAGTGTCCCGTTATTTCTTGGAGACATTCCCAATGACCCACATTACCCGCGTCTCTCTGCGACGCGCTAGCAACTCATGCCCGACCATGGTGCTGACTTTCCACCCTAAGGCGACCATGCCTGTTCGGTTGGAAGATCACGCGTCGCGCCTGGGTATAACTGCTGAGCAACTTGTCCATCGCTTTATCAGCGAGGGTATGCGCCAGCACGTCTCGGATAACGCTACACCTGGCGAACTTGGCACTTCCCTTGAGGAAATGTTTGTTCGCAACGGTGTCCTCGCCGCGTAACCGAACACATCACTGACCCTCTGGGTGGAATAAATATGGCCAATAGCCCTTTATCCGCCCTTGTGGGCGGTGTGCTGCTTGTTTGGTGGCCAGAAGACGAAAATCCGAACCTTCCTGGTCCGAAATACCGTCCTGGCTATGTCCTCGACATTGATATGTCTGCCAAGAAAGTGCTGCTCGCTTATGGCACTACACAGCGGCTAGACGTTCAAGCCGCAGGCGAAATGGTGGTAACTCACGATGAAATGCCCACCTTGAAACAGGACACCAAGTTTTGTTTCAGGCGCACTAAGTGGATTCCGCTTTCCCCTGCATTCCTATCTAAAAGCCAATCCGGCGTTGACGTTATCTACGTTGGCCCGGTGCCCCTGGCTCGCGCTGACGATCTGCTTAACGCCATGCAAGAGGCGCGGCTGATCACTCCCTAATGTGGAGTTTCCTATGTTGCATATGAACTATGTTGTTCAGCTGCCCCCACAAGACTCTGGGTTGCAGCTAGGGATCGCTCGATTTCACAACTTACATATCGACGCTAAACGCCAGGATCACTCACGGCTTTTTCGTCGCAATGCAGTGTGTATTGTGAATCCCGAAAACGGTGCCTGGATCATCCGCTATGCCATGGGCAGTGGGGGTGTGAAGGGCGTTTGTAAGGATAGTGTTGGGCTGGATTACGATGGAGTGGATGCCTTAGGTATTCGCTTCAATCAACCCGCTCAGCTCGTTATCCGTCGTGCTCGTCGCCGGGAGGTTATCCGCTGGCTAGCGACCTACCCGGATCTTCCCGTACGTCTGGGCATCCAGCTTGGCCTCTTAGGAGCTGTACTAGGGCTGTTAGGGGCTGGGCTTGGCATCATGGGCCTTGCGATAGGTCTGATCTCATTGCTGTAGACCCCTTCTGGGGATACCGCTTCAAACGCCTTTGGAGGCACATTATGACTACCAAACCGGATAATCCTTCACAGCCGGTGAAGACCGCCACACTTCCCGAGCATTATTGGGACGATATCATCTACATTCTGAACGAAGGGTTGGCCGATATGGCTAATTTCTCTCCCAAAGAATCAGATGGTTATACCCCCGAAGAAATTGCTAAGCGGGAACGGATAATTCAGCACGATGCCTTTGATGCCTTAGTGCGTTCTTTAGAGCAACAAAACGCTTAATTCTCGCGCTAGTCGCGTTTCTCCCCCCCAGGCGGGCCTATTCCCGCTAGGGGGTAGGTCTGCCTGTATTTCATGAGGTGGACCATGATTGAAATTGATCGTTACTTCAAACATCGCTTAGCGAAGCTGGGTTATGACGATGATATGGACGTACGTTACAGCCTTAGCTACAGCCAGGGCGACGGTATGGCTTTCTACGGAAAGATTGATACCCATGCGCCTTTGATTGAGCGGTTTAAGGCTCACTTGGAGAGTGGTCAAGCCACCGTCTACAAGCGACTAAAGACACGGCGATCTATCGAGTCTCTGAACCGCTACATCGAGATACTTGTTGAGTGGAGTACGGCGGTTGTCGTTATTTCCCCGACAGGCAATGGCCGTTACCACGGTCCCAATAGTATGAACGTTGAGACTGAGGCGCTTCTTGGGGAGGAGTTGATTGATCTGGCCGAAGATGACAACTACGACGTTGGCGATCGGCCTGCTGTGATTAGCTCTATAACCCAAGGTGAGCCGTTATGGGATAGCTACCTTGAGTGGCTTAGAGAGGACGGTTCGGCCATTTCACATGCGTTAGAACGTGAGGGGTACAACATCCTTGATGCGATGGTTTCAGAACCTAGAGTCGTATGGGAAAAGACCACACCGCAGTATTCAGTGGTGGTTGAACTCCAGGGTGATGAAGATGCCCTTGATTCATGGGATTCGGAAATCGCTATCGACACGTTGTGTGAATTTGCCGCTGAAAAAGGGGCCTGCTATTGGCTCAATGCCAAGGTAGAGTGCCTTGAAACCGGCGTACAGCTTGCACAAACGACGTTAGGCGGTATTCATACTACTAAGTCCTTACAGGATGCTAATGGTCGTGATAACGGCTATCTGGCGGATTTGGTGTATGAGGCCATTAAAGACGCAAAGGCTAAGGTATGTCAGCACAGCGCGATAGCTGCGTAGTGTAGCGCGAATGCTACTGATTTTATTGCTGCCGCAACTTGCAGCACCACACCATCAGCGTACATAGCCCGTAAGGGTTATGTGCGCTGTTTTATTAGGATGATAGCTATGATGAATCCATCGGAAGTCATTGAGGTGCCTGCCCAGCTATGGGAGCCCTTAACGGAGATCAATTCCTGCTCTATCGCAGCGATGACAAAAGAAAAGATCGTGCCGGTGAAGGCAAAGCACTACCAAGGCCGTTTTTATACTGCTTTTGGAACCGCATACGGTCCCTTTGGGGCCCGTTTCGCCTGCTATATTTCCGCCTATGAGCTTACCCCGGCTGAGCGATACCAGGGGGAAACCTATGAGACCTACTATGACGAAGAAGCCATTGCATCTGGAGCTCGCAGTCGTGGTGATCACCTTGGTCTGGTGGTGAAAGTTCAGGGTAAGAAGTGGGTCTGCTCAAAAGCTGTGCGCCTAGAGAAAGGATTGCCATCTTCGATCCCGGTTTCTCTAACCGAGGCCAAAAAGTGGTTGGAAGAATCCTATGGACGCTATGTGATTGACTATCCAATTAAGCAGGGGCATTGGGCTGCCTATGAAGGCAATCCGGTACGCTGTTATCACCAGAACGGATCGGAAGTCCATGACATGCTCTATCGGGACGAAGCGGGTGGTGTTCTAAGCATGCGTCTTTGTAAGTCGCTGGCGCTGGACACCCAGGCGACATTGGTTGGCAATGAATTGCCGGTCAATGTGGTCGTGTCGAACCACAACCAACTGGGTATGCTTTTTTAAAGTGAACTTTGGTCTGCTACAGATAGCCACTTCCTCGGAGGTGGTTTTTTTTTATTTTGCCCGTATAGGGAGCTGCCAGGGCTGGCGCCGTGAAGCTGCACTATGTATATTAAGCCCATTCTCACTCTTTAGTGAGCAATCGTGGTAGCACTGGCCACGCAAAATTAACCAGTATTCTTTCTTACTACGTCTGCCTGCAGATGTTTTCTATCTTCCCTATGCGGGCAATCTCCCGTACAGGGTGGTTGTTCGCCGGGACTAACCCGGAGTAATAACCATGACTGACCCCACCGTTCAAACGAAGCCCTCTGTACCATCAGCGCTTATCGCTAAATACCAAGCACTCCATGACGGTCTATCAGAAATGATTGAGTCTGGACGTTTGCGCGAAAAGCATATTCCTGATGATTACCAATGGCTCGTAGCGTCCTTGGAGGAAGCGGCCGCTTTGGATGCTAAGGCTGTGACCATAAACGGGCGCCATGCATGAAAATGAAGACAATAGTGATGCGTGCTATGCTGGATGTAGTTGATAGATCATCTTCTACGATGGCAGCAGCTTGTTTGGTAGCAGCCCTGTTAGGCACCATTATCAAGCCAGATAAGATAGTGACAGCCTATATAGGAGCGTTTACCTTCTTTGTTGTTGCTTTCATCGCCAGTACACTGAAAGCTATGCTAGATGCGTCGGAGAAAAAATCATGAGCAGCACAGCACAGTTCTTTATCGGTGTTTCACCGATCCTTGTGATCATGATCGGAACGCTCTGCGCGGGTGGTTATATGGTGTTTCGTAGAATGAAGCATCATAACGACTAACTCACTGAGCTAATTCGTCACTGATCTGCTACACCCTTTGCCTCGCGGGCATTTATCCTGTGAGGGAATCCCTCTCTGGTATGCCCGCATAGGCCTAAAAAACGCCTGTGTGAGCATTTGCTTGCTTGTCGCGCCAATCGAACCGTCCAGCTCACTTAAACGCTGGCGCCTACCCTCGCACCCATACTGTTCCCATCGCCCTTAACGGCGTTGTAACAGCCTGTGCGTGCCTTAAAAAGGATCTTTCCTATGTTTGCTAACTCTATCTGCAGCTATCCCGACCGTGGCCACTACGGTAACAGCCGTTATCGCGGCAATTGCTCTGGCCATATCATTAAAGACTTCGTTGAGACTTACCGCACACGCCAGGACGGCCTTTTGGTTGATCCCAGTGTTGGTGGTGGTACATCGAAGGACGTAGCGACCGAAATGGGCGTGCGTTTTTTCGGTACCGATTTACACCAAGGCTTCAACCTTTTGCGTGACGATCTACTGACTGCGGCAGGTGAAGAAGCGAACCTTTGCTTCTGGCATCCGCCTTACTGGTCAATGATTAATTATTCTGGCAACCAGTGGGGCGAGCCCAATAAATGGGATATGTCACGCATGGAGCTTGAGGAATTTATCGAGGCCCTGCAGCTCTCGTTGTTGAATATCCACGACGCCTGCGAAGAAGGTGGCCACTATGGAATTCTGATGGGCAACCTTAGAAAAGCTGGTTCTTATTACAACCTTTCTAGCCTAGTCGAGCGCGTTTCACCCGGAAGGCTGGTCGATGAAATCATTAAGACACAGCACAACTGCGTGAGTGATCAACGCAAGTATAACGGCCGTCTGGTCAGAATTGCCCATGAAAAGCTTTTAGTATTTAAACGTAAAAAAGCGACTTCACTAGCGTTTCTTGCGGTCATAAACCAGCGTGCCAACAACATGCTGAACATCACTTGGAAAGCCGCGGTTCGACGGGTTCTCCAACGTGGCTCCACCATGAGTCTTGCGGAAATCTACCAAATGATGGGCCCCTTTGCAGCGATGCGAGGCAACCAACATTGGCAGGCAAAGGTACGTCAATGCCTGCAGGATGAACGCTACTTCCACCGGGTCGAAACCGGGGTTTATACCCTCGCGGCATAAGCCTTACTCAAAACCCTTTCTATCGGCGTATATCGCGCCTTAATGCTCAATTTCACCCGAGAGGGTGGTGTTGTGCTTATTCCTGCATTGGAGAAAAACCATGACGACGACCAAACTATTAGTGGAAGTGACCCAAGTATGCACCTATGAGCGTGTTATCGAAGTCGAACACTATAAAGCCGTAGATCTTGCACACCATGAATCCGATGAAGAAATTGGTATGCTCTTCAATGGATGGCCCCCCAAAGCCACTGTATGGGAAGGCGCACTGGTTAGCGAAGTTGCGGACAGTGTTCCAGTAACGCTAATGCCTCAACCTGAACGTGCAAAGTCTGCACTACAACTGGCCCTTGACGCGCTAGAACTGGCTTCAACGGATGGTGCTGAACTTGATCGCGATTATTATCTTGAGGCGCACCAAAGCTTAAAGGAATTGGTAGCTAATATTTCCAATGGCTATCACACGATGAACTACGAAGAACGTCCGCCCATGGGCGACGACTATAACGAGCTGCTTGAACAACTTGGTTTGTATGGGAGTTAGGAAAGCCGCTATCCGTTCGACACACTGCGATTAGCCACCCTGGTTGATCGTATCTATTGGTTTTACTACACGTCCCGAGAGCGCCCCATTTGGGGCGTTTTCTCGGTATACGTGTATCTATTTGGAATCCCACTATGACCACTCAACACACATTAGCCTTTGAGCTAGAACCTGAGCTTTGTTACGACCAGCTAGGTAGCACTGAGCTCGTTAGCTTGACCGTTGGTGAAGCACCAGGAACGTATCGCGTTGACCGGGATGTAACGTGTGAAGAACTGGTGCATCTAGCTCGTCTAGCGGTACAAACCAAGCTGATTAAAGGGATGAAATTTGAGAGACCCTTTCAATCGGTTGAGTATTTGCAAGGCTACCTGTTGGGGATGGAGCATGAGCTTTTCGGTGTGCTTTGCTTGGATACGCAGCACCGCTTGATAAGCAATGACGTGCTTTTCCGAGGAACGATCAATTCAGCTTCGGTTTACGCTCGTGAAGTCATAAAGCATGTGCTAAAGCACAATGCTGCTGCAGTGGTGTTCTATCACAACCACCCAAGCGGTGATTGCACAGTCAGTGATGGCGACAGGCGCATAACCAAGCAGCTCCAAGAAGCGTTGGGGTTAGTCGATATTCGCGTGTTGGATCACATCATCGTATCTCACGAAGACACTACCTCAATGGCCAACAAAGGCTATATCTAAGGTAATTCCATCCACCTAACGATGGCTTTTGCCATGTATTGAGCCTGATGCCCGCGAGGGGATTAGGCTCGCTATCCTACTGGAGAAACGTTATGCAAATCTCGATGACGACCTTGCAAAGCATGCAATCACTCGATCTCTGTGCCGCTGATCCAGCGGATCATGTGTTGCGGGTCTGTTTCACAGAGGCAGGGCAGAACTGGTGCTATGAGCTACCTGATACACCCCCCGGTGGGCTATCAAGCATGCGACTAAGCCAGTTTTTGCAGGAGTTTGAATATGCGATGAATAAGCGCCAACAACCGTCTTCATCGTTTTATATCGATCTGCGCGAGCGTAAGGTACACGTTACCTGGCTTAATGCACACGCAGAGGCTTTAGAGCGGGAAGCGCGTATGTCGCGTTTGTTTGCCAGCCGCATTAGTGGTGGGCAGGCAGCTTAATCAAGACGTACGCTTATGATGTAAAAACCCCGCCTAGTGAACTGACCCCATAAACTTGGACAGTGAACAACTAAGCGGCCAAGGCCTGATTCCGGTACTGCACCGGACTCAGGCCTTTTAGTTTGGTCTTAATACGCTCGTGGTTATAGTAATGGATATAGTGTCGGATGCCCGCCTGTAACTGCTCAATAGTGGCGAACCGATTCAGGTAGAAATATTCAGACTTCAGCGTTCCAAAGAAGCTCTCCATCGCGGCATTATCCAGGCAATTTCCCTTGCGTGACATGCTCTGGATCACCCCATGCTCGGCGAGCTTGCGCCGGTAGGCAGGCATCTGATATTGCCAACCTTGGTCGGAATGCAGCAGCGGCGCGTCTTGGTCGGTCAGCTTGGCCAAGGCTTTGTTCAGCATCTCCCCTACCAGCGAGAACTGTGGTCGTTTCTGCATGGTGTAAGACACAATTTCCCCGTTATAGAGGTCCATCACGGGCGACAGGTACAGCTTCTCGCCTCGGACATTGAACTCCGTGACGTCGGTGACCCACCGTTGGTTGGGGCGTTCAGCCTGAAACTGACGGGCAAGAAGGTTGGGAACACTGGCCTGCTGGCCACGATAGGAGCGGTATTTCTTCGGGCGTACCAACGACTTCAGCCCAAGGTGCTGCATGAGGCGTTGGACTGTCTTGTGGTTGACCTGCTCTCCCGCCTGGCGCAACGCTGCTGTGATGCGGCGATAGCCGTAGCGCCCTTTGTGACGCTCGTAGAGGGCATGAATTCGACGCTTCAGACCCGCATGCCGATCATCCAGCTGCTGAACACTTACCTGATAATAGAAGGTGCTACGCGACAGTTCGGCGACTTTTAGCAGCACCGGCAAAGGGTGGCCTTGCTTCAGTTCAAGGACTACTCGCGCTTTTTCTGCGCGGCTTGCTCTTTGGACTGACGCAAGGCCCTCAATTTTTTTAGGTAGGCCACCTCAGCACGCAAGTATTCGTTCTCTTGGAGCAGCTGCTCCAGCGAGCTCTTTTCAGTCACTGGAAGTGGGGGCTTGGGGGGCTCTGCTGTGGGCATCTTCGTCGGGCGACCTCGGGCTTTAGGCTCCAGCGCCTGGAAGCCTCCTTCATGATACTGACTTTCCCACCGCCGTACGACCCCCACTCCACCTCGGATATCGAACAGGGCAATCGCTTGTCGGGCTGAGAGCTCCTCTTGTCTCATCCGTTGCAACACCGACAATTTGAACTCAGCGCTGTAGCGGCTGGACTTCTTCTGCAGGCCGCTCAGGCCATGCTGTTCATAGCTTTTCACCCAACGCCTGACGGTGGCATGGTCAAGACCGTACTGCTTGGCCAGCCTCCTATAACCCTCTTGTCCTTCTGTGTAGCGCTGTACGACTAATAGCTTGAACGCTTCCTTATACTTCGCCATGAAAAACACCCCAATCGCTGGATGAGTGTCCAACTTTTGGGGTGCAGTTCATAGTGCGGGGTTTTTTTTGGCTTGGCTATGGCGAGGAAACGCGGTCGTTGTTGCCCTGGGACTGTCGTATTCGTTGATCAAATTCGATATGCCACCGTGTGGGGTAATCGCTCAATACGGAGGCTAGTGCCATTACTACCAAGCCGAAGGGCATGCCTATGGCTGTGAGTAATAACAGCCATAGCGGTAATGGTTGAAACCAGGAATGGAAAGCCAATGGCATCAGCCCGGTCACGACCCCAAGAAGACCGATGGGCATTAGTTGCTGGCGCACGCGTCTGCGCCACTCCATGCGGCGTTGAGCGAGCGAGGGTAGATCAGGTAATGGCTTATCCGACATAGCAATGTTTCTCTCGATGTATATACCAATCATACGTGATTTCGGTATATTAGGCGTTCTATCGCTCTTTAGCGATCTGACGTGGTAGCACTGGCCACGCAAAATTAACCAGTATTTTTCTAACCCTTGTGGGCTCCATGCCCTTAAGGGTAAGCGAGCCTACTTCTACGCTAGGTTTCCGCTATGACAATCTGCCCCACCAAGACAGAGCTTTCCCAACTGGTAACAGCCTACGGCTGGCTACCCGCAAGCCCTTTCGACCTTCGACATACCGGCATCCTTGCTACCAAGGATTACGATACGGCCGTAGGTCCCAAAACGGCATCCCTTTGGTTATCTCCCGCTGGCGCTGGGCAGTTTCGATTAGCCGGTAACTATTGTAGTGAAGGGCGCAATGTCCTCTCTACGGTTTCAGGCTATTGCTGGGAAAGTAGTTCTCATCATGACCTACAAGCCACCTTGGAAAAGGTGTTATCCCAGATTGATCAGAATGTTGATCAGTCCTACGCCCGTCGTTTGTTGCTAGGCCGTTCCGCCACCTCTTGAGGTACGGCTGACTAGCTATCACGCAATATCACTACGGATGGTTCATGGCCCTTCGGCTGTGCAATCACCTATTTCTATGAGCCTAAAGGAGCTTTACATGGAAACTTCAATGGTCAGGTTTGAATTTACACTCAAGCCGCATACCGATAACTTTGATATCGACGATATCGTTCAAGAGGTGGACTACCACGTTACAGACCCCTTGATAGAATCGACCGAGATTATTAAAGCAGAGGGACGCACCATCACGGTGAGCGCCACATTGCATCACACCGTCGATGAGGACCGGCTGCAGGAACTTGCCGCTGATCTTGATTATGGCTTTGTGTGCCCTAAGACCGGAATTGTGTTTGATACTGAACTTACCGATGCCTATGGTAAGCCGTTCTAACGCAGCTGCGACGTTGTTCTAACCTACCTTTTACTACCCGCTTGGCGGTATTTCCCCAAGCCGGGGAGATACCGTCTTCACGTATGGAGATGGATCATGAGACCTAGTTTAAAAGCGAGCTTTAAGCGGCGACAAGCAACCATGGATGCATGCTGGGAACGTCACTCAGGCAATCCCATTGGTGTTCAGCTGAAAACGACAACCGATCTATATGCGGTTATCCTCCCGGATGCAACTGAGCCAGGTCATTACCGGGCGCAGTTTTTCGATGAAAAAGGCTTTAGCGGACACAGTACGTACGCAACGCCGGAACAGGTTCTAAAAGACCTTATCTCTACCGGCTATGTGCTGACGGCCAAGAACGCCCTTGAAACCCTTAGTACGCAAGAGAGCTGGCGCCTGGGTGTCCAGGCACAGGAATACCGTGACCTGTTTCACTACGGGAAGCTTACGTTCAGCGAAATGCTAACCGCCATAGATGCCCTTTACTCAACTGCCCAACAAGCAGCGTAGGAGAGGTCTATGAAAGATACATCGCGGTTCGAGCGTGCAAGAGGAATGGTAATCGACCTGCTGGATAGTACGTATGACATTGATTGTGCGTACCTAGCGGTGGTGCCCGAATTCTATGCAGAAGGTGACGTATTTATCGAGCTTCTGGGTGAGATCACCCTTACCGGGCTCAAAAGCTTGCTCCTTCGTAATAGTGAAATCGATGACGAAACCGAAGGTATGGCCGAGCGTCTACGAAAACGGCTTAAAAGCCGTGATATGGAGGTGCTAAACCTTCTGTCATCTTTCGTGGATGATCCAGATATTGACGTGCGCTTTAATATCGTAGAGTTGGGCGGAACACCTGATGGCACAATTGGTACCAAGATTGCTGCCGACGTTGAACGCATAAAGCAGGAAGTCATTAACCTACTGCGCTTTGAAGATGATCCACTGGGCAAAGCAGGGTATGACATAAATATCGCAGCTATGGCCATGTGCCGTATCTGTGACTATGCCACACCAGCATTACATGACTTGCAGTACACTATTAGTGACCTCGTTACCCAAGGGCTTAGCAATAAAGCCCAGGCAGCGTAGCCACTGAAACCATAACGCCACTCAATGAGTGGCGTTATTCTTTACACAGCAAAGGGTAGATAGTTAGGTATATACATTATACCGATATCATATTGCATAACTGTATATGAAATAAACTTGCGCGCTGCACCATAGAAGCCTAACGCTTTACATGCCTGTGGGATCATGCGAATCTATGGGTGTTCTCTATCCGTTGATAGAGCTTCGAAGGTAGCGCTGGCCTTGCTAAATAACCAGCATTCTTCTTTTGCGGTTTACCCCGCTATTCCCACGCTTTTTTTCTATACGCAATCGTCCTAACGATCTGCGTCTTTTGGCGTTTTCGTCATATACCCACCTTGGCAGGGAACCGATCCCCTGTTAGGGGCGCGTTCTCTTTGCCGTGGGGTTATGGGGCTTCTCTTAACCTTGGCACGGCCTGGGTTAAGGGAAGTCCCATACCCTTAACTTCATGGAGAACCGTAATGCTCAAAGATAACGAATACTTTGAATCTGATGCAGTAAAAGAAGCAGTGCGCGGTCGTTGGCCGTTAGCCCTGGGTTCATTACTCCCCGAGGGCTTTCAAACAGCACTGCAAAAACCCGGCAAGCAAATGCCTTGTCCCTTTAACGGCGGTAAAACGCGGTTTCGTTTCTTCCGTGATACGCTCAACGAGCGTGGAAGCGCTATCTGCAACTGCTGTGGCGCATTCTCTGATGGCTTTGAAGTCCTGATGTGGGCTAATAAATGGGATTTCCGCACAGCCTTAGAGGCGGTAGGTGAATCTCTCCAAGTGCAACCTAAAACCCGGCTAACCGGAACGCCAGCTAAGCCACGTAGTAATGTGGTGGTGCCTGAAATTCCCCGCTGGGCAAAAAACCTCCAAGAACGCATGGCTAAAGTTCGCACGGTATCTCCCGAGCGGGCTCGTTCTAAAATCCTTTCGGCTTGGAATGAAGGTTTAGCGCTAACAGCGCCAGAAGCAGCTCCGTTTCTTCGCTACCTGATGAAAGACCGTGGCATTCGACTGCGCGTTAGCAGCAAGTTGTTTGATACTGAACACTTGCGCTTTCACCCAGCACTGCCTTACTACGAGGAGACGATCCAAGAAGTAGATGGGGTCGAAACCTCGAAGTGGTCTTGCCTTGGCGATTACCCGGCATTTATGGGCGCTTTGCGTAATGCTGATGGGGAGCTGGTCACAGTTCACCGCACGTACTTGACGCCAGAAGGGCGCAAGGCACCTGTTGAGTCGGCTCGTAAGATGATGGCTGCGCCTTCCGATATGGAGGTGAATGGCTGCTCTATCAAGCTAGGCGATCCAGTAGGTGGCGTGCTGGGCCTGTGTGAAGGCAAAGAGACTGGCTGGGCTGCCATGTCTGCTACAGGCATCGGTGTTCATAGCCTGGTTAACACGTCTCTGATGGCTGGGTACCAAGTACCATTGGTGCTTAAAGATCAGGTTCATACGTTCATTATTTGGCAGGATAAAGATGTATCAAAAGCGGGCGAGGAGGCCGCTAACACGCTGAAAGATCGTCTGGAGGTAGAAGGATTCAAAGTGTTTGTCTTTGAGCCCCCAATGCCCATACCAGAGGGTGAAAAAAGCGTAGACTGGAATGACGTACTGAAAACGCAAGGGGTGCTGGGTTTCCCAGACTTGCGATTTCTACGCAGATCCGCACCGGTTAGGCGGCAAGCCTAACCGTTAACACCACACCTCCCGGCGCTTGCGCTCGGGAGGTTATTTTTTGCCTACCTTTTGGCCAAAAAAAAGGTGCAGCAACCGAAGTTACTACACGCATTGTTAAAACTTGCCCCAGTGAGCTTTTTAGCAAGTAATCACCCGCAATTAAGTATGCTCAGCGATAACCCAACTATCTACCGTTTCCTGGCCATACTGATCCTTCCAGGCGCGAATGCCTTTGTGGTTCCCACCTCGTGTTTCAATTACCTCACCGGTTTCCGGGTTTTTATAGACTTTGAGGGCACGTTTCTTACGTACCCCAGTTCCCGTCTTGCCGGAAGCATTCGTAGAGAAGTGCTCAGGATCGAGTAGATTGATCACGTCACGATTGGTCTTGTCAAACTCCGTCATCAAGGCTTCAATTCGCTGTTTTAACTCCATTTCATGCTTAAGGCCAGCATCATCTTTCATTGCTTCTAATTCGGCCTGCAGGTTTTTTAATTCGTTCTCTTTATCCAGGTACGTTTTTAATACTGACATTTCTATATATCCTTTACTTAGTGATGGGCAGATACTATATGAAGTCGATTCGCTTTGTCCAAAAAAAAACCGTTGGATAGTTCCCGAATTAATTTGCCATATTCAATATGTATGGGAAACTATACACATCAACCAACCCAACCACCATCCGCGATAAGGTAGCTCAGTGGTGACACTGTTCTACATACCGCTGAAATGAAAGGAGTAATGAATATGATGACCTTAAGAACCTGGCTAGTGGATAGCTCCCTAGATAAAGTGAAAATAGCTTGGTCAACAGGCCTTAATAAGTGCGGTACGGTTATCGTGGCGTTCCCAGAGCCACAGGCAAGTCATGAACTTATCGCTGAGTTTGTAGCTATCCGTCATTTGCTATTTCATGAGCAAGTATTTGATCGTTATCCTGTTGCTGGCGATGGTCATAGTTTCTTTTTTTCATCAGAACAGATTTTGCAAATTATCACTGGTGCCCGCAAAACAAGAAACCTTGTTCCGTATGCCCGTTTCTTATGGTCAGATATGCTTGGCGCGGCCATGAAGGTCAATGGTAACGACGATCGCCTTCAAAGTGCTTTAGAAGGCCCATCACTAACGATTGAGTTCGACCACTATCTGCATGCTGGAAAAATTACTTATACCACCCCCGTCCTGGGAAAAATACAAATCAGCCCGCATGCTGTACAACGCTACACCGAACGAAATACCGACTTTATTAAATCTCCACGTCGCAGCTTAATGCGCTTTTTGTATCGTCCAGAGTTTGTTCAAACGCAGCTGCCTGACAGCGTTTTAAAACATAAAAGTATGCGATACGGCCCTCATGATCCCGCTGAAACCTGGACACTTCCTGGCAGCAATCTCTACTTGCTGTTCATCGTCAAAGATGGCTATAAAGAGCTTGTGACATGTTATGTGCCTGACCTAGCCCCATTTAAGAAACGAAATGCTGCTTTACGTCGTAAAGAACAAGAGAGCATCTGGCGTGAAAAGCAAGCCAAGGCAGTCTTACCTAAAACGAAGAAAAAAATCAGAGTAGTTCTTTGAAGAACATAGTAAATATGTGCTACACGATCAATATTGGCATGATTTATATAGACCCTTCGTATCGTAAGCACCAGCTCTCTTATGATTTAGCTTGGTTTATTGGGGCTGAAATCCCGTTCCTTATTGAGCCTTACATAGAAACTGATATTAGTAAAAACGTCACTGCTTTTGAATTTGAGATTAATGCAGAGGCCGAAACGTTAGCGGGTTATAAATTTTGTGGTGAATTTATTGATGCTATGTGTCTTGAAGAACGAGTGGAAATCATGATGATTGATCATTCACCGACGCCTAGTGTTTCTTACACTGAAAATATCGACTACGTGCCGTAGCGATCAAAATACAGCCTCCAGCACAAATCCACCTCATATTACTGTAATACCCGTATTACAGTAATTACGCTTAATCTGTATTCAGTGTGCTGGGCGGGTATACGCCGCATTTAGTGCTTTGTGTGGAAGTTAAGCACTTTGCGTTGAGAAATTAAGCACTTTGTGTGGTCGCCTACCTGCTTTGCAAGATTCTGGGAAGCCATTTTCAGCGTCTCTACGAAAATTCCGAGCCCAACGCCCCTGCTAGAAACCTAGATTTTAAATCTGAGCCCTCATTTGTACCACGCAAAGCAACGCATACTGTTGATATATATGCGAAAAGTGACAATTAAGCTATTAACGAGTGAAGCATATAGAAGGGCGGTGACGCACCAAGCGGCTCCCATATCCCTTTCAAATTATATATAATGTACGTAATAGATACTTTGATATAGCCCGGTTACCGGTACCGGGAGATCCAGTCACAATATGGGCGCCTGCTATGAACGACGGAGAATTCTACGTATGCCAACGCTGTGGCCATGAAGCTCATGCGGATAAGTTCGGCAAATACTGTCCATCTTGTGGAACCGACCTTGATGACCTGGAAACTGCACTGCAGTCTGTGTCCAAGAGCAACGACGTTTAAGGATGGCCAGTAGTATGAGTCATGATGTTAAGCACTCCCAGGTTGTGCCGCTCCATAACCAAGGTTCGGTGATCCCATCGCCGGCTAGCTATGGCAATGTGGCCATCACGCACGATGCCATTCCGGTACGCATGTCAGCATCACCGATCCCGCGTAACCGCAATCCCGCTTGGCGCCACATCCAGGCCCAAGAGTCAAAAGTATCCCGCGATAATAAGCGTAGTCAGCTGAACCGCATTGCTCAATATTTTATCGGCGTGCCCAAGCCCCCTAAATTTGTACCCCCCGGTGTAGATAAGCCCGACAAGCGCAAGGTCTATCCCGAGCAGCTGCATTGCATTGATTTTGTGCATTGGGAAGACTTCACCGGGAGCGTCGTTCAGGAAGCGTTGAACTCATTACGCGATCACCCCGATAAACCCTTAAGCGCTGCCTCGCGCAACGCCTTCCGTGCTTTGTTCCGAGGCGTGGCCCAAGAAGCCGTGATGCTGGGATTAATGGAACGCGAGACGTATGAGCGTATCAAGTCGATCAAGCTGGCCAACTCGGATAAATCGAGCCGCGGCAAAGCCCATCCACGTTTTGTGCTCGATGCGATACTGACCTACTGCGACAGCTTGAATTCCGCGATGGGTGCCCGCGATGGTGTGATTTTTTCGCTGCTGGCCACCTGTGGTTTCCGGCGTGCGGAGGCCTGCAGCATAAAGCTTTCCGATATTGATATGGTGACCCGTGAAGTCCATGTGACCGGTAAAGGCAACAAAGACCGTACGCTTAAGATTGCCGATGGAACGTGGCAACGCCTGATGCACTACCTGGACCACTACCGGGGCCGGGAACCTGGCTTTCTGCTCACGGCGATCTGGCGCAATGGCAAACGGCCGAAGGATGTTAGCAAGCCGCTTTCGGTGGCCATGATTAACAAGCGCCTTGAGAAAATCTGTGGTGAAGTGAACCAGCGACTTCGCCATCTGCTGGGTAGCGAACACGTTGACATTGCGCCACACGATTACCGCCGTACCTATGCAACCACCCTGCTTGAAGCCGGTTTGCCGCTTCGTGCCATTCAAAAGTTACTGGGCCACTCGACCGTAGCGACAACAGAAACCTACTTGTTTGACGCCACCACCGGCTATCGTGACGATGCGGCCGATATATTCAACAAGGCGTTTGCGCTATCAGCGCAGAGTGATTCTTAAGCCCTCTACTCTATTTAGCACGGACATTGACACTTATGGCCAAAACTAAAAGCCCCCGGAAGCGCACCGCCGCGCACAGCAATAAGCCAATATCCGTTCGTGAGCGGAGCAAAATCGAGCAAATGGCGCGGCTGGCTTATAGCTGGCGCTACGTTCTGCATTCCCGTGCCGAAGCCGGTGAACCCATACCAGCCCACCACCACGGCAAAAACCTACTCTGTATCGCTACCCCGGAGAAGATTGAAGCCACCTACACCGTGGCCTCTGGCACATTTCGTCATTGGCAGGCCATCGTAATCGCCTATGTTCGTGACGGTGAAAGCGAATACCGGAGCTGGGCTTGGGTACAAACGCAAACGCCCATTATTGCATCGAAAGACGGTATCTCCCCCCTCCTCGCACACGCGAATAGCATTGCACTTGAAGGAATGGAACAGACGGATGATTGCTACGCCCGCGCAACCATTTTGGCGCCCTGGGATGCCAAGCACCCCATTCTGCCAGACCGCTATGCGGCGCGCTTACAGAGCCGATTAGGCCTGACCAAAGAGGATATAGTGGCGGTTTCTGAATGGGATAAGCCGGAGATTATGACGGTTTCGGCTAGTGAGATTGAGCTGGATATCGCTTTAGCAAAGGCGCTCAGGGAATCGGATGCGTTGACTGATTAATCGCTGCATACCTGATACCGCCTGACGCTTTGCAGGCGGTATTACGGTGGCACTTAGCCCTCTTTATTAATGCCTAAACGCTTCATGCCTTCTAACGCTCGCCCGCACTCCGGGGAGCCGTGACGTAGCCCATCTGACAACGCCGCCTGCACTCTTTGAACGCCCATGACAAAGCCAATGCCAATGCCTGCCTCAACGCCTTGGGTTACACCGTCACCATACCCCTGGTTATACGCCACACGGGCTGCCGCCATTGCTGCTTCAAGGGCCTTCTCTTTCTGATCGTAGTAGCTCATATTTGTCTCCTTCTGTGATTGTGCAGAACCCACCGAGATTCCGCGTTTGCCGCGTGCAATAATCAAATAGCACTGCCATCGGAGGCATTCAGCCCAGCCCTATACCCCATGTCATAAGCCGTCGAGGCAGCAGCTTTAGCAGCAACCATCGCAGCGACGTGACATTTACACGTCACTGGCATTCCCGGTAAGGCGTTAGCACGTTCTATATAGAGTGAGCTGCATTTCAGACAGGATTTAATCTGGGGTAAGGACCTGATACCACCGTGAAGATGCCACTTTAACTTCGTCCCATTGGGCCAGCCTTCGTAAATGCTTTTATCTAAAATGTTGCCCACACGCCATCCATCACTATCGGGTCTTAACTTTGCATAACGCTCATCATAGAGCCAATGCGGTACGTAGAAGTTGTATTGATCATGGGCTTTGCCCGTTGCAGGGTCTTTACTCCCCCAAGGCTCAGCTATAATCACGAACCCCATCCCCAGTGACGCCCTATTACGATCGTACTCACCTCCACTGCCCACCCAGCCATCAAATATATCCATTGATGCAGTGGTTGTTTCACTTAGCTTTGCGGGAGGAAATGACCAGACATAGCATTTACTTCTCGCAACGATCTCAAGCACGTTGCCATTGAAATGCGTACTCGGCTGCTTACTCATTAAGCCTAAACGGCTGGCCCACGATGTGTCCGGTTTAGGTATGACCTTGCTAGCGATTGCCATGGTTGCTGTGGTCGGTTTATAACGCCCCTCCTCAAAAGGTAATCCTTTGAGAAGGAAACCAAGGTGCGCATCCCGGATATTCTCGAAGGTGGGATCAAGGAACAATTGCGCCTTATTCAAGCCAATCCGATTGCTGCCAAGCTCACTAATGACCAGCTGAGCAGCGTCATCACTTTGCTGTTGTGGTAGGCCTAATAGCCGACTTATACGGCGTGAAGTCGATATAAAATCGTACTCAGGGCACCAGTCGAAATAAGGGGGGTATTTTTCTATTGGTAGTTTATGTTCACCGGCTTTTTCGGGGCTGATCGAACCGAGAGCCGCATGGCAAAATTGCGCGGTACTCGCGAGAGGGTCTTTATGATCCTCGGGGATCGGAAGAATGGTCACCAACTTGGCGATGACGGGCTTTAATAGCCTGGAGGTAGGACTTTTAGACATGACGACTCCTTTTTTGCACCACAATCAAACCGCCTATTGGCAGTTATGGCTACACATGTTTGGCCATAAGTTGTGTAGCGGTGGTATTAAAAAGGGCATCCACACTACGAGGGTACTCTGTTAGGGACACTCACAGCACGGCCAAACCTGTGAACGAAGCCACTAACACCTTTTTAGTTCAGCATACTTTGTCAGGTTCAAGCAACGATTTTTTAACAGGCCCTATAATTTTATTGTGCCCATAAAAAACAGGGCCTCATTTCGAGTCCTGGTTAGTGGGTTGTTTGGCTGCTTATAACCTACTGCTTTATAACGTTTTTAGCGTCATAATTGATGGCTCGTCATCGCCACCATGAATGACAACGTAGACCTCTGATTGCTTCTCCTTCGCCAATGCAATGGCCGCTTCTTTGGCCTGCTCCTTATCAGCGAACATGGCTTTATCTGTACCATACGAAAAGTCAGCGCTACGCTTTTTTCTAGGTAGTCTTTTCCCGTGCGTTTGCGACTCGATTAGCGTCCCTGGATGGTGTTCAACTTCATACCACGTTGTGGTGTAGCGGTTTGCCCTCCCTGGGCGCTCCTGGTGCTGAACACCATTGTATGGTGTTGTGGGGTCTTTTCGTGGCCTGCTAACACTTCGTGCAGGCACGGTAAGGATCTGGCGCCAGCGCTCCTCCCCCCATATTGGTATGGCAATCTTGTCACGCTCGGCTTTGCATTTCTGGATGGTCTCCAGCTCATCTTCAAGCGGATTCACTGAACGGGTGATGTATTTTCCACAAGGCAATGGAATCCGAATCATAGGCTTCACCCAGCTTGCCGGCCAGCTCACATACTTCGTGTACTTCCATGTATTGAGATGCTTTAACGCTGGCCGGTTCATTCGTTATCCATTTCTCAAAGCTATGAATTTAAAAGTATTTTAATCTACAGATGCCAGACTGACTTAGTAGGTTTACATAGGCCAGCCCCTGTATCCTCGTAAGCCTGCAATGCCAACCGTTTTCTGCATACATAGGCGCGCCTTTCAAAGCAGGCTGTTTTGTTCAACATGTGTATTCGCCTTTACTTTCCCACTCCAGCTTTGATTCATAAGCACCTGAAAATCACGACGCGATAGAACCGCCGCACACTCCCCCCAATCAGTATCCGTAGGCACTAAGGTGTTGTTATACCTAATGTCGAACCCAGTCTCTTTCTTCTGTGCCTCGATGTATTTATCCATTTCTTCACCCAGGTCTTCGATATTCTCAATCCACTCGTCCTTGATCGTGTCAGGCAAGGCACCAAACAGGTCAAATCGGTCACGCATTCGTTCTGATAGCCGCTCATAGACCCGTTCATCTACTGTGCCATGGTTGACCAGATTGAGCATATCGACGCGATCACGCGTCTGACCAAAGCGCTTGATACGACCAATACGCTGCTCCAGTTTTGTTGGATTCCAGGGCAGGTCTACGTTGATTAATGTGCCTAGCGTTTGGAGGTTTAAGCCTTCACAAGCCGCATCGGTGGCTATCATCAGCTTAATTTTTCGCTCGGCCACCATGAGCTTGAGATTTTCACGCTCGGCCGCAACGCTAGTCCCTTCAAAGAACAAGCGACTTTTACCCGAACCTGCATACAAGCCAATCGCTTCGTTGGGGTAACGTGATGCAAGCGATTGCGCCACCCAGGCCGCCGTATCGTAATACTGGCTGAAGACAATGCAACCCAGCGACAGCCACCGCTCTTTGTCCAAATAGAACTGTATAGCGTTCAGTTTGGGATCTTCGCGGACTTCACTCAATCGGCTAATCAGCGTTTCCAAGGCTTCTACTTCTAAACTTGAGGCATTATCAACCTGAGCGATTATGCCTTGATCATCGTCGTCATCTTCGACTGCCTCCCCTTCTAGCAATTTTCGAGCAGTGCTAAGACCCGCATGGACAGAGCTACAAATACGCTGCTCCATCAGGTTTTTCATAAAGCCGCTTCCCCGCCCCTTCGCGGCGAGCGCTTTACCGAACAGTTGAGCTGCTTCGTACGCTGCCCGGTAATCGTCATCAACACGCAAGCCAATTCCGTCAAAGAGCCCCCGAAAAGCGTGATCATCGCTAACGCGGGCAAGGTCCGGGTGTACGTCAACCGCAATACGCGGCAGCAAACCGGCATCTTCAAGCGTTGACCGCTTGCGCAGAACAATGTGGCGAACAAACGGGTTTTCTCGCTGAAAGAAGCTGGCGCCGTTCACGTCCTGGTCTAAGGCATCCTGCAATACGTCACGTATGTCTTCATCGAGCGTCGCCAGTGGTGGGTCGCAATAGTAAGCGCCTTTTCCTATTCCAAGCTCGGTACGGATAAGATGATAAAGCTGTCTAGCCTTGGGCTCATTGGTCGCCCCAACGGGCGGTAATGGCGTTTTAACCAGTGTCCAGGCCTGTTCAGCGCGGTTTATCCGCTGGACCCCCGAAAGCAAATCTACCACCTCAGACGGGTAGTGCCAGCGAGATAGCCCTTCACCCAATACAAAACTGCCTTTCCCTTGGTTGAGTATCCGTAGCGCGTCCCACAAATCTTCTCGACGGGTTTGGATGGGCGTTGCTGTACCGAGAATGACGTGCTTTGCCTGCCCTGCGAGCCTTTTCAGAAACGCTAACAGCTTGTTGTCTACCTCCGGGCGCGATCCAGGCGTCAGCATCGAACGTGCCTTGTGGACTTCATCAACGACCACAAGCCCATAATCACCCCGGCGACCAAGAAGATACTGCTTTTCCTCGGAGTCGCGAACCATCAGGCCTGTTGAGATAATGCCAATCCGAAGCGGGCAATTTGCGATGTGGTGCGTACCGATAGCCGATATCAGTACACCATGAGGGTTTACCCATCCCTTTTGTTGTGTATCCCAACGAGCGGTGGGAATCCCCAGCTTGTCGATCAGCTCCGTTTGCCACTGTTCGCAAAGCGTGGCCGGTGTAAACACCACGGTCGGCTGTGCCTTACCTCCCTGCTCCTCCAGTAATGAAAGCGTCAAGGCACCCGTCGCCATCGACAGCGTTTTGCCAAGCCCCACTTCATCGGCTAACAAGAGGCGCACTACCCCGTAGGCTCGATAGTGTTTTAGCACCTCAGTCACAAAGCCTTGCTGCCACGGCTGGAGCGTGAACCCTTCCCGATACATGGGAGACTCAATCAATGCTGCTGGCGCTACGTGTTCAGGGTCTTTGATCTCTGGCAGGGAAACTTCATGACGCTTTGTGCGTCGGCGTATTTCGGTGGAGACCGCCTCTGGTAGTAAGGCAGCACTGTTCCAAAGGTAATCAAACTCAGCCTCTATCCAGGCAATACCCTCCGGGCTTTCATCCGCCCAAAGGATCTCGTAATGGTGTCGCCAACCCGACGACGTTTCATTCATGGAGCCGATAAAGCCGATCTTGCGGCCGTTCGCTAGGTCGATAATGCCTGCTTTGCCATGCACAAAACCGCAATTACTCGACGGTGCCACTTTGATGGTATGGCCGCGTGTTAGGAACTCTGATAACTGCTGGTAGCGCTTACGATTGAGCAACGCATCGGCTTCAAGGTCTGTGTGTTCATTCCACTTTCCCATGAGCTTTGCCTGGGCGACCTTGGCCACCCGCAAATCGTCTGGCTGAATATCCGCATTGCAAACAATTTCCACACGGGGAATGTTCATTATCTCCTCGCCGGCCACTTCAAACATTGAGGAAGTGAAATAGCCTGCAATACGGCGATAGCGCGTTGCCCCTTTCAGGTACTTGTTTAAAAAGGATTCATCGAGCGCGTGGGTGCGCGATGATAACCGGGTAATGCTGGGGGGCAGTGAACCCGCCCCCATCGACATAGGATAAAGCGACACGCGGGACCCCCCTATGCCAGTTGTTCGTTAGCGATACGATCGCCCAGTACCTCTGCCCATTGCCGCACGTCCTCATTGGCCACCTTCGCGGCGAGGAAATGCGACATATCGACCAGTTCACCGCGCTTTTCAAAGTAGTCGGGTAGGTTATCGGCTAACTGCTTCACCGCAACTTTGATATCAACGTCACCTAATAACTGCTGCAAGGCCACCATTAAGTGCCCCAGGTGCGTGGCCCCAAGTTCCGTGGTCTCCATTAAGTCACGCGAGGACATATCGTTGACTTGCTTAAGCTTGGCACTGTTCGGCGCGGTACTTGCCATCACGCGGGTGTAATCTTCAACGCGGAAGGCTTTGGCGAAGTTCTGGTAGTTATCAAGCTTACTGGCACCGGTCGTCTCAATATCGAGGAGCCTCAGGTAAAATCGCTGGATACCGTTGATCGACTGCCAGGTATCCCGCTTAAGGCCCTCGGGTACTAAGAGACCATTCGCGGTTTCAGAGGCTTGCTGAACGATCTCATCAACCACGGTTTTTTCACCTTTTTTGCGCGGACGTAGCGCAAAGGTGGTCACATCTTCACCACCAATCTCGGTGTAGGCCGTCAGTACCTTGAGCGCAGCGGCATACCCGGCCATTTGCAGATCAGCATCGTTAAACACCGGTTCGCCTGTGTGATCTTCGACCTGCTGGTTAAGGTGAAGCATTTCCTCTATCTGGTTTTCCACCTCATTGTGCACAGCGGGGTAGATACGACGTGTAAAGCCCTTACGGTCGCCGTCGAGGCGCTTGCGCAGCATCAGAATAACGGTACCCTGTACGTAGCCACCCTTCTTCAATTCAGATGTGGTCTCTGTGGCGATGTACCAAGCGCCCACCACCTGCAAGCCTGCGGCCCAAAAGATACCCACCATATCGGACCAGACCCCGGTATCCTGGTGGGTAAACATCACGCACTGCATGCCATTATCGGGCATGTGATCAGCCATCGCTTTGTACGCATCGACCATACCGCTTCGGAAATCGTCGTCAGAACCTTTGATGGCTAAGTTCCGGCGTGAGTCCCACTTCCATTGGTCAAATGGTGCTGGGGGATTCTTCCTTAACCATGGAATAAAATACTCGAGAATTTCGTGGTAATTAACCGCGTCGGCGTATGGAGGATCAGTTATATATAGGTCATTAATTTGGTCTATTTCGCTGGCTGTTTTAGTTGCAACGACGCTCTTACCCGGCACGGGAGATACGGGCGCATTCTTTTGATAAATAGGAAGGTAATCGTGCCAGGATCTTCCCGCATAGTTAGAATGCGTGTTTAGTGCTTGGTTGTAGAATACATGTACGGAATAGTCACCTGCGCCTCCCGTGGCTCGGGCAGGCGATGTTGCCCATAAGCAAAGTCGAGACATCCAATTAGGGGTATTAGCTAGCTTATGGTAGAGATAGTTAGCCATTTTTGAGCTTCGTACGTGACGTTGCAAAATGGCCATCGTTAGCAGTTGCCGTGGCGTGAACAAGTGGTGCCAATGTGACCAGCCTCGCTCGCGGATAGGCTGACTTGTGTTGTAGCCATGCTCTATCGCCATATCAGGGACAAATCCGCTTTCCTGCCACTTGCTTAAATTATCGGCTAACAATCCCTCAACCTTTTTTTCCCGCGTTATGTCAGCCTCGGTGGCTGAGGTGAAAAATGTCCTGGGCTTCGTGGTGTTAACCGTGTCCGCCTCAATCCATTGAACGGCATAAAGACGCTCTTGAAAGATATCGTCCGCCTTGGGTTTATAATCACTTTTTTCCCAACGGCGAAGCCTATTACTGTTATTGCCCTCTGCGGTTTTGTAATCACCCCTTAAGGTTTTAATAGCGGTGCGATAAGTATTGCCATTTAACTCATAAACCAATGAGCCATTTTGCACCGTGCCTACGTCCGCATGGTCCATAGCCTCTTTGGACACCCCTGATGCAATCACAAGATCAAACCGCTTATTTTCATGATCCGGTATCAGCTGAGCGACAACGCTTCGGCTTTTGGAAATGACCCAAGACGGTGACATAGGCACCATCCAGCCGGTTTCAGGACATTTTGTTTCCAGGCAGTAGAGGAAGGCCTTAGCACGGTTACCCTGTGCATCATGCTCAATGCCTAATTCGGTAATGTCTTTATCAACCGCGTTGGCTACCTCCTGCTGCGCCTTCTCGATTTCCGCACGCTTTTCCGGGCTCGCCCCAATGATGTTGAGTGCGCTCCACGTTAGCATGCAGGCAATCGGGTTAAGGTCAGAGGCATATACATCACACCCTAAGCGAGCCGCTTCAAACGGAATCGACCCGCCACCGCTAAAGGTATCGCCCACACGCGGGCGTCGGCCATAGCGAAGCTGACCAAGCTGGTCAACCAGCGTATTAAAAGAGTCGGCATTTACGCCAAGGTGGGCAAAATGAGCATTCACTTTTCGCCACACCGGGGCATACAACCATGCCTGATCGACTTCCTCTGGGCGCTTGCATAGGCTGGCGCGAGCTTCGTAGCTAGGTAGTGTTTCAAGCGCTTTGGCCATTACAAACGCTTTGCTGTCGTCATCCAGGCCACGTTTCCATTGCAAGGTTACCCCAAGCGCATCTGCATCCAGCGGAAAGTGTCGTGCTTTAACGTCCTCCTCCGTAATGGACGCGCCATTTTTCACGCTTGGCTTGAAGTACGCCCATGGATTCTCCAAGCGAACCATGGCTGCTATACCTTTGGGTTTTAAAGCCTTTTGAACAACGGCACGACGCGCTAGACTGTCGATATCGAAGGCCATCAAGGCTTCTAAGATTGCCAGATCCGCCTCCGCATCATCTGTTTGCGGTAATAGACTCCCTAACACAATCGCTCGAACCAAAATGAGTGGCTTACGGCCTTTCCAGTATGATCCAAGGCTAGTTAACGTTTGAGCGTGACCAGCCCCCCTCTCTCTCTGGGCTTCATAAGACACCTTGGTTGCCGGGAACGCTTTTTCAATGAGTGCTGGCGCGTCTTTCAAGGCAAAGGGCACAAGCTCTGCTGGGGCAGATTGCGTCATAGAATTCATACATCACTCCTTGGTGGGGTTATGGCTAAATAGGTCAAATGACTGTTCTGAGCGATCGTCTGCACGCTTGGTTACGCCGCGTGGCTTGAACAGATCATGTTGAGCTACATCACCCAACGCGTGTCGGAGTGCTACGCGCCAGCCTCTATCGTCATCATGGGCAAGACCGGTACTCATCGCCGTCATGCTAAAAAGCCACCAGCGTTCTTCTGGCCGAAAAGCCATCCAGTTGCGCACAGCCACGGGTATATTGTCTTCGTCCATTCTTTCGACGGCCCATGCCAAGACACACAGCTCTTTACCTAACAGACGATCAACCGGGTTATCACCCACCTTCCAACGGCTCGTCGTTAATTTGTGTTCTTTTAGCCGGTTGTTAAAGATGCGCTGCACTTCCTGGCGTATGGCTGTCCAGCGTGGACGATCCAGAATCACCCGCACGATTTCCTCACTACTGTTGTCTTTAGCCTGAACCCCCAGGTTTTCAACAATCTCGACCGCCCCTTTGTTGTTCTTGGGAACGCGGACCAGAAAACAGTGTGGGTTAGTCTCTGTCAGGGGTACGCCAAACCCTTCGGTGGGACGTGGTTGAGAATCAGGCCCATTGTTTGACTGTTTCATGGCGGTTCCCTCAATGTTGCGATGTGCCAATCCCATGATCACTCGCCCCCCTGCACTAGATGCTCAGGCTTCAACTCTACGCCGGCCAAACGAGCAAACTCTTTGGCCTCAAAGCCGTTAACAAAGGCAGCACCGCTGTCGATGCGAATAGTCACGATAGCGCTATCGTCGTTGAGAATTTTGCGAATGGCGTCCAAGGCTAGTTCTATTTCTGCGGCGGTGGTAGCACGTTCACTAAAACGCATCGACACAGTATGCTCGCCTTCACCTACTTCAATACGTACGCCTCGGAAACGAGTTTGCGTGTCGCTCTTGAAGTGGTTTAGAACAGCATACGTTTTAGCGGTCGCGTCGAGGATGGTCTTGCTAGTGAGCCGGGTCGGCTTTTTGTCATCTATCTGAACCCGGTTATCCCCCTTGGCTGGTATCGTGAACCGCTCGCTGGCGCTGGCTTCACCCGCCTCGGCATGCACCAGAAGCACTTGTTTTTCAGGCTCGACCTCAAAGGGCTCCTTATACGGTGTGCCTTCCTTCGGATTGGAACCATCTAGGGTATAGGTCATTTCCCCCTGGGGAGTGCATTGCAGCTCGATGAGTCGCTTATCGCCTTGCTTGTGAATCTGGTGGCGCATTTTCAAGATCGCGTTCCAGGGAACGGGCTCGCCAGCTATGTGCTTACCGTCACTATCCACGACGAGAAAATAGAGCGTCGGCTTGTCCGTCACATACTCGTCAGGGGTTTCCACTACGGGGTCTGAGTTACTAACACCTGCATGCTCAGCTACGTGGATAACGGGATTGGCTCCCGCATGACGTGGCGTGATGGCTAGTTCTGTGGTGCCGTTTTCCGTCGAAGTCTTGTTAACTGAAATGATCGCGGTGGTCTTTTCTTGCGGGAACGGACCTTTTTCAATGTACCCGTCGCCACTATCTCGCCAACGCCCTTGCTTTAAGGCTTCTTGTTTGAGCGTTTCGAGACCATTAGCACCTGGCAGCCAGGGTAGCGCCGGGTCGGTCTTCATCAGGCTAATCGCATCTTGCCAGCGCACGCGCCGTGATTTCTTCGGCCAGACGTGTTCCTCAAGCTCAGAAAAGAAGGACACTAAGTTATCCCGCATATTCAGCGCCAGCTTATCGTCGCAACTGGCGCTTGCTAGCAACGCTTCCAACTGCTGTTCAGCGCTCTTGATACTGAGGTTGTTTTGTATAGTGGTGCGACCTAGCTTGCCAGCTCCCTGAAAACCGGCAGAGGGGAAGTAAAGGCGGTTGTACGCTGCTGCAATCGCTTGATCGAGGCGCATCTGAATATCTTCTCGACGCTCTTGAGCTTCTTGATAAAGCGTATCTCCAGGGTTTAGCTGGTTACATATCTGCTCGATGGCGTAAGCTTCTCGCTGTCGCGCTTCGACGGCATCCGCTAAGTGGCTTTCCATCCCTGTGAGAAAGGCCAGACTATTTTTTTCTTCCACGTATTCAAAGAACCAGTTCAGCTTTTCGGGCGGGGTACGTCCATCAGGGCGCACCACAATCAATACCCGTCCGCTGCCAAGCCGAATACTGTCCAGCTCTGGCATCACAAGCACATGCTGATACGCGAGTTTGTCACGCGGCGTCAGCATGGCCGTAATCCGGCGAATCAACTCTGTGTCTACACGGCTCGATGGCACATCCTTTGCCATACGCTCGATTTGGCGGGTTAAGTTTTCGGTTTCCTTGAAGTAGTAGCGTTCTTCTTCCCGATGAAGATACCACGCTCGTTCCTGCAACATGGCAAGCGCGGATTTGTACTCGCTCGGCTTGCGGTTCGGGGCTGCCAGGAACTCAAGAATTTCGCTCTCTGTTAGGCCGATCCGACCGCCCGTGCGAGATAGTGACGTGGAGAGTATCAACGTGCTGATCTGTTGAGCACTGCCGGCATCCGCATCAATCTCAGCGTCAATTTCTTCGGCAATGGCATTTCCATTATCCGCAATATCACGCGCTAAAGCTGGCGTTAACTGTGTCGCGATGCCCGTAAATTCAGAGCGTACGGCCGGGTCATTGAGGTCAAAATGCTGCGCACCGATCAGGTACACATCATCTTGCTCTCGTATAAGCACACTTTTCGCTAGCCGCGCTGCAAACTGCATTAACCCTCGCGTTTGGCGGAAGCCCTCATTGTCTTTGAACAACGCCACGATATGCTTGAACGACGGGTGGAACGGGTACGTTTCTTCTACTTCCTCCACCACGTTACCGATATACGTGGCGTCGATATGCCCACCATCTTTGGCCGCTTTCACGCGACTGGCGTAGGCGTTCGCCACTTCGCTGATCACGTCTTCATCGGGCATTTCAGTAATCAAGCGCTTGCGCAAAATCTGGTAAATCTCACTGCCTTCTAGCGATACCGGCGTGATACTTTTCGCTTGACGGCTGGCTTCGTTCTGCAAGTCTGAAATGGCGTTACGAATCTCGCTCGTCTGCTTCTCGTAGGCACCGGATAAGTTCGCAATGACCACAGCGCAACGCGGTAGTTTGAGCGCAGCACTCATAAGGCAACTAAGGGTATACGTCGTCAGGCTGGCAAGCGTGCCATCGCCTACTTTTTGTGTCGCGGCCATGCTCAGGTAGGGCGGAATCTCATCTATGACGATGAGTGTAGGCGCATCACCAATCAATTCCATCCACTTCGCCTCATCGACGGCGCGTGGCCCATCGGCCCAGTAGTCGCGTATTTCCGCTGCTTTGCCAAGCTGAGAGGCTATTTCACCCCACACGTAGTGGTTAGGAGCATTTCGACCATTGAACGCGGCCAGATTCACATCCTGAATATCGACCTGGCTTTCTAAGGATTTTGGCAAATACGATTGCCGCAGGTGCGGGTGCTTGGCCATCAACCCTAACGCAATCATCAGGTGCGTTTTACCGCCACCCATGGCTTGACTGAGTTCAAAGACGGCTTGATCAGATTTCCCCGACAAGCGCAACAGCCCTTCGTTAAACAGCTGCGCCATACCTTGTGTGACGTAATTACGCTCGAAAAAGGCCGTCCCGTCGCCTTGCCCCGTAATCAAATCGGATACGTGTTCAACGGCTTGGGCCATTTGGTAATCCATGACCTGTGAATTGAACACGCACGCTTGCTTGACCGTTTTCAACATAAGATTAACTTTCCTCTTTACTGTTTGATTCGGTGTCCTGAGAACTTCGGGAAAGCAAACCATCTTCAATCGCTTTCTGTTTGAACCATTCACGCATGGTCAATCCTCCACGAGCCTTAAGTTCGGCATAGATGGCACGCTTTTCTTCCGGTGTAATGTCGATGACCACACGACCACTCGTACTGGATCGCATAATAAGAACCTATCAGTGGAACATAACGTCACGTTACGTGATGTACTAATGCCTGTGAAGGCACCTTGTGACCCTAAACGTTAATAACAATAGAGTAATGGCTAGTAAGGATTCGTTATCTACTGCTAAGTACGTGGCTATTTGCGAGGTGTTAGGCTTGAAAGAAGCCCCGGCGCGTGCGCCAGCCAAGCCTTTTAAACCTAGCCTCTTTGGAGGCCGTTTTGGTCAACGTCTGTTCCTCCGTCGCCTCCGTCAAAATCACCATCTAAAACAGCAAGAATTAACGCCCCCTGCTTGCCTGAATCCGTTCTAAGCATTCCGGTACCGCTTCCACCGAATACAGTTAAACCCAACCGTTCAGCCTGTTTGGCGTATCGGCTCAGACCTGCCGCTATTTTTTTAACCTCGTTCGGATCGACCCCTGCTGCTTCGCACTCATCGGTGTTTACGTACATCGGGATAACCTCAATAAGTGGGAGTCAAACCTTGATACTGCCCGTACCGTCACACTGGCTAGCTATCGCCCATGGCGGAAGGGAGATCTGTCTTGTTGGTTTCTGCGATACGGCGTTGATCCGCTAGACGAATATCCATGAGGATGTTGTCAGCCTCTTTACGGGCGGTTGCTACAATCTCAGGCTTTTCTTCGGCCAACAGTTCTTTCAATGTGCGCGTCATGGTAGTGACCCTTTTTTTAGCCATGAATGGCCCTTCGGCACGAACGTTCATTGTCTCTACTACGAGTTCAACTATGTTATTTGTGAACTGAGTTGGGATCAGCCGTTGGGTGGTGCCCTGGTATACGGTAGCACCTGTTTCCAGGTCGTTATTTTCAATTACGTCCTGCAGGTCATCATAGTTGAAAAGCTCATCATCTTTTGACCATACGATTTCGGGTACGGTTGGCGGCAGGCTGGTTAGCTGTTTCTCAATATCGCGCCCAAGGCGTTCATGCTCTGCTGCTAGTAGGGCCATGGCCTTTTCAATGTTTCGCCTGGGGTCGCTGCTCGGCTTCCACCAGTCGGCACGCCATGGCCAGTGCGAAACGGCTTGGCTTTCAACCCCGGTTCCTGTCGTGTTGGCAGCTAGTGCGTAGGCAACGGCGGCTTGGACTAGCTCACCTTGTTTGTACTGGTCGTCATCCTCAGCGGTGAAGCCTTCGCCGTTGATCTGGCGCTGGCGCTCTTCTAAGGCTTTGATAATAGCTTTGCTCATTGGATTCACCTTTATCCTTAGTTTTGTGTCATGACCTGCACACACCTCTCCAGCCAGTCATCCGCTGCCTGTTTGGCCAATTCATCCGATGGATAACGTGACCGGGATGTACCAAACGAAAAACTCTTAGACGTT
Source organism: Halomonas sp. KO116 (assembly GCF_000734975.2). Taxonomy (NCBI): domain Bacteria; kingdom Pseudomonadati; phylum Pseudomonadota; class Gammaproteobacteria; order Oceanospirillales; family Halomonadaceae; genus Halomonas; species Halomonas sp. KO116. Next base: position 108,211 of record NZ_CP011054.1, read on the forward strand.
TGTTTGAAGCTAGTTATCTTTCCCGAACTGTTCTTTGCCGGTTCATACCAGGAGACAATGAAATTGGATGAGGTAAAACGCGTACCCTTTACCAACCGCATGCGCGGCGCAGGCTTGGTTCCCAGTTTTGTGGCGACTTTGTTACTCTGGTTATGTCTCGCCGGTCTGGTAGCAACCTTATTAATCTGACTATTTTTAGCTGGCTTGCTTTTCAATCGCGCTTGTTTGTCCAATTTCCGTTGCTTTCTTATCTTCCGGCGTTGCTCAAGCCTTTTCTTCTTCCGAAGTGCCATACGTTCTTCTTTGCCAATAGGGCTTGGAGCTATATGCGGCACGCTCTCGTTGGTGCCTGGGGTTGTGCCTGGGGTTGTGCTTGGGATTTTGCTTGGGATGTTGCTTGGGGTAGTTTTCTCCTTGGGTTTAACCCTGATGTTGGATGTGTCCCTGGAGTCGTCAACGATGCCTAAAAGGCGCTCAAACATTTCTTGGTCAATAAATGTTTTAGCGTTACGCGGGGTCTCTGAGCTGGCGCCCATTGCCTCTTTCTCCACGCCCTTTTCAATAGCACCAGCCCCTGCACTGTTGGTGGCCTCATGAGGCTCAACGCTCCAGGCGTCGCGAATAAAGCCATAAGACGTGTGAGTGGTCGGATCAAACAGCACGTCCTCCATCTTAGAGAGTGCTTGAGCCTTAACCATTGGACGCTTGGGCTTCTCTATCCGTCGAGGTGCATTTTTCCATGGCTGCGTGGGTCCTTCTTTACGTCTAGGTGCTGGTAGTGGAGACAGCAGTAACTCTAAAGCAGCATCTAGATTGATTCTGTCCTGCTCGTTGTCACCAACCTTACGTTGAGCTTGCTTCACAGCAGAAGCACCACGACTTTGCTCGGCTGTGCTTAAGTTATTGTTGCTCTTTTCAGCCACGAGCTGCGATTGTTTATCCTGAGTGTTTTGGCTTTCTAATAGCTCTATTCTCTCGAAACTAGTCATCCGTCTTTCTATCTCGCTAATTGGCAAGTAGCTGATACGGCTCACATATCCTAGTCTCATTAAAAAGGCTTTCTGTCTGTCTGGGTACTCAGGAAACCCGACTACAAACTCATCTAGGTTTTTTGCTTTATGAGCAATGATCCGGTCTAGCCCCACTACTCGCGCCCACTCCAAAGCAATCACGGGATAGTTAATATTTTTCTTAACCGCCTTTTCATGTAGGAGCTTGCCGTCAGAAAGTAGCTCCCCGACATGGCCATTCCAACTTTCTACAACGGCAACCGCCCCTAACCCAAAGGCGCGAGCCAGTCTTGATGGTTCAAGCGGTGTGATTCTATGATGCGATTTACATGAATAAACGCCTACCAGCGTGCAGTCGGATAAGCGTTTCTGGTGACTAATAACCTTCAATATATCTCCCGGCCGATAGGGAGGCATGATCCCCAATCGGCGGGCAGCCTTCACAAACCCTCGCGCATCCAGTGCAGGCAGTTCGCTTTCGGCTAGCATGACCGCCTGTTTCCTGCTCTGAGGGGTCACGGTGGCGTCGTTGACTGGAAACGGCTCGTAAGCTTCAATCCCCCGATCCACAGCGTCAACACCATCACTCGCTCCTTCGTCTTTAAAGGCCTCTGCGGTCGGATTATCGACCGGCACCGTTTGCTCTAAAGCAACATTTTCCACCGCAATCTTCTTGTTCTTACATAACCTTTTAAGCACTGCGAATGCCATGACTAGCCCCTTGCTTATCCTGAATTCAAGTAATAAGTGCAGCACCTGCGGTATCCAGGGCACCTGAGTACTCACCCAGGAACACCTGTGCCGGTGTTCGATAACCGAGCCGTTTTCTCGGACGGTCATTCAGTTTTTTGACGACCTTTCTTAGCTCGCCATCTGTCACCTGCCGGAAGTCAGTCCCCTTGGGGTAGTACTGCCGGATGAGGCCATTCGTATTTTCATTGGTCCCACGCTGGCCGGAACAGTAAGGATCACAGAAGTAAATTGAGGCGCTCACCGCCTTGGCCACTGCCTCGTGGTTGGCAAACTCCGAGCCGTTGTCCAGCGTCACGGTTTTGACAGCGCCACGCCTCGGCGTTAGCAGTCGGATCATAGCCTTCTGTGTCAGCTCGGCAGTGATATGGGATAGCCGAGCTGCCAATAAATAGCCACTGCGGCGCTCAACGAGGGTGACTAACCCTGACTGTTTGTGCCCCTTGAGCACCGTGTCGCCTTCCCAGTGGCCAATCATGAGCCGGTCATCCACATCGGCGGGGCGATGTTCGATACCGACCCGGTTAGGGATTTTACCGAGCCCAGCGCTCTTGGCATGAGCACGGTGCTTGCTGCGCCGCTTAGGCTGACGAAGGTGTCGCCAAAGATCGCCGCCACGGACTTTGTCATCCCAGATCAAGGAGTAGATCCACTGATGGCTGACGCCAATGCCGATCAAAGGCGCCATGAAGCCGCTAATTTGCTCTGGACTCCACTCCTCACGTAGTTGCTTGGCGACGATGTTGACCATGCTGGGCAGGCGCTTTGTCCATTTCCAGGCGGTACGTCGCCGGTCGTTACTACGGCACTGAGCCATCTCAGGTTCATAACCTTCGCCTGTCGCATTACGACGCAACTCACGGCTTATCGTGCTGTTATGAACGCCAAGGTTTTTAGCGGCCTGTCGCTGGCTCATCCCTACCCCAATACAAGCGTGAATCTGGTATCGTTGGGCCTGGGTCAGTTGTCGGTATCCCATGCTCTGCTTCACTTTGGTCGGTAAAGCAGGGAGGGTACCGGCGCTGGCCCTCCTGCTTCTACCGGGTGGTCCAAAGTGCTGCAGTTATTCTATGAATCCAGGTATTAAAATACACTTGGTCTTTTAATTATTTTCCAAACCTTACGGGTGTTGGCTGGTGGTTCTTATTACGCACAACTACGGTGCCTGCAATTTTATCGTGGAGCCCCTGTTTCCGAGGGTCAAAGGCAATCCAAATAAATCCTAAACACATTGGTATGGCGGATATAAAGTACGCTATGTATCGAATGGCCAACTGATCTAAGCCAGCAGCTTGCCCCGTTTTCTGATCGACTATCTTGGCTGAGATAGCCATTTTTCCGGGCGTTGCTTTGTGATATGTCCAGAAAAGGAGAGTACCGATCGCTGGAAAAACCCAGGTCATAACAAAATCAAACGTTCCTTGAGACGAACCATCTAAAAGCCAATAAACCCAATAATCTGAGCCGTAGAAATAATTAAGAATGGGAATAGTGACGAGTAATAGTAAAAAGCAGTCAATAATTGAAGCCCATAACCGCGATCCGAAACCAACATATTCCAATTCCGATGCATTCCCTACTTCGTTCATGCAACCCCCTCAGGTAATAAAACGATTCAATTAAACGTGTATGCCAAAAGTAATGGCTTCTCTTATGAACGACTGCAAAGTTGCTGGCTTTCCAAAATGTCATTTACCCTGCTATCACTCAGCCCCCGAATAGACGTTAGCGCTTGGGTGCTCGCCCACGGGCGCCCTTCAATAATGGTCTGTGCCCGCACTTCGCCAATATGCGGTAATCGGCCAAGCACATTGGCATCACTACGGTTCAGGTCTACGCAGTCATACACGGCGTCATTCGCAGCCGTCGCCGGGATTGCCGCGCCAGCATGATATGACTCCAGGCGAGGCGCTGGCGCGCTACCTAGCGCGATCCATACGGGTACATGGTCGGAAACCACCTCCCTGGCTCGCTGGTTACTAATGCCAAGCTCGCTGGGAAAACGCAGAATGCCCCGGCTAGTGACGTTTAGTGCCGCTGGCTCTAAAAAGATATGGTCATAGTGGTTCGGGTAACGGCCCTCTATCGTGCTGAGCGTGGTGCCATTGCCATCGTAAACTGCTGCGACCGCACCGCTATTGAGTAGCGACTGAAATGCCCGGTGCCGACTATCCAGATTGAAGTCACCAACGAGAAGACGTGGCGTGCCTGGGTACACTTCTGCCAACCACTCCCAGTAATCCTCCAGTGCGTTAATCTCCGGTAGCCTGTCGCTGACGCTTTTGCCGTACAGCACATGAATATTCCCTACTGCAAAGGTGTCGCCGGTATAGCGACTGCGGAACCGGGCAGACAACGGCTCCCGTGAGTACACATCCTGAGTGTCGAGAAAAACCACGGCACCATCCACATACTCAACGGCGGTTTCACGCCAGAAAAAACCGTATGCTTCCCGGTAACTGCCTCGGCCAATAAGATGCGATACCATATAGTCCCAGCTCTCCCCGCTTTCCCCCTCAAGCGCCTGATGTAGATTCTCCGCACCCTCCTCGCTCATAATTTCCTGCACCGCTAGAAAATCGAACTCCTGGGCAATATGGGCGACCATTCCAAAGTCTTTCCCATTATTCCAGCCAGTATTTTTCAGATTCCAAGTTGCTATGGATATGTCACCGAAGGCAGGCATGGCCACTACTAATACCGACGCCAGTGCTGCTCTACAGAGCTGCTTGAACACCTGCATAAACCTCTCTCCCTACCTACGTTGTTTTCGACTACTGAATGGCATTCGTGCCCACCCCAGCGGCTTGCTGCCTGGGTATCCATACATCCAAGAACCTAACCACCCGCTCACTGGCTGCCCGCACGTCTTTATGGATCAAACCCGCGGGGATACGCAGTACCACCCACCCCTGCAGACTGAGTAGGTAGTCTTTCTCACGATCCCGGTTAAACGCCTCTTTCGTGGAACCATGATTCCTCCAACCATCAACCTCTATTGCACAGCGATACGTCACTAACGCACAGTCAATCTCGAATTTTCGCCCCGGTACCGCATTGCTGTAATCCAAAGCCCACTCATATTGGCTGGTACGCGGGTCGAGCTGCAGCTGGCGCGTTAACACCTCCTGGGGCATGGACGCAGCTTGGATTTCCTTGCTTATTTTGTTCACCGGATTAGGGCCGACTACCTTTGTAGGCTTCTGCTCTAACTCTCTGGTGAGCTGGGCTTTGATCGTGGCTGACATAGACAGCCCTTTGATATCGCCTAGCGTTTTAACGCGCACGGGTATTAGGCTGCCATTGAGGTTGAAAGACATGGCACTGGGCGGTGCCTCTAAAGGTGTCGCGCACCTCGCCGCTTAATATCTCCCCACCTGCCTGCCACTGTGGCGAGCGCGCAACATCGAAACAGCGATCCGACTGCATCCCCAGGTCAATACGGGTCGGGCAAATCTGCACGCCCATGCTGTCAAAATCGACTACCGCCGAATGCGCCCACCGTCCATCCCAAGAGCCGATAGTGATTTCCTGAGGGAATCCCCGCCGCACCACGAAATGTTCCGGGTAGGCCTTCACCCAGCCATTCTGGGCACGCATTTCCCCCTGGATCACACAATCGGCTTGATTGTTTTGGTTATGGAATAGGTCGGTGTACTCAATGTGCGCGAATTCAGGGGTGGCCGACAAGGACATACGCAGGCGTGCTTGATCACGTCGCCCCTCGTCGCGCTGAAAGCGACCTGCCGCATTGACGGCTACCTGGCGCTGCGTTGCTTCCACTTGTTCTTCAAACGTCATCTGCTCCCACTGGCTGCTGCTTATACCCAGTGGGTGCTTGCTGGCGCAACCGGCCAAGCCAATCGCCAGCGCCAATACGCTTATTCCCTTCGCCCATTGCTTCATTTCTCACCTCATATTTCTAAACCCGGCAGGCTGCCGAGTATTTTATAGCCCAAAGCTCATATCACCCCGGCGCTAGGGTGCCCTTAAAGGTGTTTAGTGTTGGCAACTTTCTGCGCTGAGTGCCATAATTACTGTAATACGTATATTACACCTAATTCAGACACGCCCTATTTAATTGGAGCCACCTCGTGAGCATTCGCACCAGTATCACTAAAACTGATGTTGTGACCGCCGCTAACGCCCTGCTCGCTGAGGGTGTAAATCCGAGCGCAAACAAAGTCCGCGATATGCTCAAGAAGGGCTCCTTCTCTACCATTCAGGGCTACCTAGAAGAATGGCGACAAGGCTCTCCAACACGGCTGAAAGACGTTCCTCAGGATGTGCAGGAATACTTGGTCACCATTGCCGCTGATTTATGGGAGCGAGCCCAAGAGTCTGCGAATGCTGTCATAGAGGGCGAGCGTGAAGAACTTCGTCAGGAACGTGCAACGCTGATGAAGGAAGTGGACAAAGCGCTGGTTAAAACCGAGGTAATCCAAGAGCGTGTTGTCGAAGTAGAGGCGGAATTGAAGCAAGCTCAACGCGATTCCGCCCGGTACCGGCAGGAATTGGCCAGCGCTAATAATGACGTAAGCACTCTACGAAAAGAGGCACAGCGCGCCGAAGAACGCATGGATGAATTGGAAACCACTAATGAGCGGCTGTACCGGCAAATGGCCGAGAAAGACCGTTCATTGGCAGAAATCACCGCCACTGAGCGGACGTTACGGGTCAGCTACGAAGACGCCAGGGAGCAGAACGCCCGTGACAGAGAGGCGCTTGCAAGGGTCAATCAGCAGTTAGACCACTTAGCAGCTGCCCACCGCGAAACGACTCAACAACGAGACGACGCTGTTGCGGCCGCAAGTGCGGCGAAGGAAGACCAAGCGGGAGCTCTGCATCGGCTTGATCTGGTTGAACAGCGACACCGCGATGGTCAAAAACGCTATGACAAGCTTAATAAGCTCTATACGGAAGCCATGGCCAAGGCTGCGCACATCGACACCCTCACGGAACAGCTTAGTGAGGTTAAGGCCAGCACTGAGACGTTCCAGAAAGAAAACAACGATCTCCAACGCCAATATGCTGAGCAAACAGGGCAATTAAACGCGTTAGTGACAGAGTTGAGGCATGCCCAACGCACGCTTTATCAGCGAGGCATTGACCCTAACCAGGAGTAACCCATGGATAACGAGTACCGTCTGATAAAGACCTGCGAACATGCCTTTGATACCGTCACAGAGGCGGTTAATGGTGTAGTCGATGCGTACCGGCATTCGATGGGTCAAGCGTGGGCGCTGCACTCGCCCCGCCCTGATACTGACTGGCTGGCCAACGCGTTACTCGACTTCTGGTACGAGGGTGACCAGGATGGCCGTACTACCCGCGTTTATATTGGTCTTATTGCCGCTGATCCCCAGTTAATCCAAGCTGCGGAGCATGCCAACGCAGCCAAAGATGCCTTTTTTGAATCCATGACCGCGATCAAAGACGAATTCCCTCGGCGTCTTAGTCACATGAAATACGAGCTTGCGCACCGTAAATCACGATTTGCCTACGTCAACGAACACATGCGGCGGTCGGGGCTGGCGCGTCTGAACCTTAAGCAAACGTGGCGCCACTTGCCGATACTAGAACAGCCTGCCAGCCGAATCCGTTTAGCGTGGTATAGCAATGGCCGATCTATAAAGCGGACTACTGTTCAGGAAGCTGAGCGGAGGCTTTCGTCATACGATACTGAGGCTGCGCACATTCAGATCCAATTAAGGGCTTTGGCCTCAATACCGTCCGGTGAACAACTGGCGTTTGTGCAGGACCAAACGCCAGTAATGCGTGCAAATATCTTTTATAGCGAGCCCTTGCCTGATGGGCGCCTTAGGCGAGCGATGAACTTGCCACTGCCACTTTTTGTTCCCTCAACGGACGGTCAGCTGCCTAGCCATAATCAGCCCCTACCCCAGCCTAAAAGGAATCGTATGCGCGCAATTCGCAACGACCTAAAGCTAGACGATACCCCATTCCTTCCCTCCATCCGGGTATACCGCTATCGCACTGAGAACGAGACATAACGCGAGCGCCGGTATACGCATATAGACATAAAAAAGGCCCGCTGCAGCGGGCCTGAGTTATTCGGAAAATGATTAAACCATTTGATCGGGATCGGTCGTTGAGCCGGTTGAACTACCGTTAGCTCTTGCTTGTTTTGAACGCTGCCTTTGCTGCTCGGTTGCCACGTTATCAATGAGTACCTTTTGAATAGCCATGCCTTCGTGAAGCCCGCGGCACATCCAGCGCAATACCTTTCTCTGATCAGCTTCATCGAGGTGCGACGTAATTTCTGGTACCTCAGTTATCTGGAGGTTGCTTAGTAGCGTATCCATATTAATCTTTGAGAAGTAGTCTCGGCCAGAACGCAACTTCGCTAAATCGTGATAGGCCAAGGTCCCATTTAAACTGTGTTGAACCGCGCTGGCTACTTCGGGGGTCTTTTCGAGCATCTTTACTTTTATGCTGCTCGGTACCAATGAACATGTGCGTATAGATTCGTGCCAGCCTGCATAGTGATGCCCTGGTTGCAGCCCGCCCTCTGCCCAGTCCGCCATCAGCTGAGCGAACGCGCCACCAGCCTGTAGGTTAGCGATCGGTTGGCAGACTAATCCACCTGCCGCTATCCGCTGGGGCTCGACTCGAAAGCCTGCTGCATTACTCGCCTCAAGTACCTCTTTTGGGAATTGTTCAGCCGCAATATAGGCACTTTGCTGCGTACCACCACTGCCCATATCGGTTACCTTGTAACCAAGGTTCCCCAGCATGCGCACAGCGGTTTGGAGCTGGTGATGTATCTTCTGAATGTGTTCCTGGCGCTGGGTAGCGCCAGCGATGCCATAAAACTTTTTTACTTGCTGACGAAACACCTGGCTGGAAGTAAACATCATCCAAAATTGATCAAACCACCTACCGTCAAAGTCTTTTAACCAAAGCTGAAATGATCCCCATAGCTTCGGTTGGTTTTCTTGCCCATCAGGGCTAAATAAAATACACACGTCGATGGTTTCTTTGAGCGGCGCTTCAAAGTACACCGCGTAGTCCAGCAAAATTGAGCCGCCCATGTCTGCCTGCCGACTTGCACGTTGTGCGTTGATGACTTTCATCACAGAGCTGACCATGTTGGTTACTACCAATTAGAAATCGGTATAATCTATATACCTAGTGGAGCGTTAAGGCATATTAAATTGAGCATTAATGCATCGTGTAGCGGTGCGCCTGTTTCTCCAAAGTGGATCACGCTCCCGATACGCCCATTACCTGCTGCCCGTCGATCTGGAATCCATTCTGCTTGGCCAGCAATTGAATAGCTCGCGATACCGTTCTGTATTTAGCCCGCTGTGCAGTGACTGCTTGCATTACATCGGATGGTAATTGCTCAGCGTGTTGGTCAATCAGCCGACTAAATTTAACCAAAGAGATAGGGAATCCCCCACCCTCAGCTTCAACAATACGGCGAAGTGCTTGGCCAACCTCCGTTAAATCTACTGGGTAGTGGTGCTTGGAGTTCTTAGGCGTCACCTCGTTACGACCACCTGGCGTACGTTGGTAAGGCTGAATATCACTTCTGGACACCGTTTGGTTACCAGTAGGGCTTATACCTGTCTTATCTGCCTTGGCAGCTACATCATGGTAGACCTCAATGTGCTTTTCCGGTTGCTGTAACGTGCAGGCTTTGCAGCGTCGAACGCCGTTGATGCGCAATACGGCCAATACAGCTTCGCTATCGTCACTCAGCACCAACCAGGGTAACGTTTTGAGTTTGGGTAATTCCTGCGCTAACGCAACGCCCTGTGCAGCGAGTGCCATGTGGGTACTAAGCTCTCCACCACCCACAAAAAAGCGAAATATTTCTGCCTGCGGATATTGCAGCCCTTTCCAGCGGTGTAGCCGGCGAAGTTCACCAACGATCACCACTATGTCATTACTGATATTGAGGAAAGCTAGGTCACCGGGACGGCGAAAATCATCAGCGTTGATCAGCACAACCCGACGGTCGGCATCGTAATTAAGATGGGAAATTAGGGTATCAATCTGATTCACGTCGATAGACTCACACGGCAAAATTTATGTCGCCTATGGTAGCTTGGCCTATCGTCATTCCTTGCGGCGCTAACGGTCCCTTAAGGGCAGCATCCGAAAAATGCCACAAATAAACGCTAGCGCAGCAAAAGCGGTGGGTAGGTATCCGGTAATGTGAGCGCTGCCAACTCTCTTATCCTGGTCATTCGCGCTTCGTTTTGTTGCAATATCTCCAGCGTTTCATGACTGTGCCTCGCCTCGATCACTAAGGCATCCTTATGGATATTTGATGCTTGTATTCGCAAGTTCAGATCGTAAAACTGCACTACTAACGGCTCCGAGGGAACGTCTGGCAAGTCTATAAGCGAGGTCTGTAACGCACGCCGTCGTATTCCTTGCCAAAGTTGTCGCGCAAACTCGACCCTCGACCGGGCAACGTTTTTACCCATTACCATGTGCGTGCGGTGCATAAGCTGTTCAGTGGTCACGATGTAGCTGTTGTCATACGTAGCGTGGTAGCGAAGGTGGTAGTACACCTTATGCAATAATCCGCTACGCTCTTTGATTAGTTGCGGATGTACACCAAGCCCCTGGCCTTCAATCAAGCCGCGCCATAAGAGAGGGTGCAAGCTGAATGAGAAATACCGCATCCCTGTCGTTGGTACCCACTCCTCAGACTCAACACTTGCACTTGATTCCCCCAGGTGTCGCCCTTCTGCAGGATTTTCTAGCAGTTGGAACCGCACCCGGCTGTTTGCTTTATTGCCGGTCGCCCCAGTTAGCCGTTTCGCCAGCTCTCCCTCACGGTTGAGGTCGAATGAAAAGACGGTATTAAGGATGCGAGCCATGCCTTTTTGCAGCGCTTGGTAGGCACTACGATCGGCATCTTCTCCCATGACTAATTGCGTGATGGGCTTAAGGTCTAGGAATTGCCGGTTAACAGGCGGGCGTCCTGCCACTAGATCTTGCTCAATGCTGCTAGCGGCTTTCATTAAGATAATAAGCAGTAGCTGAGCATCGTCAGCCGTCATGATTCCGTAGTCCAGCCCCTTCTCCCAGTGGTTATAAACCCGGCCTGCCGTGGTTTTAATGTTCTCACCGGCAAGCACGATTGTGCTCTCTACGGAGTCGGCATCTTGGCGAACCGTTGAGCGGACGCAACGCTCAACTAGCTGTGCCACTAGCGCCAGCGTCAACGGGTAGCTAGCTCCTGCTCCCATTGAAAGGTCTTTTGGCTGAACGTAATCTGTTACCAGTCGATAGGTTGCTTCTATTTGGTCGCGCTCTTTTTCGACGGCCTTAGGCGCTTTCCGTAACCCAGTTTTACGATCCTTACGCCAAAGAGCTTGGTTATCCTGTGTGTCTTGTCTTCCACCGCGCCATTCCTCTTTCACTTCATTATGGCTGCGAAGTTGGTACACCATGCCCCGCTCTGTCTTGAACGGTAGCTGCTTATGACCAGCGGCAGATTCACGCCAAACAACACCACAATGTGCCCAACGAGCAATTAAGACCTTCACGGAGTGCTTTAGGTAGTCGATATCGAGGCTGGCGCTATCATCGTCATCAAGCATCACCTGGGCTATCTCCGTGACAGAGAACCCGGCGGTTTTTGGGTTTCGCTCAGACAATGTTTTCCATGCCTCTAACAGCCAACGCTCACGCTGACCGATGCTATTCACATGAGCTGACGGCGTTCTTAGGCCAGTCGATAGCCACGCCTCGATGGTTTCACTTGAGGCGCGTAGGAAATAGGGAGATTCAAAAATTATCGTAGTGCTTTGGCTCATGCTCAATACGCTCAGACGCAGCCGACGTATAACATTGCTCTAAGGGCAAATTATAAGCCACTGATTTATATGGTTCTGCCAAATGAGCAAGCGCTAGAAATGACCATAAAGCAGGTGTATTGGTCACAATAATACACCCAATAACGTATTAAAAAAAGATTAAACAATATTGATCAGGGTTGCAGTGTTTGCTAATATCTTTGGCGGGAGAGGTATGTTGTATATGAACAACTTATGTAAATACGCTTTTCCAACATAAAAAAAATCGCCAACGCCGGGAGGCGTTAGCGATATTAGTAGTAAGCATATCGAACATACAGAAACTCGATCCTGAGTTTCCGACGATGCAAAAAGTTCCTGCCAGAACCCCGCATCAACCAACGCAACAACGTTTCAATTAGCAATAAGGAGGTCTGACTATGAACTAGCACATAATCCCATTACCAAGGCTCTAGCGTAGCTATTGCCTTACACCGAGAAGTCACTGACAGCTCGATGGCGTTGCGTCGAGAGATTTAATCTCTTGAGGTAATTTTACGCCATATTCTGTGCTGTCACAACAAAACGTAACATCGTTGGACAGAGCAATGACTGAAATGGCGAGAGAGTTTTCTGGTTCCGGCCTTACTGCCGGCTACCAAGCTCTTTATAACAAGAAAATCCCCCTCGATGGGGCAGTAATAATTCGCGCCATGCTTGCCTGGGTCTCCAGTTGCCCTGCCTCGGCTTCCGAAGCCGCCCCTATCTATATTCAACAATCCAAATCTAAACCCATGCGCCTTATTAACGGTGATGGTGACGCTGACCTTTATAAAAATTGCCGTTTACGATTAGTGCTAGCCAATACCCAGCATAGTGGCGAAGGCACTGGCTCAAAACCTCAACAAATGTTGCTACCTCGCCACTTGTACCGCCTTGGGCACCTGCTCACCTGTTATAAGTACCAAACACCTGGCACGCTGATCGAACTCAGTGCAGATGATAGGCACTACCAGGGCCATTTTTCCCCTTACGAATTTATCTGCGGGCGCCTGGGGCTCAGCTTGTCTGGATCGGCGTATTCCCTTCTGGAGCAAGATCTAGCTACCCTGGCCACCACCATGGTGCATCTTCAAGAACGTAGCCCACAGGGCGGCTGGCATACACGTCACAGCTACCCGCTAATACAACGTTTGGATACCGGTCGAGTCACTTCTACGGGAGGCCGTCTTGACATTCATCAAGCTGCAAGAAGGCGGCAATTCTGGAATGTCGAGCTAGGACAACCGCTTGTTGCGATGCTCAACACTAGCGCCAGCGAATTGACGGTGACTATGCCTCCCGCGTGGGGCTCTGCAGGTAAAAACCAGACCGCTCAATGGCTAGCACTGTTCGCTGAGTCGCATGGGTATGACGGGAGGACTGTGTTTGATCACAACATAGGCACTTTGCTGCAGCGAACGCGGCTGACGCAAAGCAAAGCTGGTGAGCTGGTCGCAAAACTCACAAAGCGCACCCAACGCCAATCGCAACCACACGCACAGCCCAGTCAACAAAGCCTGTTTACTCCTAATGCGCAGTCCGCTGACCCAGTTCATCTTAGAACCAGCAGCCAACTGCTCGATGCAGTGAGAGCTCACGGCCAACGAGTACGTACTGGTGCGCGCCGTATCAATATTGCGATAGAACGCCTTATGGCTGGCGCGATGTACCGCGACTGCTCGGTTGTTTCTTGGGGCAATGCCAACCGTCGTAGTGGTCGCCAACACATTACGACAACCCTTTTGAACAAAATGCGGCTCATCCATTGGCCATCCCAGCTTCAACAATCACTGCATACTCTCACCTACGAAGCACGCCAATCCGCTGCGGCATTGATGAAACGCATACCCAGCGAAACCTTGCACCTTTATGCCGCCACGCTGGCCTCGATCCTTACTACTCCACGGCCTCTCTACCATCTGAAAGAAACGCTGGCTCGACGCCTACAACTGCTCACCATAGATAGAGCGGTGCCCATCTAGCGGTACTTTACCTTTTAGCTCCCCTTCTCTATCGCATCCTCTGCGATGGTTTGCGTTGCCTAACGCTGCTCAAAAGCCCTTGTCTGTACTCATACTTACTACTTAATCCGCTTACTTACGCGAATTTTAACCGCTGTCATTGATAACTCATTTCCCGGCATCAATTGTGCGAACTTATCCACGATTATGATGATATTTTAATGAGGTAACTCCACTGTAGGTGAAGCACCTTATTCTGAAATGCGTTAGATCGTGAGTTAGCGAGAGACAGTGGAATCTATCGCGATGATAGGAAGTAAAAAGCCGCCAAGTTTTCCAAACAAGGCGGCTTTGGGTCGCATACTTTGATAAGTAACTGAAATTGATAAGTAAAAAATGACGCTATAGGTATGTTATAGGGGGTTTATTAGTAATTATTGGTAATTATGACAATTAGGCTGGTCGCCGTTTTTTTAAAAAATGAAGTGAATGGGACAGCAAGGGCACGTTGACCACCCCTGTTAAGGTCGCTTTAAGGTTTAGCATACAGTGATACTTTGGAGGGCGAATGGGTGAGTGAGTTCACGTATACCAGCGAACAGGCAGCAATCATTAGCTATGATGGCCCGCGCCTTGTCGTTAAAGCGTTTGCGGGTACCGGAAAAACCTTCACGATGGTTCATTTCGCCCTCGCTCGACCGCATCTAAAATTCCTCTACCTGGCGTTCAATCGTTCAGTTCGAGACGAAGCTGAATTGAAGTTCCCTTCTAACGTAACGTGCATGACCTACAACCAGCTGTGCTACCACCGCTGCGGTGTTCGGTACCGTCATAAATTGGTTCAATCTCTGCGCGTAGTGGATGTGGCTGAAATTCTAGGGTTACGCAACTGGATTGAAGCTCGGGATGTGATAGCGGCGATAGATGCGTTCTGCAATAGCAACGACGACGTATTGGATTACAGCCATTTCCGGTCCCAAGCTAAGCAATCCTCACAGCACTATGTTCGTTCGGTTATCGCAAATGCGATGGCGTACTGGGCGCAAATGATTGATCCCGACAACGCGACGCCTATTCACCATAACGGCTATACCAAGGTCTTTGAGCTGTCGCGTCCTGACTTATCCATCGACTTTGATGGCATCTTGTATGACGAAGGCCAAGACAGTCCTCCTTCAACGATCAAAGTGCTGGTCATGCAGCAGAACCTACAGCTGATTATCATTGGTGATCCCGCGCAGTCCATTTACCTGTTTCGTGACGCGGTTGATGCGTTGTCGTCTCCCGAACTGGAGGATGCCACCTGCCTGACGCTAACAGAGAGCTTTCGCTTTGGCCCTGGCATCGCCGCTGTAGCCAACGTATTTCTGTTACTCAGCGGTGAACAACGTCGAGTCAAAGGCTTGGCCTTGGGGGATAGTGTTTTAGAACCAGAAAAATTCAAGTGGTCATCACACCAGGGGCAAGTTTGCATACTGGCACGCACCGTTGCGATAGTCCTTGGTGTGGCTTTGTATTTTAGTGGTAAAGGTAAGAAAGTTGGTTTTGTCGGTGGATTCGATTCTTATGGCTTTGATGATATTGAACAGGCCTTCTATTTGTATCTTGGAGATATGCCCAAATTGAAAGGGACGCGCTTAGTCCGTGAATTCCCTACCTTTCAACAATATGAAGCTTTTGCCGAGGCTACAAAAGATAACGAAATGCTCCGCACTTGTCGGATCATTGCTGACTACCCTACGCTACCCATTCAACTTGCCACATTGAAACAGCAGCTATATGCCCCGGAGGAGTGCGACATATTGGTGGGCACTGCACATAAGTCAAAAGGTCTAGAATTCCCTACGGTCTACTTGGCCAGCGACTTTCCCGATCTGTTTTCACCGGATAGCCCCTACACTGATGCGGAACTTCAACAAGAGATCAATCTATATTACGTCGCGACAACGCGTGCCCAGAAGCTTCTTGTCTTGAATGAGGGGGCTGTAGAAGCTATCAAGCGTGTAGCTAAGTATCAGAAGGAAAACCCTCGTTCTACCCCAGTGGCGCCTATGTCAGTAGCTTCGTAAGAACCGCTACAAATGCTATTCCACCTGGCCTGTCAGACGCTCAAAGTGCACTGCATGCAGTGCAAATAAACATAGGACTAATACCCTAGCCTATACATAGCAATCAAATTGCTTTTCAGCTCCATATCCCACCGCACTCCCTTAAGGGTGCCTTAGCCGCCCCCCTCATTGTTGCGTTCCGTCATAGCATACCGTCAACTGCAAATACTTCGCGGACTGCTCATGCACGCTGGATACACGAATAAGCTGTTGGCACCTTTCGCCCTCGCTATCGCGCTAGGGCCATGGGCAATGGCTGCCATTGCGAACGATATAGCCGATGCCCGCTTTACGGAGCGTAAAGAAGAAGGCTGGTTTTTCTACAATGAAACCTATGAGGAGGAGCCCGAGATAGTGGAGCCACCGCCTCCCGAGCCTCCACCTACGGTTACTGTAGTAGAGCCCCCTAAGCCTCAGGAAATGGCGCCTGCGCCCAGTGAACCACCACCACCATTGTCTGCTGAGTGGATGCGCGAGAACCTTCCTAAATATATGGATAGGGCCTGGAATGATCCATCGCCTGAAAACGTTCAAGCATTCTTTACCCTCCAGCGATACGCGATGGACCGAAGTGGTGAATTTGCCGAAGTTGCGCAGAAAGTCACCATGGGCAACGCCATGCTGGATGAATCGTCACGACGCCCATTCTCAACTTTTGCAGCTCAAGACCTCGATCGTTTCGCCGGTCAACAACGTACCGCCTTGCTCGATAAAATCGCAAGTACGGCTGGTCTGTTTGTTATCTATTCCAGTGAATGTCGGCTATGCCAAACCATGGCACCAGTGCTGGCGCATTTGAATGGTCAGTTTGAAATGACACCAATCAGTATGGATGGCAAAGACCTGCCGGGTGCCCCCTTCCCCCGGATGCGTCCTGACCAAGGCCATGCAGAGCAATTAGGCGTCCAAGCACTGCCAGCCATTTATCTGGTATCCCAAGAAGCTGAGTTTATCCCGCTGGCGCAAGGCGCTACGTCACTCACTGAGCTTCGTGAACGAATTGTATTGGGCGCCATGCAAATGGGGCTGGTCACTCAGGAGGAGTACAACCGAACCCGGACCGTCAATAACCTCCACCTTAATTTGGCTAAGCAGCCGATTAACCTTGAGAGCAATCCTGACGATCCGACCGGCTTTATCGACCCCGCTGTGTTGATTCAATCACTACAAATACCTGCCCCGTCATCATTATCACCGGAGCGTCGCTAATATGCGTGTTATTGCTTTTGCCTCACGGTTTAAAAAGACCGCCCTAGCGGCGGTCTGCTCATCTGTATTGCTGATGCCCTATGCCGATGATGTGCGGGCAAGTGGCCTCCAAAGCCAAATGGATCGCATCTTTATGGGTATGACGCATACCACGCCTCCAGGTGTATGGGAATCCCAACGGCGAGGGGTCATCACCGGAGGTAGGGTTACAACAAAAAACCCGATCATGACGGAAAGCCTCGTTCGTGTTACCCCACCCTCTTGGGCCGCAGGCTGTGGCGGGGTGGATATGCATATGGGTAGCTTCTCGTTTATAAACTCCGACCAGATGGTACAAATGCTTCGTGCCATAGCGGCAAATGCGCAGGGGTACGCCTTTCAGCTAGCCCTCGATACGGTATATCCGTTGGGGGCTAAGTGGATCGAAAACTTCCAGAAAGTTGTTCGCGCAATGAATGGTTCAATGCTGAACTCTTGCGAAGCAGCACAAGGTGTTGTGAATGACACGATCAATGCGATTGGTTTTTCGGAACATGTTCAGGGCATGACCGAAGCTAGCTCTATGGGACTGGTTGATGGTTTCTTTGATAGCTTTTCCGAAAGCTCCGGTAAAAGCACCGGTCAGTTTCTCGATGAAACGGGGGCAACGCGCCGAGCTGCAGTTCGCGGCAATATCGTGTGGAAAGAGCTTAGAAGAAATGCGGCGCATTCTTGGTTCCCAGGCGGTGATCTCGCCCTTTTAGAATCCATTATGTCGATCAGCGGCTCTACTATTGTCGGCAAGTACAACGACGATGGTGAGCAGGATCTTAATATGTTGGCTGGCAATATACTGACGCTGGAAGATTTAATGCAGGCGGGCGATATCCGTGTCTATGACTGCTCAAGTGATTCTACAGAATGCAATATTTCATCAGGTGACACGAAAATAATTAGTAATTTCGTCGGCTTCACAGAGCTTTTCCGCCGCACCCTTCTTGGCCATGACGGCTCAGGCGGTGTTCCGGCCTCTCCAGGCATCCTGCCCAAAATGGCCGCTAACATCGGCACGCTGACGAATGAAGAACAAGACTTTATGGCCTCGTTGCCCGATAGCCTAGCGTCAATGCTGCGCAATCTTGCAGCGGTCAACCCAGGTGCAGCTCAGTTCTTTGTTAATCGCTCCTTGACGACGTTATCGCTTCACATGGCACATGGCCTTGCCACGAACATGATCCACGCCAGTATAACGACGGTAAGCAATAGCAATAACCCGTGGGCACCCCAGGTTGTCGAAAACCTAATGTCTTCACAAGCTCGTCTCGAAAGTGAGTTTGCTTCGTTATCACTGCTCTATCCAGACATGAACTCAATACTATCTGATTATCATCAAACGCTTGAGTCGATCAGCCTGAATCGCTACACGCTTCAAGACATGTCAGCGCAGAGGGCTAAGTAATGTTTACGATCTACTCCATTGGCGACTCTGCGTTTCTAGAGCAAATATTGATAGCTATTGCCATGGTGACGAACACTGGAGACTTCACCAAAATGGTCTCCTCCGGCTTATTGCTGGGTGTTTTAATCATGGCATTCCAATCTTTATTCCGTGGTGGCCAGACGATCCCCTTTCAGCAAATCTTGGTGTGTTGGATTCTCTATGCTTGTGGTTTTGGCCCCACCGCTACCGTCATTATTGAAGATGCGTATACCGGCGACGCACGTGTAGTCTCCCAAGTGCCGCTTGGCGTAGCTGGAGCAGGTAGTATCATTTCGACAGTGGGATACTCGATCACGTCGCTGTTTGAAACGGGTTATGGGGTAATATCACCGAGCGTTACATCAAACCACTTTGCAGATAGCTTGAAGCTCTTGAATGATGTGCGCAAAGGTGTGGCTGATCCTGCCGTTTTTAGCGCCATAAATGGCCAGATTGGCGGCGATGCTGATTTACGTAGAAGCCTTCACACCTACATCACCGAATGCACACTGGTGAAACTCGACCGTAATCTCATTAGTGCCGAGGAAATGTTTACCAATCACACTATGTCAGCGCTTCGCTTTGATAGTGAAATTTTTGGCACCAGAGTATACGACGGCCCAGTGGGAGGAACGCATGTAAACTGCTCCGAGGGATTTGACCGCATTCAAGATATGTTATCGACCATCGGAATGCCTGACTCCCAAGACGCAATTTCTGCAGTAATGCGGGATCACGATATCTATACCGATATTTTTTCCAAGCTTGATGGTGCGATGCATGCTCTTGGCCTTGGCATGTCTGATGCTCAAAACTATGTACAGTTATCTCTTATTGAACCTGTTTATCACGAGGCTGCCGCTGGCAAGTATCGTGACTTCCGCGACTTTACCAGCAGCATGATGGTGAACCAGGCGATCCAACAGCGAAACACCCAATGGTCGGCTGAATCTTCCATGTTTATGTCGATTGTTCGGCCGATGCTGGCCTTCATCGAAGGCTTTGTGTACGCCATCACTCCCTTTATGGCCTTTCTAGTGGTGCTAGGAGGGTTTGGCATTCAGCTAGCTGTTAAGTATGGCCAGATGCTCCTTTGGACTCAGCTATGGATGCCGGTACTCGCTATCATTAATCTGTTTCTACATATGGCTGCATCTAGGGAAATGGCGTCATACAGTATGGATACAGGGGGGATATCCACCTTTTATGCCTTGTCGCGGTCCAGCGATATATTGGAAAACTGGATTGCCACAGGGGGGATGCTCGCAGCGGCTACCCCGATCCTTACGCTGGTATTAGTGACCGGTTCATCCTACGCGATGACTTCGCTCGCTGGTCGAATGCAGGGGGGCGATCATATTAATGAAAAAATGTCTAATCCCGATGCCGCTACCAACGATGCGGTGCTGAAAAATATGCCTAAACAAACCCAGGACCCGACGCAAGGCCAACGGAATACAGGCGCCGAGAAAGCAGTGGGTACTTTTGCAATTGGCTCCACCGTTGGTAGTGCAGTTTCCTCCGCTGAATCGCATATGGCTTCTGCAACACAGAACTTCACTAAGCAATTGGGTAGCTCGATTCAAGAAACTGCCGGCACTAACAGTGGGCAAGCGCTTTCCAACGGTATTGCTGCCTCAGTGCAGAGCACTGGGTCTGAAAGCTCAGAAGCAGTGATGGGAGCCTCCCAGCGCTTATCGCGTGATCTAGGTTATACCGGATCGGAAGGTAATCAGGTGGCGAACCAGATTGCAGCTGCCGCAACCGCCAATGTCGGATTTAGCACTAAACTGGGTGGCGCTGGGGCTAGTACAAGCGTAGGGACAACGAATACCGACTCCAACCAGTTCTCAATTTCGGATTCGCAGCTTCAAAGCTATATGTCCGACAACGGTGTTTCCGAAAAGCAAATGGCCCAACTTTCTCGTTCAGTTGCCCAAGACCTTACGCGCAGTGATAGGCAAGAAGATGTTCATTCACTTGGTTTATCAAATAAAGAGGATCTACTTGAATCAGCGAGTGAAGCCACCCAGGCTTCACAAACATTCTCATCCATAGATTCCCTATCAAGCTCTTATGGAGCTAATGACAGCTATGATTGGGCAACGCTATCGCAAAACCTCGTTAAACCGTCTACTGACGGTCAAACCGCTGCAGCAAAACAATTACAACAGGAAGCGGCGTTCTTAAACAGTGGTGAGGTTAATGAACGTACCGATGTGCTCCAGGAGCATCACGGATTTGGTGAAGCCCAAGCGCAAGCAATGGCTCGCCTTGAAGTCATGACGAACAGAGGTTCCTATGGTAGTGAACAAGAGTACCTAAGTGGTATGTCAAAAGCCTTGAATATTGCCGGTGGCGCCATGGGTCGTGATTTTACCGGCCAGGAAGCACCCAATCCTATGGAGCACTCATCCCTTAGCGAGCGGACCCCTGACCTGGATAGTACCCCTGTCACTGATGAGGTTCGTGGGGGTGTTACGCCTCCTACTGCCCCGAGTGGTTCAATGACTGATCTTCGTAATAATGCCAATCGTGGTATTACTCCCGAAGATGAATATTCAGCTGTGAACTTTAGCGGAAGCACTCCAGCCGCCGTTAGCAGCGCACATGCACAAAATACGTCTGCTGTTGAGGAGACGGATAGAAACAATGTTCAAGAAGTCAGCGGCAAGTCATTTGAAGCTGCAGAAACACAGCTCTCAAGATCTGCTGAGAATGCTAGAACTGACTCAAGCACCATGGAAAACGTAGTTGCTAGTCTTGGCGGAAATGGGTCTGCACAGAGTATGGGAGTGAATGAGCGACATGCTGATCATCACATTGCGTCTATGGGAGCCGAAGAAAGAGCTGAGTTAATTGCCAAAATTGATAATGGCAGTGAAACAATGGGCAACTACTTATCTAACCTAAATTCGTTAGGGCATCGAGGGGCCAAGGACGCTGATCCAGCGGTCGCTGAGGCTATTCTTAGAACGGAAGATGGAGACTATTCCTCTGTTGGTAATGTAGACCCACAAACTCTCATGCAAATAGGTCAACAGCGGGATATTCGTCAAGAAGCTGAAAGTATAGGTTCATCGGTAGGTGGTTTATTCTCAGCGGCAAAGGATTTCATAAGTGGTGATTCTGGATCTGGAGAGCAGCCTTCTCCCACTGAACGCGCTCACAATGAGCAACTGTTTGCCGCACGCTTTGATGCAAATCAGAATCTCGGTTTGTCCGAAGGTGAGACAGGCATAGTTGCCGCTATGGGCACTGGCTCAGCCCAAGAAGGATACCTAAACCACTACACCGATAAGCTTGTACAAGAGCAAACGGCGCTGCTAGAGAAGCAAGGTATTGATGACCCAGAACGTGCTCAACAAAATGCAGAGAACATAAAAGCCAACCTTATTGATAGCGTAATATCTACGGGCTCAGCTACCCCGGCATTATCTGCTATATCACAGATGCGAGATTCAGCAGAAGGCGCTTCGACGGGACAGCGAGATATTCCTGCACATGAGGGCCTTGCTCAGGATGTAGACACCTCGACGTTACCGAAACAGAGCCCAGATTATGGCCCTTTAAATGTTCAGAGTAATCCTGACGCACCGCCTTCATCGCCCTCTAGTTCAGATTACACCCCGATAGAACTGCCCCCCTCTACTGGGAATCAAACGATGGGCGGTAATAGTGGAGAAAGTGGTGGCGGTTTCACCAATTTTTTAGTTAGTAGTGCAGGAGCATCCGAGCTAGCAGAAGATGCACCTCGTGTTCCATTTAATGAGCAACAAATGCAAAGTGGCCAACCGTCACCAGGCCCAGCAGCTATGGCAAGTGAGGCACCTGCCCCGACACAAGGTGGCCAAGGTTTTACTGATACAGTTTTGAGTTCTCCTGAGCCATTAACTCAGTCCGACACACAAAGCATGCAGTATGTTCTTGGGGATGATCAGTCATTTATGAATGCAGTGTCCTCAGAGCCATCATATACACCGTTGAGCAATGAGTTAGGAAATGGCCAGCCACAAGATCCAGACTTCCAGCAAAACACTTGGTCTGAGTATGGCAATGATCCAGTGGCTCAAGAGCCGCAAAATATGCCCCAACGCCAAACTAATAATCAGTCAACGCAAAGCAGTAGCGAGGAGATAAAACCGAAGGAAAGGCGCGCACCACCAAAACCTGAATGAAACAATGTCTGAAACTGCACCCCGTATTCTAAATACGGGGTTTTTTATAGTCTAGGCCAGGAACTTGCGCTAATAGATCAGGACTGTCCATAGCTCTATGCGTCATTGAATTGAGATCATCGGCAGCGGAGCCGCCGTGATTCAGTAGGAATCCACCTTTCACATTATTTTGGCCGGATGGCCATGCTCGTTCGCTGCTATCTGAAGGGTGAATTTGTGGAAGTGTTTTGAGTCTAGCAAATCCTCCGTATGAGGCGATATGTACGAAGCGCTGATCAACAGCGAACAATGTGGAGGCTAACAACGTACCGAACACAATGGCGTATTCATTCGGGATAATGCCTACATCAATAATGCTTAGAGCCAATACCCCCACCCAACCCATGATCAAAGTCACTAGGGCTATACGGGACGCCTGTAGCATTACCGTCAAGAGAGCATTCGAGGAGGCCAGCCAGCCTAGGAAATAGGCTTTGGTAGCCATATCATTAGGAAAGGCCAGCCATCCAAAATATACAAATATCAGTATGCCTGTACATAGAAGCCATGCTGCTAGGAATACATTTGTTTTAAGTGATAGAGATTTCACGGTCTGCCCTCGCACGTTTAGTTAACCCAATTATATATGCTGATTCGCGCAAGCCTAATTAAATGGATAATTCACTGCGTATGTAAC
The DNA here is from genome assembly GCF_000734975.2 of Halomonas sp. KO116. Classification (NCBI taxonomy): domain Bacteria; kingdom Pseudomonadati; phylum Pseudomonadota; class Gammaproteobacteria; order Oceanospirillales; family Halomonadaceae; genus Halomonas; species Halomonas sp. KO116. The sequence goes on from NZ_CP011054.1 coordinate 131,386, forward strand.
TGAAAAGATACAAAAATGCCCTTGCCGGTATTCATTACCCATTGATAATTGCCCTCATCTGTCGCTGTCAGCTTACAGCCCAAAGGTAATTATTAAATGAAAGCCTCAAAAATCCTCTCTGCACTTGCTGTAGCGTCTACGCTGACAGCGTTTCCTCTTTCTGCATCGGCGTCACTGAACCACGCACAGCAAAGTAGTCTGTTGTCCGGCACTATGTATGAGGCTCCAGCGCGAGCACATAACATTGACCCCCTCCTTCTCTATTCTGTAGCACTAGCGGAAAGCGCATGGCGCGGAGCCAACGATGGTGAAATACAACCATGGCCATATACGCTTCGTGTGGTCAGTGAACCAGGAAACTACCAGCCCGACCTTTCAGCTGCTCAAAGTGAATTACAAGGGTATCTTGAACGGTATACCTCGATTGATATAGGGCTAATGCAGGTCAACAGTCGGTACCATGGCCATCGTGTCAGTTCGCTTGCTGAGCTACTAATTCCAGAGAAAAACCTACTGGTCGGCGCAGAGATACTACGTGAAACCATTGATTCGGCACCGAATGATTTGCAGCTCGGTATTGGCCGTTATCACCACTGGTCTGATGAAGTACGTGCTCGGAGCTATGGCGCCAGGATACTAGCGATCTACAACAATCTGCTTCAAGTATTGAAGTAAACTGGAGCATCTATGCCAACCTCGATACCACATTATTCGTCGTGCCTTTATCGCTGGGATTTGAGTGTCTGGCGGATACTCCATCAGATCTCAACTCAGCAACCTGAGCAGGCAGCAGAGGCTTTTGCATTAGAGCCGCATATCGTCAGTGCGATTGCCGAACTCTCTCCACGCGAATGCGAGCAATTGTCCTCCGGGGTGATTTGCTCATTCATACCGTTATTTTCGCACATAGAGCTGGAGAACATCGTAGCGATTGGTACGGCTGAATTAGTAATATCATCGAACTCTGAGTTGAATATGGTTGAGAGGATCTACTGGGAGCTGGTTGCACGGGCAGCGTTTCAAAATCCAATGCTTGCGGCCGTTCGCTTTGGTATATCCCAAGAAACAGCAATTCTCCTTGGACAGGCCTCGCCTATTGCAATCCATGATATTTGTACAGAATTACATCTGGATTTCCGGCTCAGGTTTGAGCCAAATATTATATTAGAAATGCAACATGCCTCAGCTACCACCGCTTTAATGAAGCGTGCAGCAGCGGCACTGGCTTAAACAAGGGGTCGGGTAATGCAATTAGGTGTCGAATCAATTCAACGCATCACACTCGCACGTGAGCTAATACTTCGTGGATATGTCAATAAAATTATTGAGATCGAGTCTGGGCTAGGTACGAAAACGCTCAACAGGCTAAGAATGTCGCTCAAAGAGGAAGGCAAATCCTGGCCACAGCCTCCAAGGGGCACACGGCAGGCGCAGACAATCATCAAGAGAGTTGCACATAGGCAAGAATTTTCGATAATAATGCTGGCCTATCGCAAGTATGGTGGTGATAGCATTTTCCAGCATGTCAGCATTACCGCATTGAATAGCGCTTATGACACGTATCGTCATTTGAAAGGTGAATTCGCTCCACATACGGAGCTAGCGAACATTAATGATTGCTACACGCTTGCTGTTGATCTGCGCTCCGCAGAAGCAGAATACGAAAATTGCACTGATTGTAACGTCAGTTATTTTGTTAGCTTTTCTCAAGAATCGAGCTATCGCTGCCCTTTCTGTTTGAACCGGGAAAATGCACAAAAGAACCAAGCCCCCGCCTCACTCGCTTCATAAGATAACGCTGCTAAATAACTACCCGCTCATGTATGGGCGGGCTGCCCTCCTCTAATCAATACCCTCCCCTCCGTTAAAAAAATCCAAATCATTACTGAATATCATCTCAATTACCCAATGCAAAGCTGACTATTATTCTGCTGTAAATATACAGTCATACAAATAAAGCCTGTGTTTATAATACAAACATATATGAATGTCTATCTGTATATTTGGATATGTCCAAAAGCACGAAAAACAGGGCTTTAACAACGGCAGAGGCCTACTTGGAACGGTATAATATACATCCATACAAATAGAAACGACATAAATATATACATCTATTCCTTAATATACAGATATAATGTATAATCATATCACCATGGATGGGCCAACATATCGAACATCAATGAGGTAAAAAAATGCCAAATTCTATGAACATAGGCAGTCTCGACATAGGCTTCCATAATCTAAAAGGTGGTAAAACAACGGCTGTCAGCGTCGAACAGCTGCGTGAACGGCTTGTGGCTCCTAATGACTCAGATATCGAGCTAGAGCTGTTTTTACTGCCAGCTGGGGCATGCCCCGTACGTGAGTTGCCACATAGCCTGGGTAACCAGATAGGTGGCGAAACAGTCCTAATTAACGGGGAAAAGTGGCAAGGGGGTATTGATTTCGGACTAACACCAAATATCAATAAAGACTACTCAGATGCTTATAAGCATACGAACGAGTGGAAGGCATTGCTTTATACCGGGCTAAAACGGCTTGGAATGGATCGAATTGATTGCCTCGTATTAGGACTACCCTGCGAAGAATTCTATAAATCTCCTGTTGCAGTTAAAGATGTAATAGAGCTTAGTGTTGGGAAACATAAAATTGATGAAGATTTAACTGTTGAAGTTAAAAAAGTAATAGTTATACCCCAGCCGCTAGGGTCGTTTCATGGTTATTATCTAGCTGAGCCTGATGAAAATATCCGAAAAATACTCAAAAAAGCTATAACCGTTGTTGCCGATCCGGGTTACGGCACGTTCGATTGGGTAGTTATAAATAAAGGAGAGCATGTATTACAGCAAAGTGCTGGTTCAACTCGCCAAAGTGTAAGAGCTGTATGCCTTGAAACTGAACGGTTAATACTTGCAGAGAACCCGAATTTAAAACTAGCACCAAACGATATTGAGCAATGTATCATTACCGATGACTGGGAAGTTCTCGTTAATACTAAGTTAGTAGATGTTAAACCTTTTTTCGAGAAAGCAGCTGATAATATTGGCAAGTCCGCCTTTAAATATCTAAGAACTGCGTTAAGCTCAAGCTCTATTGATCCGCAAATATGCATCCTAACAGCTGGTGGAGCTGAAATATTCAAATCAATAGCTCTTAAGGAATCTGGTGCTGATAGGTTACTTGTTAGTGATTATAGTATTTATTTAAATGTCTTTGGATATTTGTATGAGGCTCTTAAGCGGAAAGAAATAGGCGAATGGTAATGTCATTATAGTAAAACATGGGGGTAGTTCATCTACCCCTTTTATTTAATATTTATAAAACTTTGCGATGGTGATTATTATGAGTGAAGTTATAGCAATACGTGGGCATATCCGATCTGATGTGAATCCGCTGACATACGAATGGTCAAAAGAGGGCTCTCGTTATTTTCCAAAAGCAATGGTAAGCAATGCTGAAAATATTTTGCGATTTCTAGAGCTCGGTTATACTCCAAACGTAACTGATGCGCAGAATATATTAGGCTATTTCAATCACATTGATATGCATCAAAAGAGCTACTTGATACAGGCTGTTATTGATCCCTCTCAGCATCATTTTCTCTACCGAGTATTATCACCTATTAAAACAGATGAAGGCAGGTTGAGGGAATTGTTGCGTATCCATGATATGTGGGTTTTATATTTTGGAGCTGTAGTTTTTAAAAACAATCCCATTGAACGATTGGTAGGCAATGGTGTAACAAGCCATAGAAGATGGGCAATCGTGTCAGAGCTGGATAGAGATAATAGCGACAGTTCTATTGAGTCGAACCAAGAGAAATTGAACGATAATAAAGATGGTTATGCTGTGAGCAAGAAAGACTATAGCTCAACCCCGACGAATGCCATTGGCGGTGAACAAAAAATGCCGTCAAAGCATCAAAGCTATGATGCCGAAGAAAACAACAGGCCAAAGGAATCAATACCACAACCTTCAAAATCTAAAAAACAAAACAACAGTAAAGCACCAACGAAGCCTGGAAATAGCCTCCTCGATAGTGTTATTAAGAAATAAATAGGCTCTTTCAGCATGTGTTATATCATTATGTTTAGATGGTTGTTTGGGTAAGATTTTTCCTTCGCTCGAAGGGCTTAAGCCGCGCAACCATAGGCTTTTATTCTTGTTCAGGCGGAGGTATAGGTGATGAAAGTTGACAGTTATATACCAATAGAAATAGAATCAACAACCTGTGGGCTATATACCAATATTGGTATATATGCCCTAAGTTACTATATTTATACCAATAGAAATGGCTAATTGCTTTCGTGTGATTTCCTTTCCTATTGGTGCTGGCAATACAAGTTGACTGATTTATACCAATTATTGGTATATAAAATTTTATACCAATAGATAGTAATTGGTATTCATCCTAGCAGAGAGGTCCTACATGCCACTCCAAGAAATTGCATCCTTGAGCATGACCGGTATGCAAGCGATTCTCTCGGAGCTTGATGCGGAGCTAGAACGCACCTATCAACACGCCAAAATGATATGTGATATGCATTGGGAAAATATGCTTGAGGAGGCAGATGACCGTACGCCACGATTCATCACTAGAGTACGCCCCTATAAGGGCAGCTTGCAGTGTATTTGGATGCGTGCTGGATCTCGACCTCCGAGCACGAAGGGTGGTCAAATCAAGGCAACTCACATACCTAAGGGAACGGGACGTAACAACCCCAATTACAAATCCTCAGCTTTTAACAGAGCGGAAGCCTGGGAAAGGGAGCTGATAGATGAAACAGAAGCAAACTACGCACTGCTACGTGAACGGTATATGAAACTATCGAGCGTAAGAAATGAAATACTAAAAACAAATGCGTTAGCACATAAAGCCTTTGGCAGAGTTGGGATATTATGGAAATAGTCGATCCACGCCGGAGAGGAATTGAGGAGCATTCACGCTTTCATGACCTAGTATCGGCTCATCACAACAATATAGTACGCCGCTATAAATACTACTCTTATGGTATTTTGCTTGTATCGGCCTCATTGCTTGCCAGCATTGCAATCATTTTTACCAGTCAATGGCAGGTATATATATCTAATAGCGATCAAGTGTTCGTATTTGTATTGTGTGGCATACCATTGTTATCATTTTGTCTATATCTTTGTGACTTTTTAGTATTATCGTCCGTATTTGATAGTAATGAACGTCTTTACATAAATGAAATGCCACACAAGCTATTAAGATGTGATATGTATGCTAGTGAAAAGCGTTATATAACTAATAGTCAGCCTAATGGGTTTATTCCTGATCAGCTTTTTTACAATGATGAAGCGCAGATTGTTATCTGTGATACAAAGACCCGCGATAAACTAAAAGTTTACAGTTCTGATGTAGAGCAGTTGAGCCGGTACGCCTCAGAGCTTGGCCCGATCGAAGGCCGACCTATCTGCCCAACAGCCTATATCCGCTGCGTTACGCCTTCCACAACACGATTCTTGCCGGTCAAACTCCGCTTTTAGCTCTGAGCATGCCCTTAAGGGCATGCTCAGGCCCCCCGCTACTTTCTTGTCCCTGCTACAATTCCGATCATTGTCTGATTTGGTATTTTTGCCCGTGATCTTCAAATTTTTGCGCGTTGAGCTTTCAATAAATCCTGAATCCGTGAGACCGGCCCCGGAAGCACTTCTAACCCACTGACCTGCATGGCAATATAGCCATTATCGCCATTCACCCAGACAGTGCCATGCCCAACATAAAGTTCCGCGCCAGTTGCCGCACCCTCACTAGCCACGCCGGGCTGTCCATCATCGGGCAGTGCTTCGAGATCGCTGGCGTCGACAGCATCGACAGCCGCTTCCCCACCACGCTGGGCATGCGCACCAGTGACGTGATCAAGAGCTACCTGGGCCTGCTGTGTCTGGGCATGAGCGACTATGACGCTGTCGAGAACTTCCGCCGCGACAAGCCCTTCCAACAACTGCTGACCCTGCAGAAGGTGCCGAGCGCGGCGACGCTGCGACAGCGGCTGGAGAAACTTGCCGCCAACGACCTGCAGGCGCGCACCGCCACCTGGTCCACGACCCTGCTGTCACTGATCGAAGCACCGATCACCGCCGAGACGACGCACGTCTGCCTGGACATCGACACCTTCGTCATGGACAACAGCAACTCGAAGAAGGAAGGCGTCTCGCGGACCTACCAGAAGGTCGATGGCTACACCCCGATCGCCGCCTATCTGGGCAACGAAGGGTGGTGCCTGGGTCTGGAACTGCGGCCTGGCAAGCAGCACACCATGAAGGAGAGCAACGCCTTCCTGGAGCGGGTACTGCCTCGCGCCCAATGCCTGACCAAGCAACCGATCCTGTTACGCGAGGACAGCGGCTTCGACAGCCAGGCGCACCTGGCGCTTCTCGAACAGCAACGCCAGGTCTTTGCCGACGAGGGGCGCCGGCTCGACTATGTCGTCAAATGGAACCCGCGCGGCTCGGCCACGGCTGATCGAGATACCTGGCTGGCGGTGGCGGCGGACTACTGGGAAGAGCTGCGTCCTGGCAAGCGCCAGGCGCTGTGGCCGCAGACCGTCTCGATCCACGACGACAACAAGACCGAATACGTCGTCCAACGCGTGATGCGCCTGGTAGAGCGCACCGCCGATCGCGATGGCCAGTTGCTGCTCGAACCGGACTATGAGTTGGAAGGCTGGTGGACCAGCCTGGACGAGGCGCCGGAGGCGGTGATCAAGCGCTACCAGGCGCATGCCACCCATGAGCAGTTTCACAGCGAGATCAAGACCGATCTCGACCTGGAGCGGCTGCCGTCGGGCAAGTTCGCCACCAACGATCTGATCCTGCACCTCGCCCAGCTGGCCTACAACATCCTGCGGCTGATGGGGCAGCTGGGCATGACCGGCGAGCTGAGCCCGGTTCGCCACCCGGCCAAGCGGCGCCGGCTGCGCACCGTGCTACAAGAGTTGGTGCACCGTGCGGCTCTCGTGATTCACAAGGCACGGCAGATCATCCTCGACTTCGGGCAGGACATCGGACGCATGACGGTATTGAACACCTTGCGAAGCCGCCTGCGCTATCCCCGAGGCACGCCATGCTGATCGTCAATCGGCGACACTCTATCCACAAGCAGTTCCAAGCGACACGCGATCGCCAGATATGTCGTGCCTGGCGGGTGGAAAGGCATGACAAAACGGGCCGTCAGCACCGATCAGCACGGTGGGTTTTGGCAATAACGGGCTTGCGAAAGCCAACTTGCACGGGGCGAATGATCAAAAATGCTCGCTGGCGGTGATAGGGAAAGTGTCGGCGCCGGCTTCACGGATTCAGGTCTGATGTAAAACGTCCTCGTCCTGCATACATAGGCTCTGGCATTGAAGATGTAGAGAATGAACACTTATATGAGAGTGGTCCAAACCATTTGCTTAGCTTGGGTCTGCTAAGAAAAAATTATGGAACCGTTAAAAAAGGTCAACTGCCTGACTTCGAGCCAAAGAAAGGTGATTTCAAACACAGAGTTGAAATCTCGCTGCTGGGACGGATGTTACTCAAAGAAGTCGGCATGCCTACGGCTTTCGATAAGCGGCATGACAAGTCCTGATATCCGGGACAGATACTGTTTCGTTCTATTCAAAACGTCATCTTGAGGCTCCACATGGAGCCTTGTCATATTCTACCGCCGTGGAACAACAGCTATTTACTTTTCCCTCCTCCCTGAAATTAAACTTCATCACCACGGACACAGTCCATAAAGGCGGCTGAGTCGATCTTTAATCTCAGAGAGTCAGTTCGGCAGAGTTAGGAAATTTCCATTGGTATCAAATTGGCAAAACGCAAAGATAAAGGCAACAAAACGCAACATCTGTGGAGAAACGCAACGGCTGGCCAACTATGAACTTTCGTAGTGAACGGCAGCACCGGATAGCCCCAATTAAAAACGCTTTGGGATTGCTTTTTGCAGTTACCAGTGTGGTTATAGTGACCGTTACCAAAAAACAAAAGGGCTTACGCATTAACGTAAGCCCTTGATATGTATGGCGCGCCCGGCAGGATTTGAACCTGCGACCCTCGGCTTCGGAGGCCGATACTCTATCCAACTGAGCTACGGGCGCTTGTGGGTGCGTATCGTAACTGTGCAGGGGCGCTGTGTCCAGCCGTATGGCGCTTGAGTACCTTTAGTCAATTGACCGTTTTCCCTGGTGTGGTGCATGCTTTGGGAGCACTTTTGAACCTTTGTCCATTGGGAACACAATAATATGAAAACATTTGCACGTAGCACGCTGGCTCTAGGCATCTCACTGGCGCTGGTAAGCGCCGCGAACGCTGCTGATTTTGCTGATATGGATCCCGTCACCCTGCGCCTGGCCCATGTGGTCAATGAGCAGGATGGTTTTCACATTGCCGCCACCAAGTTTGAAGAGCTGGTGGAAGAACGTACCGACGGCAAGGTGGGTATCGAACTTTTCCCCAACGCCACCCTAGGTGATGAACGCACGCTGCTGGAAGGCATGCAGATCGGCACGGTGGATATGGGTGTGATTACCAACGGCCCGGTGGCTAACTTTGTGGAAGAGATGGCGGTGTTCGAGCTGCCGTTCCTGTTCCCCTCCCCGGAAGCCGCTTACGAAGTGCTTGATGGCCCGATTGGCCAGGAGCTGCTCGATAAGCTATCCGAAGTGAACCTGAAAGGCATGGCCTACGCCGAGCGCGGTTTCCGCAACCTGACCAACAGCGAGCGTGCCGTAAACTCGCCGGAAGATCTGGACGGCCTGCGTATCCGCGTGATGGAGAACCCGGTCTACACCGACACCTTCCGCGAGCTGGGCGCCAACGCGATTCCCATGGCGTGGACCGAAGCGCTCACCGCCATGCAGCAGGGCACCATCGACGGCCAGGAAAACCCGGTGAACGTGATCCACTCGTTCAACCTGGATGAAACCCAGAACTACATGACGCTTTCCCGCCACACCTACGCTCCGGCGATTTTTGTGATGGGCATGCCTGCGTGGAGCCAACTGCCGGAACAAGCCCAAGAAGTACTGCTTGAAGCCGCCCAGGAAGCCGCAGAGTATGAGCGCCAAGTGAACGCTGAAATGGAGAGCGAGCAGCTGCAGGCCCTGCGCGATGCGGGCATGGAGATCAACGACTCGCCCAACATGGCGGCCTTCCAAGCGGCTGTCGCGCCGGTGTATGAGAAGTATGGCGAGCAGTTCGGTGATTACCTGCCGCGCATCCAGGAAGCGCTCAAGTAACTCGCCTGCTACAAGAGAATCGCCTGATGGCTGACACCACCCATATGAAGCTGGCGAATAGACTCAATAAGATAAATCTCAATTTACTATTGGTCTTTCACACACTTTATTGGAAAAGGAGTTTGACGCTGACCGCAGAGGCGCTCTGCCTGACGCAACCGGCGGTCAGCCACTCGCTGAAAAAGCTGCGCCTGTTAATGGATGACCCGCTGTTCATCAAGACGCTGCTCGACGAGGGCAAGCTGATCGCCCGTCCCGCCGACCCGGCCCTGGGCCATGTGCTGCGTATCACCGCTGTGGAAGATGCCTTGACACCGGGACGGCTAGCGACCCTGGAGGCGGCGATCAAGACCTCCCGATAAGCACCGGGAAGATACCAGGCTACCAGTTAGCTTCGGCGTCTTTGCTATACCACAGGGCTATACCAGAGGAGAGTAGCCGCCCGGTTGGCAACGTGGGATAGTGGCGGCCATTAGCCTGCAAACCGCCACCCAGATCAACGGACCCGCCGATGGACACGCTACGCCGCCACTCCCTGATGATCCTCGTGCTCGGCAGCCTGGTGGTGACCCTCGCCATGGGCCTGCGCCACGGCTTCGGTCTCTTCCTCGAGCCGATGAGTGCCGAGCTGGGCTGGGGGCGCGGCGTCTTCGCCTTCGCCTTGGCCATCCAGAACCTGCTGTGGGGACTGTCGCAGCCCTTCGCCGGTGCCCTGGCCGACCGCTACGGCGCCGCTCGTGCGGTGGTGGCGGGCGGTGCCCTCTATGCCCTGGGGCTGCTCTTTATGGGGTTCTCCGACTCGGCGCTGGGCATGACGCTCTCGGCCGGCGTGCTGATCGGGCTGGGGCTCTCCGGCACCACCTTCTCGGTGGTGCTGGGCGCGGTAGGACGCGCCGTGGCGCCGGAGAAGCGCAGCATGGCCATGGGCATCGTCAGCGCCGCGGGCTCCTTCGGCCAGTTCGCCATGCTGCCCGGCACCCTGGGGCTGCTGGAGTGGCTGGGCTGGTCAGCGGCGCTGCTGGCCATGGGTGCCATCGGCGCGCTGATGCTGCCGCTGGGGGCCCTGCTGCGCGACCGTCCGGCCGCTGCCGCCGCCGGTGACCTGCCGCTGCGCGAGGCGCTCGACGAGGCCGCCGGCCATCGCGGCTTCTGGCTGCTCTGCATGGGCTTCTTCGTGTGTGGCTTTCAGGTGGTGTTCATCGGCGTGCACCTGCCCGGCTACCTCTACGACAACGGCATCGCGGTCCAGGTAGGCAGTACCGTGCTGGCGCTGATCGGGCTGTTCAATATCTTCGGCACCTACGTCGCCGGCTGGCTGGGCGGGCGGTTCTCGAAGCCGCGCCTGCTGAGCGGGATCTACCTGACCCGGGCGGTGATCATCACCCTCTTCCTGATGGCGCCCTTGAGTCCCACCACGACCTATCTGTTCGGCATCGCCATGGGCCTGCTGTGGCTCTCCACGGTGCCCTTGACCAACGGCATCGTCGCCTCGGTATTTGGCGTCCAGCACCTCTCGATGCTCGGCGGCATCGTCTTCCTCTTCCACCAGCTCGGCTCCTTTATGGGCGTCTGGCTGGGGGGCTATCTCTACGATCTGCAGGGCGACTACGAGGTGGTCTGGAAGCTCGCCATCCTGCTCGGCGTGATGGCCGCCGCCCTGCACTGGTGGATCAGCGAGGCACCGGTGCAGCGTGAACTGCCTCAGGAGCTTGAAGCATGAGTCATCGCCTCACCCTGCGCATCGCCGCTGCCCTTATCACGGCCGCCACCCTGGCCCTGGTGTGGTGGGGCTGGCACCAGCTGGATGGCGCCCTGCTGCTGCTGGGCAGCCGGCTGTGTTGATGCTCTCTGCTAACCAATAAGGTGTTCTTCCGGTCAGTTCGGATCGCCCCGGGCTAGTGTGCCGGATGCGGCAACGTGCAAAGCTTCATTTCACATTGAAACGCTTCACAAAAATAGCCGTTGGGCACGACGTTAGTCGTGCCCAACGAAATGGCGCCACCGCCTTACTGCAATCAATTGTCGATGACGCGGATAGCTCTCAGAAGAAGCCCATCGGATTAATGTCGTAGCTGACCAGCAGGTTCTTGGTCTGCTGATAATGCTCGAGGGCCACCTTGTGGGTCTCGCGGCCGACACCGGACTTCTTGTAGCCGCCGAAGGCGGCGTGGGCCGGGTACTGATGGTAGCAGTTGGTCCACACGCGGCCGGCCTGGATGCCACGCCCCATGCGGAAGGCGACGTTGATATCGCGACTCCACACGCCCGCGCCCAGGCCAAACTCGGTATCGTTGGCGATGGCCAGCGCCTCTTCCTCGTCCTTGAAGGTGGTCACCGCCACCACCGGGCCGAAGATCTCCTCCTGGAAGACCCGCATCTTGTTGTGGCCCTTGAGCAGGGTCGGCTGGATATAGAAGCCCTTGTCGATGCTCGGATCCAGGCTCTCCTTCGCACCGCCGGTCAGGAATTCGGCGCCCTCCTCCCGAGCGATCTCCATATAGGACATGATCTTGTCGAACTGCTCCTGAGAGGCCTGGGCACCCACCTGGACATCGGTATCCAGCGGGTTGCCACGGGTGATCTGGCCCACCTTCTCCATCACCTTGGCCATGAAGGCGTCGTACATCGACTCCTGGATCAGCGCCCGGGACGGGCAAGTGCACACCTCGCCCTGGTTGAAGAAGGCCAGCACCAGTCCCTCGGCGGCCTTGTCGATGAACTCCGGCTCGGCGTTCATGATGTCGGCGAAGTAGATGTTCGGCGACTTGCCGCCCAGTTCCACGGTGGAGGGGATGATGTTGTCGGCGGCACACTTGAGGATATGCGCGCCCACCGGGGTAGAGCCGGTGAAGGCGATCTTGGCGATACGCTTGCTGGTGGCCAGTGCCTGGCCGGCCTCGGCGCCATAGCCGTTGACGATGTTGACCACCCCCGGCGGCAACAGGTCGCCGACCAGCTTCATCAGCTCGAGGATCGAGGCCGGGGTCTGCTCGGCGGGCTTGAGCACCACACAGTTGCCCGCTGCCAGCGCCGGTGCCAGCTTCCATACTGCCATCAGCAGCGGGAAGTTCCACGGAATGATTTGACCCACCACTCCCAGTGGCTCATGGAAGTGGTAGGCCACGGTATTGGCGTCAATATCAGCCGCAGTACCCTCCTGGGCACGTATGCAACCGGCGAAGTAGCGGAAGTGGTCTACTGCCAGGGGCAAATCGGCGTTAAGGGTTTCACGCACCGCCTTGCCGTTGTCCCAGGTTTCGGCAACCGCCAGCTTCTCGATATTCTGCTCGATGCGATCGGCGATTCTGAGCAGCACGTTGCTGCGCTCGGCGGCAGAGGTCTTGCCCCAGGCCGGGGCGGCAGCATGGGCGGCGTCCAACGCCTTGTCGATATCCTCGGCGCTGGAGCGGGGAATTTCGCAGAACACCTCGCCAGTGACTGGGCTGACGTTATCGAAATATTCACCCTTCACCGGCGGCACGAACTCACCACCAATGTAGTTGCCGTAGCGTGATTCAAAGGTAATGACAGAACCAGCCTGACCGGGGTTGGTATAAATCATGGCACTCACTCCTGATTGGTTTTATTATCTCTGTATCGCAGAGGGTAAAAGCTTATACTTTTCTGGCACTACCGCAACACCACTTGAGAAAGATCATTAAAGCAACAGAAAATCAAAAATAAACTGCCAGTAAGCAGTGCCTGGAACAAAGTTCCCATAGCCAGGATCAACCTCTACCTCTCCATCTTGGGCAACCACTTCTTACAGGCTACAGTATAAACAATCATACCTTCGTTTTCATACCTTCCCAGCTAGTATAGCCAGCTTTCGATAGCATACCCTTTTTAGTAAAATTACTTGGCGCTGCATATCTACAATCGGAAAATCTGCATCACCCCTTTTCTCGGGAAGAAACCAAACCTCCTCACCGGATTTTCCGCTGTGAGGCGGGCAACCTCATTGAGCGTGAGTCGACCTTCATTGACTGCATTCAACATCATCGAAACAAGTTTTTATGCATCAATCATGCCTAGCGGTATGGAAAACGTATCCTTCCAATCTAGCTGAATTTCTTCATAAGTGTGAGGTGCATGTGAAGTGCCCTCCTCCATACCTGCACTATAGCCTTTGCAACTATGGAGGGAGTTACTTCAACCTTACCGCTCTGAGTCAGGCCTGGGTAGGTGTGATTAGTAGACCGCTTACAGAGTTATCGGCGTCGGCCACGCCGCCCGACTGTCAGTATCAGGTGCACCACCCTCGGCGCATACTCCTTCTACGGCAGAGGGATCACGCCGCCCTCTCCGGTGATTATAACTACGTGGGCGGTCAAGCCGAGTTTCATTTCCCCATAATTAAACTTTCGTACGTTACACGGCGCTTGGCTAGAACAGCAATTTCGGCAGCCACAGAGCGATTCCCGGAAACGCTATGATCAGAAGCAGGCCAAACAGAATCACTGCAGCATACGGAAGCGCCGAAATGTAGATGTCCCCGATGCTGATACCGGGTGGTGCGACACCTCTTAAATAGAAAAGATTGAAGCCAAAAGGAGGGGTCATATAACCGATTTCGACCATGATGACGAACAGCACACCGAACCAGATCGGGTCAATCCCGTACATCGTGATGATTGGCATGAACACCGGCAGCGTGATCAGCATAATGCCTATCGGGTCGAGCACCATGCCCATGAGCATGAGGAGCAGTAACATCGCAGCGAGCGCGCCCCACTCGCCGCCTGGGATGGCTGCCATTAGGTCCATCACCACCTGCTGGGCGCCCATAGCGCTATAGGCCGTGCTGAAGACTTGAGCGCCCAGGATGATCCACATAATCATGGAAGTCAGGCGCAGAGTCTGAAGCAAGGCTTCCTTAATCAAGTTCAGCGAAAGGGTGCGGTGGACCATCGCTGACAGTAGGGAGCCGAGCACGCCGATGGCGGCGGCTTCGGTGGCAGTCGCGATGCCGGACAGAATGGAGCCGAGGACCATGACCACGATGCCGATGGGCAGTGCGACAGCCATTAGCGAACGGAACCTTTCGCTCCAGTCTCCGCGTTCCTCTTTGGGCAACGCGGGGCCCAGCTCGGGCTGTAACCAGCATCGTATTGCGATATAGCCCGCAACCAATACGGACATGAGAAGCCCAGGTATCATGCCGGCGGCAAAGAGAGCACCAACCGATACGCCAGTAAGCATGGCATAGACGATCATCACGATGCTGGGCGGGATCAGAACTCCGAAGCCGCCGCCTGCATTGATGCAACCCAGGGCGAGCCGCTTGTCATACTTGCGCTCTAACATAGCGGGCAGGGCGATGGCACCCATCGCCACGACTGCCGCACCGCTCACACCCACCATCGCGCCAAACATTGCGCAGATCAATACGGTGCCGATCGCCAGTCCGCCCCGCAGACCGCCAGACCAGAGGTGGATCATGCGAAACAATGCCTGCGCAACGCCTGTGCGTTCCAATATCAGCGCCATGAACATAAACAAGGGGATGGCGATCAAAGTAAAACTGTTCATGGCCGTCCACAGCCTGTTGGCGACCAGGAAAAACCCATCTCCGCCCCAAGTCAGGTACAGGAATATGGACGAGATGCCACCAAGGGCGAATGCAACAGGCACCCCGGCGAAGATCAGGGCAAACATTCCCCCAAAAAAGAGGATTGTGATCAGTTCACTACTCATGACTTACCCCTCGGTACCCGCACGTTCAGCTCGCTGTGAATCAGAGCTAAATAGGATGGTTAGGTCGTCGATCAGCTTTACCACGCCCTGAAGAATTAGCAGGATCGCGCCGATTGGAACGCAAAGTCTTAGAGGCCAGACAGGGGGATTCCAGGCAGAATGCGAGTGCTCCCAGCGAGTGATCGCCGCCCACGCCATACCCTGCCCTTCCACCAAAACTACGATCGTGAACACAAAGAAAAAGACGGAGGTCACGACGTCTACAGCCGCTTTTGTTCGAGGCGAGAATTGCTGATAAAAGATATCGACTTTTATGTGTCCACGATGTAGGAGCAGATAACCTCCTGATAAGATCGTATAGGCTACGAACAACATGGTTGTCGCTTCGGTCGCCCAAGAAGTAGGCGAATTGAACATATAGCGTGCAACCACTTCGAAAAGTAGAAAAGCGAACATTAAGAAAGCGAAATAGGATAAAACCCATCTGCCCAGCCGATCGTTCAGCCATGAGATAGCGTGCAAGATTTTTCGCATACGGGCCCCGCTGACCTAGTTCTTCCTATGCCGCGCTTGTGCTTGGGTAATCACGGCAGTTAGAAAAGCGGCTCGCATGGCGAGCCGCGCTCATTCATGCTTATAAGTAGCCGAGTACGCCCAGGTAGGCTTCGAGGCGTTCGACGGCCTCAGCGGTGTACTCACTCTTCTTCGCCTCGGAGTGCCTGAAGTCGTGCGTGGCCTTGTCCATGCGCTCCACGATCTCTTCCGGAAGATCGATAGTTTGCACACCCTTTTCGCTGGCGAGCTGGTTGAGCATTTCCAGCTCTTCGATCTCGTACTGGTTGGTGCGAGCCCAGAAGTGTTCCTCCAGCGTAGAACGTACCGTCGTCTGAATGTCTTCGGGCAGGCTGGACAGGGCCTGATCGTTGATGATAAAAATCTCGTTTGCGATACCCAGCACCGCAGATGCGTGGTACTTTGCCGGCTCATAAAGGCTCAAGTCATTTGCGTTCTGGGCTCCGCCCCAATGCGCTCCATCCACGGCGCCTGTGCTGAGAGACTGGTATAATTCGGACCCCGATACAAAAGCCGTCGCAGCTCCACTGTCCGCTATGAATTTAGCGAGGCTACCGGAGGCGCGGATGCGCAATGCCTCAAAGTCTTCATTAGTCTTGACCGGCTTGTTTAATACCAGCCTAGTGAAGTACAGAAGGTCCGTGAAGTAGTGTATATTGTGTTTTTCTAGGGCTTCCCGGCGGATAATGTCTTCGAAGCCCAAGTGTTTCCAGAAGTAGGCGGCCTCGGAAACGTTTCGGAAGGAGCTGGGACCCCAGGCAAGCGACGCCGTGGAGATATAATCCATTATGTACGCTGGCGAAGTATGACCGATCTGGATTACCCCGCGACTTACAGCGGGGAAGATCTCGGAAGACCCCATCAAAGATTCCGCTGAGTGTAGCTCGATGTCTAATCGACCGCCTGTGCGCTCGTAGAGTTTATCCCGCAGCGCGACAACACTCTTTTTCCAGTCGCTGCCGCCAGAAGGCACGAACGATTGTAGTCGCCACTTGATGACGTCGTCTTGGGCAGCCGCGATAGCGGGCACCAAAACCATTGCGAACAGGCCGACTAGAATTATGGCCTTAGCAGTTTTCGTAATATTCTTGGACTTATTCATTCTTGCTTCTCCGCTGTTATTTTTTTATTCACATTAGCTCAGGTTGCTGAGAAATTCATAGCCAAGCTTATCCTCGCCGAGCTTTCTACGTTTTCCAACAGCTCCTCAAACACACGTTGTCCTCCCTCCTCGTCTCCAATAGCCATCGCGGCGGCCGTATCAGCATGCAGCAGCGCCAAAGGCGGTAAGGCAGCTCCGCATTGTTGGTGGTGGAAGAGCCAGAAGCGCCGGGACAGCCCCATGAGGGGACGCATCGCGTCCTCCGCGTATTCATTCTGTGCTGCGGTAATACATAACTCATTAAACCCCCTGTCACAACGTACAAAGCCCAGACCATCATTGGCGAACGCAATTTCCCGAAATTCCGCGTCAAGCTGAGCGAAGGCTCTCCTATGCTCATCAGATGCTCGTTTCGTCGCTAACCGGATAATAAGCCCCTCAACTTGGCGACGAACTTCGAGGAGCTTCATCTGGCCCATAAGATCAAGTGGCGCGACTAACAATCCTCGTTTTGGTAGCACTCGTATTAGTCGATCCCTGGCTAGCCTCTGTATGGCCTCTCGGGTTGGCGTTCTACCAATGCCTATCAACTCAACCAGCTCCGTCTCAGAAACTATGCTTCCTGGTGCAAGTTGTAGAGTTACGATGGCCTCTTCAATTTGTTTGTATGCCTGATCGGCTAAGGTCTTCTTTTGGTCTTCTCGCTTCAATGTCACTCTTTCCTTCATATCCCGAATTTCTGTGCCTGTAGCCTTGGCTCTAGCTTTGATATGACTTGACTTATTGAGTCGCCATACTTATGCAGGTATTGAAGCGCGACAATGGCGCCCATACTCCAGCCTGTGATGCTTACTGGCTTCCCGAGATAGGCTATCACCGCGCAGCCTCGGTAGCTGCCGAACTGTCTCCCGCCATACCTCCATTGAACTCTGCAGGCCGTGAAGCAGTATCAGAAAACCGCCAGTACCGTTGCATTGAAGCTCAATGGGCCCCCAAGCCGTACTAATAATAGTTTTATCTGCACTCGGAAACGCGCCCTCTCGATGGTATAGGTCAAAGTGCTTCTGTGACATGACCTGCCCTCGCGTAATGCTTGCCTTGCAGGATTGCAATGGTTTCGTCAAGTTGGTCCCCCGAGATATCCCACTCATTCGCAAGGTTGGCAACGATGTGCTTCATTAGGACCGGCGCCAGCTCACAAGCAGCCTCAACATCTCGTAGCCTCGAGTACAGAAGCGCGAATGCCAGTTGCACCGGTTCCGCACCCTCGTAACCCCATTCGAAACCTCCTTTGGAGTACGTAACAAGATCATCAAAGGTCGGCAGTGCTTTGCCATTGACCGTCACGCAAAGCCCATCGATTGTTCGCTCGCCTGCGTAGTGGTCCGCAGGGTGATTGCTTTTAGCTGGGTTATTCATTCGCGCCTCGCTTTGGCTGGAGTCAACTCCTCACGATCTACCGGAGATAACGCCCACAGCCCGACCATCAGCAGCACCACGAGTGCGCCCAGGTGTCCGAGCAGGTCCTCTCGCCCGGTTTTTATCTCAATTAGATATCCGATCACTCCAGCGATAAGAAGTAGCGCAGAGAATACTAATTTTTTTGAGGCCGGCATAAAATCTTCTCCATTATTTTCCGACAGCAGTCAACGATTTGCAGGTTCCGGACCGGGCTTCGAAGAAGCTTTTGAAACATGTGGCAGCAGGTGCGGAGTCTTCGCCGTCTGACGTAGATCCTTTTTAATATGCTTGGTGCTGTAACCGTTGAATAAATGACCGATCAACCCCCGATCAAGGTCAGAAGTACCGTAGACCCAATCCCAGAACGGGAACACGATGCTCATGTTGGTTTCCATCATGATCGAGTGGTTGTGATGGGCGGTGTGGTGGCGCCTCGCGGTATTGACGATAGGGCAATGCCGCACGAACCAATTGTCACCGACGTGGCAAAGAAAGTGCAGAACCTCGTAGAATAGGTAGGTACCGATAGTCGAAGCCATGAGTAGCCAGCCGACATTGCCGGATATTACCCACCCTGCTACGAGCGCCGACGGTAACATCATCAGCGTAGAGATGGTGAGAGTAAATGGTGGGAAAAGCGTGACTCGCCAATCTCGATGATTCGCATATCGTGGCTCTTCAGCTGTAAAAAACTGGTGGTGCATGAGTGTGTGACGTACATATAAAAGGCGCCCCATGCCGGACTTCTTTGGCCTGTGCAAGAGGAAGCGGTGGGTATAATATTCGACCCACTGTCCGCCTAAGAATACTACCGGTATCGTCAACCACTCCCACCACAAAACCTCACTTAGGTTCATGGTGAAAAAAAAGATTGCGTAGAGACCAATTCCGAAGATCAAGAATGCGTGCACATATCCATTATACCAACCGCTCGTGCGCGAACGGTAAACTTCGCGATATCGGCGCTGCCGTTCATTCATCGGGCTTTTATGTATCTCCATGGGACGTCCTCCAAACATTGTTGAAGCGTGCTTTGTAAGGCGCGCGGCAATCTAAGGCTGCATGAAATATATTAGACGTATATTTCTTGCTTTTCAAGCAAGTCTACTCACTGACGTCTTCCTTTTTTGACACGTCGTTGACATACCTCTCATTCCTGAAGGAAAAAATCTCCCTGAATCCGTGAGACCAGCCCCCAGAAATGCTTCTAACCTACTGAACTGCATGGCAATATAGCGAATATCGCCATTCACCCAGATAGTGCCATGCCCAACGTCAAGTTCCGTGCCAGTCGCCGCACCCTCACTAGCCACGCCGGGCTGTCCATCATCGGGCAGTGCTTCGAGATCGCTGGCGTCGACAGCATCGACAGCCGCTTCCCCACCACGCTGGGCATGCGCACCAGTGACGTGATCAAGAGCTACCTGGGCCTGCTGTGTCTGGGCATGAGCGACTATGACGCTGTCGAGAACTTCCGCCGCGACAAGCCCTTCCAACAACTGCTGACCCTGCAGAAGGTGCCGAGCGCGGCGACGCTGCGACAGCGGCTGGAGAAACTTGCCGCCAACGACCTGCAGGCGCGCACCGCCACCTGGTCCACGACCCTGCTGTCACTGATCGAAGCACCGATCACCGCCGAGACGACGCACGTCTGCCTGGACATCGACACCTTCGTCATGGACAACAGCAACTCGAAGAAGGAAGGCGTCTCGCGGACCTACCAGAAGGTCGATGGCTACACCCCGATCGCCGCCTATCTGGGCAACGAAGGGTGGTGCCTGGGTCTGGAACTGCGGCCTGGCAAGCAGCACACCATGAAGGAGAGCAACGCCTTCCTGGAGCGGGTACTGCCTCGCGCCCAATGCCTGACCAAGCAACCGATCCTGTTACGCGAGGACAGCGGCTTCGACAGCCAGGCGCACCTGGCGCTTCTCGAACAGCAACGCCAGGTCTTTGCCGACGAGGGGCGCCGGCTCGACTATGTCGTCAAATGGAACCCGCGCGGCTCGGCCACGGCTGATCGAGATACCTGGCTGGCGGTGGCGGCGGACTACTGGGAAGAGCTGCGTCCTGGCAAGCGCCAGGCGCTGTGGCCGCAGACCGTCTCGATCCACGACGACAACAAGACCGAATACGTCGTCCAACGCGTGATGCGCCTGGTAGAGCGCACCGCCGATCGCGATGGCCAGTTGCTGCTCGAACCGGACTATGAGTTGGAAGGCTGGTGGACCAGCCTGGACGAGGCGCCGGAGGCGGTGATCAAGCGCTACCAGGCGCATGCCACCCATGAGCAGTTTCACAGCGAGATCAAGACCGATCTCGACCTGGAGCGCTTGCCGTCCGGCAAGTTCGCCACCAACGATCTGATCCTGCATCTCGCCCAGTTGGCCTACAACATCCTGCGCCTGATGGGACAGCTGGGCATGACCGGCGAGCTGAGCCCGGTTCGCCACCCGGCCAAGCGGCGCCGGCTGCGCACCGTGCTACAAGAGTTGGTGCACCGTGCGGCTCTCGTGATTCACAAGGCACGGCAGATCATCCTCGACTTCGGGCAGGATATCGGGCGCATGACGGTGCTCAAGACGCTGCGGAGCCGACTGCGTTATCCATGAGGAACGCCATGCTGACCGTCAATCGGCGACACTCTATCCACAAGCAGTTCCAAGCGACACGCGATCGCCAGATATGTCGTGCCTGGCGGGTGGAAAGGCATGACAAAACGGGCCGTCAGCACCGATCAGCACGGTGGGTTTTGGCAATAACGGGCTTGCGAAAGCCAACTTGCACGGGGCGAATGATCAAAAAGTGCTCGCTGGCGGTGATAGGGAAAGTGTCGGCGCCGGCTTCACGGATTCAGGTAAATGCTAAAGCACTACTTGATAGTGCTATGAAGTCTCCAACGATTATCGAAGATAAGCGTATTTCTATCATTCCTCTTTATGGTGTAGATAGTAACGAAATCGCTTATGTCAAAAACCTTATTCGCATCAATGAACTTGAAAAGATGCTCTCTGCCAAGCGGCCATATTACACTTTGATGGAAGCTGATAGTAGAGATGTATCCACTAACGGTACTTGGGTAAGGTTTTCAGGGGGCTCAAATATTGTAGAGCTTGCTCTGCAAGAATTAACCAACGGCAAAGTAACTCC
This sequence comes from Halomonas sp. KO116, assembly GCF_000734975.2. NCBI lineage: Bacteria > Pseudomonadati > Pseudomonadota > Gammaproteobacteria > Oceanospirillales > Halomonadaceae > Halomonas > Halomonas sp. KO116. Next base: position 152,617 of record NZ_CP011054.1, read on the forward strand.
TGAGGATGAGACGATATTTTCTCAAATACTTAATTTGTTACCTCCACAATATAACCTGATTGTTAGGAGTGTGTGATATGACAGAGAATGTAAAGCTTGGTGACCGTTCGGCATTTATAGCAGCTTCGGTGTCTCTTTTTGCTGTGCATGTTCAATCCATTCTCTTTTATCAAATGGGTTTTATACCTTCGATCATCACGGCAATTGGTTTTTCATTGCCTCATGCCTTCAAGCTTTCAAAAATCTCTTTAGTGTCTGGGTTTCTGTGGTTGTTACTTATCGGGTTAGCTGGCATCGCGATAAATCTGCTGACCTATTTTCTCTTTGTGCTTCCTTTTACTAATTAGGAGTTGTTATGAATAAGCGTCTTGTAATAGTTGGTTGTTCGTTAGGAGTTGGTGCCTTTATTGCTTTAGGCGCCTATACCTTCACGTCTATTACTCAACAGAGCAAGGCAATGAGCGAACTTACAGCTTCGATCCAAAGCCTCGCGAATAACCAAGGGCTCTCAGGTGCTGAACTTGATGAATCCGTTCAACGCTCGCTCATGGCTATGCAAGATCGTGAAGCAGCCGAAATTCGAGAATCAATGTTTTCTCGTTATGCCCAAGCCTCTAATGATTGGGATGGCGATAACTGGTTATATGGAAGTCCAGAAGCCCGGTTCACGCTCGTTGAGTACGCTGATACAGAGTGTGGCTATTGCAAACGCTTTCATTCCACCCCAAAAGGAATTGTTGAAGCGAGTAATGGTAATGTGAATTGGGAATATCAACACTTAACGGTGATGGGTGAGCGTTCAATAAAGCAAGCCCAGGCTGCAGAATGTGTTGGTGATCAATTGGGTAACCAATCGTTCTGGGTTTATTTAAGTGAAATATACGAACGCACTGGCAGCAATGGTCAAGGTGCCGGAGATCTAAGAGCACTCGCCCAGGAAGTAGGTGCCGACCTGACAGACTTTGATTCATGCGTATCGAGTGGTACGCACATTGAAGATATCCAAGCTTCAACCACCCTGGCGCGCTCTATGGGTATTTCAGGTACTCCAGCAACGGTACTCGTTGATAACGTGACAGGTGAAACACAGATTCTTGGTGGAGCCCAGCCTACTGAGGCCTTTGTTCAAGCCATGCGCCAGATGATGCAGCGCGATAGTTAAGCGGAGGCTTTCATGCCTATTCCAGTACCAGCTCTCATTATCGGGGCAGGATTATTTCTTATGCGCAGTTCGTTCAGCGGTATTTTACTTGGTGGTGTGATGACGATGGCTGCTATGCACCTCTGGCCAGAGCACATGGCGATGCCTTATGAGTGGGTTGGAAAGGGATTACAGCTGCTTGGTCTCTGATTCCCTTGCTTTGTAAGCTTATGCCACTTCGGTGGCATTTTTTTATGGGTGAACTAAAGGGGCAATTTCAGGTCTTACCAGCCGCACGCATTGTGACTTTTTGCAAATTTGTAAGAAGGTAACAGTTTCGGAATGGCGTTTGTCTGCTCATAACACTATTATCTGTAGGGTGGGTAATAAGGTTGTGGTCATTTCACCGTCACTAACCCGAAAAGCGCCCGCGTAATGAGACTATAAAAAGCAAGAGGCAATACATGGAACCTTTTTCTTTTCTGACCGAGTGGTGTTTCCAGGCGGTAACCGAGCGTATGACATTAACGCGCTTGGAGTTGTGGCATCGTTTTCAATCAGCCACAGACGAACAAATTGCTGACGATATAATGCCAGCCAACAGTGCGTACGATCGTGAGGACGTTGCACACGCCCTAAGTTTGATCCGCACAGCGAATGCCGGTGACCTCGGTGAATTTGCTCTTTTTGCTTTAGGTCTAGGAAGCGTACCGTTACGCCCTTCTGAATTAACGGATGAACGTCGCGACATACTGATCAAGCTGGAAGTCATTGCGTTACGTACACCCAAAGACAACCCATCGGTGAAAGCACTGGCTCAGACTGCTCAACCGGTACCTCCAGCATCATTGAAAGAACTAGCCACCAAGTACAATGTTTCGCTCGAACATATTGAACAGCTGTCACAAAAGGAGTTTGAAACGTCTCCGGCTGGCTGCGCGGTCCAATCGAAACTACCTGATCTTGTGATGCACTCACGCGACCATAACGCTGAGTACGAGAATGACCGGCGCATGGCCCAGGTATGTCGTTTACTGAGTATGTCCGAGTAGCACCAAGAACATCCGCTCTTTGTCACGTTGGCACTCCTGTATATACTGTATGTTCATACATACCTATATGCAGCGTGCCCCATGACAATCATCAGTACCGTATGGCCGATTAACACATATCCCCAGGCCGTAAAGCAGACAGTCCCTATGTTTGGCTGTGCAGTTAGAGCAGGCTTTCCCAGCCCTGCCGATGATTTTCTTGAGCCCCCATTAGACCTTAACGAACATCTCATTAAGCGCCCAGCGGCTACCTACATGGCCCGCTCCGAAGGTGACTCAATGATAGGTGCTGGCATTTACGATGGCAGCCTTTTGATCATAGATCGCAGCCTATCCTTTGAGCATGGACGCATTGTAGTGGTGTGTCTTAATGGTGACCTCACCGTGAAACGGTTTGAGAAGTCGCCCACACCACGTTTAGTAGCACACAACCCCAAGTACCCGCCTATTCTGCTAGATTGCCAAGACGCGGTTTGTTGGGGTGTTGTGACGCACGTAATCAACGCCTACCCAGGCGCCTAACGTTATGTACGCGCTACTTGACTCCAATAACTATTACGTCTCCTGCGAGAGAGCATTCAATCCGCGCTTGGAAGGAATCCCAGTGGGGGTATTGTCGAGTAACGACGGATGTATTGTCGCAAGATCAGATGAAATGAAAGCTCTCGGTGTAGAGATGGGCACACCACGCCATTTGTTGCCTAAGCACATACAACAACAATCAGTATTCCTATCTTCAAATTATTGCCTTTACGGTGACATGGCACGACGCATCACTGAAATTCTCAGAATGATGACGGCGCACGTTGAGGTGTACTCAATTGACGAAAGTTTCTGTTCGCTTATCGGCTATCCAACCGACACGCTAGAAACGCACTGCAGAAATATACGCGAAACCATATATCAATGGACGGGGATACGTGTATCCGTTGGTATTGCCTCCTCGAAGGTACTTGCCAAAGTCGCTACTCGGGCAGCCAAGAAACAGCCCTGGCGCGACGGTGTTTGTCAGCTCGAAACAGACAGTGAAGAAACCCGCCAACTACTAATGAAGCAAGCGACAAACGATCTCTGGGGTATTGCCCACCGTACAGCCAGTAAGCTTGAATTGATGGGCATTAAAAATGCCTATGACCTTCGACAAGCTGATCCAAAGCTTATACGCAGTAAGCTAGGTGTTGTGAACGAACGGATCATTTGGGAACTACGTGGTTATAGCGCCATACAGATTGAAGATATGGACCATCCGCGCCAACGCATCATGGTCTCACGCTCATTTGGGCGAACGACTGGCATACAAGCCGATGTAGCCGAAGCCGTGCGTGTCTACACCTCGCGGGCAGCTGAGAAGTTACGTAGACAGAAAAGCGTTGCTAGCGCCCTTCTGGTCTTCATACGGACAAATTCATTCCACACAAGCTCACCTCAGTATTCCAACCGTATCGTAGTGCCCTTAGAGCCTGCCACTGACGACACCCTCGCATTGAATGCTGCTGCCCAACGTGGATTGCAGAGCATTTACCGACGTGGATTCGGCTATCAAAAAGCTGGGGTCATGCTGATGGATCTACAAAGCAAGCAGCACCGGCAGTTAGCACTAGGTGAACAAAGTGACTATGTAGAAGATGCCAAACGCGAACGGCTGATGGGCGTAATGGACAAACTTAATGCCACCATGGGTAAAGGCACCATCAAGATCGGCTTGCCGCGTAGCAACGGCGCAAGCCAGGCCAAAGTTAATCATCGCTCGCCACGGTATACGACGCACTGGAACGAACTGCCGATCATAAAAGCGAAGTAGAAGTGCACTGCATGCAGTGCAAACGAACTTAGGATTGTTACGTCACTATATAACCAGGCATTGATCAGCTTATTAGCGATCCGGCATAGCATTGGTCGAACGGCTCACGATAAGCAAAGCATTCCGTTAGGACCACCAGCGTAAAGCCTGGGGCATGAGAGCAACACCGCCCGCCAAGCGCGTCTCATTTAATTAGGCATTCCTCTTTTGTATGGGATACTCATCTTTGAGGCAATTGACCTCAACGCAAAGGGAGACCTGTTAGCCAACGTTACATCGCCTTTGATCGCGGATAGAAAGGCTCAATCCCTTACCTAAACACTCACCCCTAAAAATCGCCGTGGTGTGTTCAGTGTAAGTGCACTGCATGCAGTGCAAGCGAACTTAGGAATCGAACGAGTAGGGGCCTGCTGTGCCGGTACCGATATTTCCGAAAGTGCACTGCATGCAGTGCAAACGAACTTAGGAATAGAACGAGTAGCGACCTGTGGGGCATGCACCGATGCTTGATCCAGTGGTGCATACATGACTGGCTTGCATTGTTCGAGAGGTGAGCCGCTTGCCCTATGCCGATATAGCGGACCCGATGCGTTGAACAGATATTGCTTAAATGGTAATTTAACTTAACCCTAACTGGATGACCCATACCGAATGAAATTCTTGAATTCACAATTGCTTGTTACGGCTAAACGCTCCTTACTTCCAGCACTAGCGGCCGCAGCTTTATTTGCAAGCCCGGTTCATGCCCAAAGTGGTTTAGACGCGGAAGACGAGCTGTGCCACGTATATACAGAGAATGTCGCATTATCCTATTACCTTCAAAAACATGGCGCCTCCAAAACACAGGTTGAGACCGCATTGAATGAATACTTTGCGTATACCTATGACAATGCAGATGTGACGGATTTCCTGGGGGAGGTGACTGGGCCATCGGTTGGGGCAGTCGGAACCTTCCCTAAGAATTTGAGTGAAGCGGAAATTGCGTCACGAACAGATATCTTCGATACCCTCTGCAGAAGAAACATTGCTTTGTTTAAAGAGAACGGCACCATCCATCAATAGGCCTATCACCTTATTGATATGAGAGCCCCGCCATGTGCGGGGTTCTTTTATTGCGATGTAGCAAACCACAAACTAAAAAGCCCCAGCGCATTCGCCAGGGCTCTCATGAACGATACCGCATTAATGGCTTATAGCTTGTAAGCAGCTGATCGGGCCTCATCATAATAACCGTAACGCTCCATACGTCCTTGGACCGTCTCAAGGCACCATGGCGCCTCTGGTGTATGCCCTGTATCGCTGGCGCTAGTCTCGTACAGCATCGCTACCAACACACCAAACCTCTCTACTCGACGCTTACCGTCTACCGGCCTTTTAACCCGGTACGGCCCTCCCATTAGGCTACCCTAACTAGTGGGCCCGATTCGTCCGTAGGTGCCTCCACCGGGCCAGCTTGAGCCGTCTCACTGGGCGCCAGCAATTCACGCAAGGCAACCAGCGCCTCCACTTCCTCTTTTGTAAGCTGCACGGTCGTCATATCGGATTCGTCATACTCCAGGTCGGCAAACTTGGGGCCCCACGTTGCGGCATGCTCACTCATTTTAGAAATTACCTTTTTCGTGATCTTAGGCTTGACCGTCGCATGGCCATTCGCCTCCTGGTGTGCCACCAACGATTTCTTGGTCAGCTTCTTCTTGCCCGCTTTCAAAGAGACCTCCACACCCTCTGCCAGCATATTAATCGCCGCAGTACCAAACTCGTTGAACGTTTCCAGTGCAAGGCTCATAGAGACAACGTTCTCATCAATGAGCTGCTTAATCTCCAAGGGCATCTGATGCACCGTTAGGTACTGGCCAACGTTTTGTGGCGTTTTGCCCACTGCCTTTGCGATCTCTGCCTCTGTTTTGCCACGGTTGACCATGCGGGAGTACATGAACGCTAGCTCAGTGGCCGTCAGCTTCTTACCGCTTTGGCTAGTGACCACGAACAGGTCTGCATCGTTATCGTCACCTGTGAACTGTTGCACCGGCTGCAATCCAAGGTCTGCACCTTCTTCAATCGCCAACAGCATTGCACGGCGACGGCAATGGCCATCCCTAATGTAGATCTGACCGTCGATGACCTTTACGACCACTGGGGGAACAAACTGCCCGCTCTTGTAAGCATCTGCCAACTGACGAATGTGAGCCACGGTATCCGGCTTGCTGTAATCACGCGGGTTAAACCCCTCCTGCTCAAGAAGGTCAATGGGGCGAACCTGGAACATGTTCCCCTTGCCGATCTCCATTTGCTTGGTGCGGTGTAACTTGTCGAGTGATTGAGCTTGAGCCATGGTCATGTGGTGAATCCCCTATTGAATGTTGAGCTGGAAGGCAGTCGGCAAGACCACCTGCCAGGTATGAATTCACCTTATCATCGAAAATCATGAAGCCTAATTAACTCGCCTGTCTCAACCATCGTCTTTTTTAGCCGGCAGCTCCTAACTTACCCATAAGGGCCATCACGCCACACCGCCATATTCGCCTTAGCCCGTAAACTGGTAGTAACCAACACTACGGCACCAATGTTCATACCTAACAAAGTGGCATCCAGCGCCAGCGTGTCACCGGCACCTGTTTAATTAGGCATTTTAGGATCTTGGGGTAGGGTAGTGGCGAACCTGTTCACAACAGCCTCATCTTCGAGGCTTTACCAACGACGAACACGACTGACCGGGGAATGACGTTGAGCAACTTAGTAACCATAGAACAAATGATCTGCGAAGGTTCTTGCACTCCTGCCTGGGCGCAGCATTCGGGCTATTGCTGGGAGTCCGTGGTTATTGGTGGTGACGCCCTGGAGAAGCGTGAGGACTGGTTAGCCCAGCAATCACAACAAAACGACACGGACACCTAAACGAAATGGCGATGGATGAAATGAGCAAAGAGGAAATGGAACGCTTATCAGCAGAGTCAGTAGAGCGGGCTATTACTGCAAAGCTGGAGGAGCTTGAGGATGATGACACTACGCGCTGGCGCAAATTCACGGCACGTAACCAAGCGGGTCCAGTAGCAGGCCATGACGCGCTACGCGAGCTAATGCGCTTAATGATTAAGGGGATGGGCTTTGAATTCTTCCTCACCACCCCAGCAGCCATTCTCGAACAGTTCGCGCTCTCAGCGGTGGCACGCAATGAAGATATTCCATCATTGCTCGAAATGATGCTCCGAGCGCCCCTGATTGCTTATGGTCACCCCGACACGGCAGCCGAACTGATTGACCGAGTGACTGACATTAGCAATTTGTGCAAACCCATCATAGAAGGGCACCTAGCGGAAGAACACGGCGCTGGCCACCAAGCCGAGCTATCTGTCAGCACCAATAAGCCCATCCTCCACTAAAGGAATACCGGGCATCAGTGAATGGCGCCCTACAGAGGAAGCACAGGAAATTAGTCACTATGTCCCGTAAACGCTTTACACGTCGCAGGCGCCCCATTGGAGGGCTACCTAAGGCCATCATTAACGCGCCCTGGCAAGGCTACCTTATTGCTGGAGGCGTGGTGTTTATGCTGAGCATTAGCGATCCTCTCGCCTACGCCCTTTGGGCTGTGGCCCTTGGCAAAGCTATTTGGCGTGACAGCTGGACTAAGCGGCGTAAGGGCAGTGCTGCACCGGCACGGAATGATGGTCTACAGGAAACCCGTAGCCAACAGCTACTGCGGGACGGCAAGGCTTACGTGCGTACACGAACCTTGATGACCGACCACGAAAAACGGTGCTACCACCACCTTATGGCGCGTCTGCCGTCCATCGCGGTGGAACTAGGGTATGAACCTAACCAGCCTAGCGGTCAGCTGCGCATTCACAGCAAGGTCCGTGTAGTCGATGTGGTTCAGCCAAATGCACAGCGCTATACGGAAGGGACGCGGAACCACACCGGCCTGTTTCGACAAATCAGCCAATGGCATTTCGACTTCATCATCTGCGATGACGTGACACAGAAGATACTTATCGCCATGGAGTTGGATGATAGTAGCCACCAATTACCTGACCGAGTACGCAGAGATAACATACTTGATGAGGTATGCCGTGATGCGCAAATGCCCTTTACGCGCTTACTCATCGAGCGCCAGCAAATCACCTACCAGCCTGTATACCCCAACAGCTCGCCTATCCTTCGGGATTTGAAAACTGGGGAAGTGAAAACCGAGACACCCACGGCAGCCTAGTGATGGTCGCTAGGGTAGAGCGGTGATGCAGGTGCATTTAATTAGGCTCTTGAAAATGAGCTGGTAAGTTAATGGCTGACCAATCTTCGACTGGAAAAAATTAGATGAATACGCACAGTCAAAACACCTCGTCCGTTGTTCCTTTCTATTTTGACCAAGAGGTGGTCAACGTCGCAACGGCTGACGCGATGCGTTATTTAAGCCAGTATGAGTGCTTTAGCGTATTTATCAGCTTTGTTCACCCCGCAACCGGCATCCTTATCGAAGAACGTGCCACCTTCTACCCCAACCCTCAAACGTCTTACGGGCAGGGTGGGTTTGGCGGGCAATGCTTTTTAACTGAGATTCAAGGCTTGCTCATAAGGATTCCCGCCAACATGGAGTTCTGGAGCCGTGATCAAGGCCCCCGGAAAGAAGCAACCTTTCAGCAGCAGCTAAGCTATTTGCATAGAGGAGAAATTGCGTCGGCTGCGGTCGAGTTTGAAGTTTTGCGCTACATCCGCATTCCCAGAAAACCAATAAGCCAACCGACCGCCGTGACTGGCCGTACAAGCTTGCAACACATTGCCGAGACGCAATGACAGGGAGGTGAACGTGAGTTACACCATCAAATGGAAGCATCGCATCACAGCGGCCAATCAAAAGCTGCCTGGGGCAGGTATGCGCTCGACAATGGCATGGTTGCTAAGGCGAATGGCCGATCGCATTGATGGTGGCAAGAGCATCCGTTACGACTACGACACGTCACCCCATATAGGCGACCACCAAGCAGCTGAATGCATAGAGCGAGGCTTTCAGCACGCTAACTGCCTACTGGCGGAAATGGCCCATCTACAAGCTTGTGAAGATGCATTGATGAAACAGCACAAAGCGCTGTTTGCTGATCATGCTTCTGGCGCTGGCGCCAGCAAACCCTAACGCGATGTTTATAATCGTCGCGTTGGTCTGTACAGCACCCTATATCGAGACGCTAAACCTGCAATATGTCTCGCTATAACGCCCTTAAAGCCCTTAAAGCCCTTAAAGCCCCTCTATGCACCCCTTTGACTTCCGCATCGCCAAGTACACTTCGTAATTAATTAGGCTCCCGCAAAAACCATGAGAAAATTGGGGTATCAATGGCTTTCGGTCTATTGATGCCCCTAGAAGGATACCCAGTGACTACGAACTACCACCAGCAGGTCATACAGCAGTACCGCGAGACGTTTTACCAAGTGAATGGACGCGAACCACGCGTGACGATCAACGGGCATCGAATCGTCGTGGATGGGTGCGCAACCTTCACCATCGGCAAGCTTCGTGAGCTAACCGCCACCCTTCGCTGGCGCATTACGGGTGAACACGATGCGTACTGTGCGTAACAATCAGGAGAGAACAATGACTTCATCGAAGTGGATTATCGCGGCAGTCGCCACCGGGCTATGGGTGGCAGGGTGCAGCAACACCCCAATGGAGCAAGCCATCGAAGACAGCGAGCGGCTAGAGCGGCACCTGACCGCCCAAGAGGCGAAGAGAGCCGAGCGGCAAATTGCAGCTGGGGATGAACAGCTGTCCACGCTACCGGCCTGGATTGTGACCAAGCCACGGCCTGATGGCACTGGCATGTACGGTGTCGGTATTGGTGAAAGCCGGGATCTAACCAACGCCATTCGTAAGTCCAACCTCCAGGCGCGCTATGACGTGGCCAAAGAAATTCAGAACGAGCTCACTGCGGAAGAAACCATCACCGGCTCCAGCGATGCTCAGTACCGTTACATCGTTAACAGCTTCGTCAATCAAGTCGATCTAGCAGGTGTAGAAGACGTGATGCGCGAAGTGCAGTCCGGGCCACGTGGTTACCGTGCCTACACGCTGGTGAAATTGCCCTATGACGACTTCAACGAAGCCTTGCAAGGCTTTGGCCAGCGTGGGGAGCTAGAAAGCGCTTATCAGCAGCTAATGGAGCGTGCCGCTAATTCCACAACGCCCAATTTAGATGACGATCTCCCCGAAGGGGGAGACCAACAAGGGGGTATGCCCCTGACAGGCCCCCTGGTTAACGAGCTATCGCTATGACGACTCGCTGTACTGTGGCGATCACCGGCACCCTAGTCATGCTCATGACCATGACCGGGTGCCAAACCACACCGCCTTCGCTTGATCTGGATAGGCGGGGCGGGTGGGTCGAAGGCAACACCGGGTACTGCGTGACAGGACAGAGCCAGTATTCCCAGCTCAACGCCCACGCGGGTTGGCTCGAAACGTACGCCGAGGAAGACTACTTGTTACTCGGTGGCCACGAATCCCAAGTGGGTTACTGGCTTAAAGCGGACGTAGAGCATATCTGGGCCATTGGAGAGCTGCGCGGGTATGTAGCAGACCATGAGCTCATTACCTCACGGGAACAGCACACGTTGGCTGGCGCTATTACCTGTGTCTCGCCGCGCTATCCCTAGCGGATAGCCCCTAACTTAATACTGCGTCTGTAGAGCGCCAGCACCAAAAGGAATGGCTATGTATCACGCATTACCCTGGCAGTCGTTAAAACGCCTTGTTGGTGTCTCTACGCTGGCGCTGATGCCGCTTATGGCGAGCGCCCAGACCGTGACGCTATCCGACGCCTATGTGCTTCATGATAACGACACCCTCAGCATAGCTCGCGCCTTGCTGGCCGATCGCATCATTCAAGAGGCGGTTAAGCAAAACGGCCAATATGTCGCCATTGAGCAGACACTGACCCAAGACGGCTTTGCGGGGGAAAGTATTCACGTTTTGAATAGCGGCTTAGTCGAGGTGTTGGATACGCGGGAACAGGTCGCCACCAACGAACACGGCCGTATGGTGCTGACGCTCGAAAAGACCCTGCAGCTTGACCCGGATAGCTTGCAGCGCCGCATCGAGGCACTGCATACCAATCACGAACAAGCCGTTGCATTGCGCCAGCTGGCTACTGAAAACCAGCGTCTTCGCGAACAGCGGGGAATACTGATGGATCACCAGCGCTTTGGAGATCCGGTCGCACGGGCCCAAGCCTTTGAGCGCTGGCGTCATGAACTAGCCAATTGGGAGCAGCGCTCCGTAAGCCTGGAACAGATTGCTCAGGCGCAAGAGGCCTTAGTCACCAACACACAAGACCCATTGCAGCTACGGGATGCCCTGCATTACCGGCTGGTTCAGGCGGGACGCCAGCTTGAAGCACAGCTTAAACCGGAAATCACCAATCAAACGGTGGTGGGGGAGCATCTTGAGCTTGAGATACGGGTTACCGGCCTGAGGAATGCAGCGGCGTTAATCCGTGATGCACTTGGGTTCCCGCTTGCCAATGACGGCTTACTGTATCCTGGCGACTATAGGCAATGGCCCCAAGATCAGCGCAATCAGTTGCGCCAGGTATTACCGGTGCTGGCCATGTTGCCGATCTACCTCACGGTCGAGGCAGGGCATGAACGGAACACGTTTGGCGGCTTTGAGAAAACAACGCGGCGTGGCTATTTCGATGGACGCTATGCAGGGCAGTCGCACTTACTGTTTGGCACCATGATGTACGCACCGGGCAAAGGGCTTAACAGCGTACGGCAAATGCCGATCCACGCCGCAATGGCCAATGACCTAGCGACTGATGATTACTTTGCCACCGATACAACCGGCTTCGCGGGGTCTACCGGGCGACGACTCACACTAGGCTTAATGCCATCGTCGCCGCAGCACACATCACGCTACGTGACCGTTGAAGACGCCGATACGATCCGTGTATTGCTAAAGCTGAAAGCGGACCGGGGCATTCCGCCTTATATCCTAGCCCGAGTGGCAGTGGGTGGCTGGGATCACTACGAAAGCCAAGACAGGCTATGAATCAATAGGAGGGGAGTTATGCAGTGTTCCTGTGGCGCAAACGCCGACCTCACAATGCAGGTGAATCGCAAGTGCAAAGCCGAACTGCGTTTCTATTCGTGTGATAAGTGCGGGAAGGTGAGTGATGGCGTGCTGGCTATCCGCGATATCGACGTATCTTGGGATGTGGCCGGGGATGCCATCGCACGGCGCTGGTTTACCACGCTCACGCCGGAGAGTGCGGAAGACCTCTATCAGTCCGTGACGGCACTACAAAACGTCTTACTTGACACAACTGCAGCGGGTGGCGAGGGCGCAGCGGATAACGGCGACCTGCATACTCAGGCAAGCTTTTCTTTCTAACGAATCAAAGGATACAACTGTGGGTAATACATCCATAAATGACATTGCCGGCATGAAGCTAACGCTGAACAAAATTGTGCGTAACACCACCTACGTCATTATCACCATGGGGTTGCTGTTCATGGCCGTAATGCCATTTATGGCAGGCTATTACGATAGCGCTCTACTCTTTGCCATGGCCATCTTGTCTGCCCTGGTGGTCTTGTTGCTGCTCCAGCGTCAACGAAAGCAGCTGGTCAAAAAACTCGAGTCTTTTCTGCGAGAGCAGCCGGTAGAAAGCGACCGCCAGGGGGCCGCATGATCTCGCTATTGGAAAAGTCTATCCCGCTTAGCGATACCCAGGTGTAGCCCCGTATGTATCGCTACCCTTGCTCTACCCACATTACCTAGCCCATCCCCCCTAAGACGTAAAGATAAACGGCAGTAAGCCGACGTTAACCAGATGCCGTTCTACGACTCAACAGCTAGATGGCGCATTACCTATAAAATTAGAACACAAGGGATTATTACGTGGCGACGCTACAAAGTTACTCTGGCTTAAAAAATTTAAATAATGCTTGGCTGGTTCGGCTCGGCATTGTCTCTGCTGGCGCCGTACTTTGTGCCGTCGCTGAATATCTAACGGGGCATCATTTCCTGCTCACCTTAGTGGCACTTGTTTGTTATTTCTTTGGCATAGCCCTATTTGTCTTCTCAGGAATATTAGCCATCTTTGTCGCTTTGGACATTGATAAAAGCGCCCGAAGGAATGACGACGAGGATTGGATACAGGGCTTAAGCATCTTCTGTATTTTAGTCATCGCTATTCTCATGATCTGGGTAGATTGGAAGTGGTTTGCGGCAATCGCTGCTTGCGGGTCCTTTGTGGGAGCTGCTACCCAGACTACCCCCGCGTGGTGGAGAACGCTTTTCTATGCTGGCATTGGCGCCATCGTCGTTATCCAGCTTTGGCTTAATACCGCGTTGATCCACTTAATGTCTTCCGGGGAGTCCCTGGTCGCTAATAGTCATGTAGAAACACAGGCTCCACTACTCGCGGCGCTAGGTTTCGGTCTTGCCACTGCCCGATGGGTATCCGTTCGAGGTACTAACCGGGTGGCGGTGTTTTTAATCGCCTTTTTAGTGTTCTTTTACGGCCAACGTCTCGCTGTCGATGTGTGGGCTGAGACGCGATCCGCCGATACACAGAACCGAGCGATTGCTTCACTTATGCTCGCCAACCGCCTAGCCAACAGTAGCGATGGAGGGCAGACGTTTCTAAACGCGGATAATCGCCTTGAAGCGAGAATTAAAACAGCCTTGCTACCAGGGAAATTAACCCTGATGGGGTTCCCCACCGAATACTACAAGCAACTACAAGGCAATGATGAAGCGCTTCTGGAAATAGGTAGGGAGCTGCTATCTCGCGAAAGTTACGTTAAGTTTAAGCCGGTTCTTGACGATATGAAGGACTACTATCGCGGCTATTTATTCACGCAGCTAGCTGCCTTTACAGATGAAAGCGTGGCACAACAAGTAGCGCGGGAACATTTCCCTGTGATGGCGGGAGGTGAGCCCCTGACGCGGGGCGCCATCGCTGACAAAATATTGACGGAAATTTGGGAGAAGACGCCAGAAAGATACCGCACAAGTAATGGCATGGGGTATGTGTTGAACGGTAATAGGGGCAGAACGCAGCTAGCGAACCATCTTGCCCAGTACGAGCTATCAATGCCTAGCCGTTGGCGCTATGAGGGCTATGAACAGTTTCGAGCGCTGTTAATGGAGGTGGTCGATAGTAGGGCAGCAGAGGTACGCGTCGAGCTTAACAACATAGGCATAGACACCGATGAACTCGCTAAGGACGTAGCCGGAACGCGCTTAATGATGTGGGGGGCTCTCACGCATGATCGTATTGGATTAATCCTTCCTCCCCCTACCACGATGGGAGACGACTATACCTACGAAGCTTATAAGAGTGATATCCAAGCGATATTTAAAAACCAAGAAGGAATTTTTCTAGCCCGTGGTCTTTATAAACTGTATAGCCTGGAGGAAAAGGGAGCGCCGGTTAAGGCCGCAATCATGCCGATGGTCGGCATTTTGGCAAGCTTTGTATTTCTGCTAACAGTACAGGTAGTGGTTATCAGAAAGCTTGTTATTCAACTAATAAACTTCCTCTATGAGCGCCTATCGGCCACCATCATATTGCGCCGCTCCGTGTATGTGATGGAACATAAGCTCAAGAAAAACCCGGTCCATTACGTTATGTACGTGACTTGGGTTTCCTTAATACTTTTGCAAAATATAGTAAGGTCAAAATTTACGACTTATGTGGTGTTGCCCAACCTTGGCCTTATTTTATTTGCTTTAGGCAATGAACAATTCCTCTATGCAACCACCACATCCGCTTTATCCGTGCTCGGGCTGGAACCTGGCTTTCCATCGTTCATTCCTGACTTTTTACTCTGATACCCAACGCAACGATACTTGATATAAGGGATGCTATGGCCAATGGGACACCCGATCTACCACGCTTCACCATTCGCCAGTTCTCCAGGCGGGTAGGGTGCAACAGCCTGTCTGAGCTTAAGGCGTCACTGAGCGAAGCCTTTGCGGGGGAGTCGGTGAGCATTCAGTACACGCGAGCGACGGGCTTGTCTGCGACCTTGTTTGTCGATGTAACCCAACAAGGGATCTTTGAAAGCTATGGCGAGCAGCGCGCTATTGATTGGGGCTTGCTTGAAGATGGCCACGCATAACGATGCGCGACCTTAGGTGTTACAAGCGGGGAGAGGGTAAGCCAGCCGGTTATCGCACAATGGTAAGTGGCTGGCGCTTTACGTCTGGCGGGGCATTCAGGAATTGGGTAAGACCTGATGTGTGTTTAACCATGTGATTTGCACTATTTGACGTATTTTTAGCAGATTCCCAAAGAGCCGCCTCATGGACGAAGGAGGCCATGCTACTAGCTTCAAACACCACTCCATGTGTAGCCATGTCCGTGACCCTAAAACGGTGTAGCGCCAGCTCAGCGACCGTTGTATGGCGTGTTTCATTCATCGTGATCAGCCTCTACCGCATCCGCCTTTTCCGCATCGTCCAATATGTGTTTCACGCCAATGCAGAACGCATCAAAGGCTAGGTCGGGCATAGGCTCATAGTCGGTGTAACCAGTGGGTGTATATGCTGGACCCTTGTTGAGCTCTTTACCGGCGCCACGCAGCCAGTGATCGGACTTTACCCTAGAGGCTTTATCATATCCGCCCGCTTTGCAGGCCTTTGCTATATCGGCACGATCTAAGCGCATGGCATGGGCGAGGGCCTTTAACCGTTGGTTATTGTCCATTATCGACACCTTTTGAGAGCAGCTTACTTTTCGCTCTCTGCTATGATTTTTTGTGCTGTAGCTTTTGCATCCATCCCCTTGCTCCAGGACTGCGCCATGTAGAATGGTTGTGCTCCGACAATACCGGTAGCGTCGGAGTAGGTGACCTCTAACGTGGCCGCGATTTCATCAATAATGCCAGCTTCCCAGCTTAAGTATTCAGACATTGAAATTAATCCCTTTCAGAAAAGCCCGTTAATGAGTGGGAGCGCTGGGTAGCAGCTGACGCAAATCCGTGGGGTGTATCCGCGTGTCATAGGCTGCCCAACCGCCATCACGACCGCCCCAGCCATCGGTCCAATCAAACACATACCAGTCCGTACCATCCCCAGGCACAGGTCGATCAAGCTGCACTACACCACCATCCTCAAGCTCGAAGATCATGCCTGATTGCAGTAGATGATGATGTTCGTACCAATAATCAGGTTGCTGGACCTTTCCTTGTTGCAGCACAGTCACGTTAACCCGCCTTATTCATGAGGCCGACCTGAAAACGAAGATAGCGGATGGTATTCTCTTGAGAAATCAGAACGTTCCGGCAAGAATCTGAACCAAGAGAGCCATCCGCTATGGGTGAAAGCCTATCCACCTGGACGCCCTCATGCAACGGCTCTGTCCGTGTTGAGCTGAGCGGCCAGCGCACTACCAGCGACAGCGGCGCTCTGCTGTTGCGTGAGGCCCTCGACAACAGCGGCGTGATTGAGGCGCTGGAAGACAATCTGGTCGATCGACGCCACCCGCTGCGCATCCTTCATTCGCTGGCCAGCCAGTTGCGTACCCTGGTG
Organism: Halomonas sp. KO116; assembly: GCF_000734975.2. Taxonomy (NCBI): domain Bacteria; kingdom Pseudomonadati; phylum Pseudomonadota; class Gammaproteobacteria; order Oceanospirillales; family Halomonadaceae; genus Halomonas; species Halomonas sp. KO116. Next base: position 169,146 of record NZ_CP011054.1, read on the forward strand.
CTGCAGCGTGCGATGGGCTGGATCGACCTCAGCGATACCGACACGCTGCGCCGTGATCCGCTCTGGCAGCTGGCCTGCAGCGATGCGCGCGGGACAACGCCCCTGGCCCAGGACCGGCCGTCTCAAGCCACGCTGTCGCGGCTGCTGAGCTGCCTCGGTCGTAACGACAATATCGATGCCGTGCACGAAGGCCTGCTGCGGCTGGTGGTCTGGCGCCTGACCTCGCTGCAGAACGGTGAACGTCCCAAGCAGCTGACGCTGGACATCGACGGCCTGCCGATCAAGGTGCATGGCCACCAGGGCGGGTCGGCCTATCATGGCCTTTACGGGGCCCGCATCTACTCGCCGCTGGTCGCCTCGCTGGCCGAGACCGGCGACATGGTGGGTGGGCTGCTGCGCGAGGGCAACGCCGGCCCGGCCGAGAACGCCGACACTTGGATCCCGCACCTGGTGAAGCGACTCAACGAGAGCACCGGCGCCCAGGTTCGGGTGCGCATCGACGCCGGTTTCACCGACAACGCGACGCTGGAGGCCCTGGAAGAGCGCGACATCGAGTACCTGGGCCGACTGCGCAGTCACTCCGGCCTGCAGAAGCTGGCGGCACCGCACCTGAAGCGGCCACCCGGCCGGCCACCCGAGCAGCCTCGCGAGTGGTGCCACGATCTGGAGTATCAAGCGGGCTCTTGGTCGGCACCGCGTCGCGTGGTGCTGGTGGTGCAGGAACGCCCCGATGACCTGCTGCTGCATGCCTTCTTCCTGGTCACCAACCTCGGCAAGTTCGACTGGCCGCCGGAGAAGGTCCTGGCGCTCTACCGCAAGCGCGGCAGCGCCGAGGCGCACATGGGCGAGGTGAAGTCGGCGCTGGACGTGCACCTCTCGTCGACCGATCGTGGCGCCTCCACCGTTCAGGACGTGATGGCCCGCAACGAGGTGAGCCTGCTGCTCAGCCTCTACGCCTACCAGGTCCTGCATGGCCTGCGCTGCCTGCTGGAGCGGCAGACCCGGCAAGGCTGGAGCCTCAGCCGGATGCGCGAGCAGGTGCTGAAGGTCGCCGCCACGCTGAGGCTGCACGCTCGGCGAATCACGGTTCATCTCGGAGCCGCTGCCGACAAGTGGTGGCCGACCTTGCTTAAGGGGCTGCCGAAGCTGACCGCACTGAGCTGACGCTCCTGCGAGACCACCACAGCATCAGAAAGCGAGCGACCGGAGCGGCGGTCGGCGATCACGGCTGCTTGGACGGCCGCCATTGATTCCAAAGAGCTATAAGTAAGTAGGAAAAGGGCTGCGTTCTGGCATTACTCAACAGCCACTCGCGCTGAAGATGCGAATCCTGATAAGCAATGCCAACAGCCAGTACCTTCAGACCGCTCAATCAGCGCCCTCGTGAATAAGGCGGGGTTAAGCACCCTCCATAACCAGCGCCTTGTAGGTATAGTCGGCGTTATCAAGCACCTCTGCGCAAATTTTCGATGCCATGCGCTGCAGGCTTTCAATGACGTGTTCACGGGCAATCGCATCGTATTGCTTAGCCACCAACTCAGATACAACGCCCAGCCGGGTATCAATCCATTTCGCCTCATCTGATTCAGGGGTGCGCCAACCCACACGGGTTTCAGACCACATAATGTCACCACGCAGATGGCCGCAATGTGCCATGGTTCTATCGGCACTCCATTTGACCGTACCCAGGCGTAGCTCCTGTTGGTGTTCCGGTGTGATGTGGTGGTTTAGCTGGGCCATGTAGGGTCTCATTTAGTGTGTTAGTAAGTTGTATTTTCACATTAGCATCCAAAGTTTAAATGCCTAATTAAATGTGCGAGACGCCGCTAAATATAACCTGGAGACAATAACTAGGGTTTTATAAAGCCCCTTTTCATGTATTATTTGAACGGGTTAAGTAAGTCCGTTCGTATAAACTCAATAATGATTTCACCGTATAGGTGGCTTGTTATAAGTAGAATGTTTCGCTTGAGCATAGGCGAGTCAACACCGAACAGGTGGCTTTAAGAAACAGATAGCAGATAGAACGCTATCATCAGGCTTTGGAAATTGCTTTTTGCCGGTAGGCGGCTTGGTACACTAATAAAGAGACTGACATTGAAAGCAACGAACAGACCCACTTGGTGGGGCTATGCGGTTTATGCAGGAATTATCGTTGGTGTCCTTTACCCGCTACTTATCATTGTCGATGGTGGGGTAGGGCAGGCGCTCTTTCATTTGTGGCCATTAACGACGCTGCTACTCACCAGACCTACTTCGCTCATACAAGATCCCGGCAAGGGGTTCATTGCCTCACTTGCTGTCCTGGGGGCCGTATTGCTAAGCCATATACTGCTCGTTCAGCACCTACACGGGTACGCCACGTTTGGCTTCTCTATCCTGTTCACTCCCCTAGCGGCCTGCATTCTCGTCGGCACCGTACTGATAGCGCGCAAAGCTGCACGTAAAGTCACACCTGGCTTTGTCATTGGCTACGATTTCGCCTAATCAGCCATTTAATTACAGCTGGCGCCACATAGCGCCTTTAAAGGCGCGGTAGCCCCCCACTAGAACCCCGTTACCTAAGACACAATGGCCCATTCCAACCAAATTTAGGAGTGGGTCACTATGTCGTTGGGTTTAATCCGCATGAGCGCAGCCATCGGCGGGATTCTAATCGCCCTGGTCACGGTGACAATGCTGCCGATCTGGCTGGTGCGTGAAGCGTGGTCGTATCTAGGCGAGTGGTTTGGCTGGCAGTATCCCTATCTCTGGCTACCTGATTGGCCATTGCTGGCGCCTCTCTGGCAGTACCCACCGTTTTCGTTAGGTGGGCAGAGCATCCCGATCCCACCCGGTGACCTGTGGATTATGTGGGCATCGCTTGCACTAATGACTGCCGGCATCCTGGCATTAGGCATTCTTACCACGTCGCTTCCCCTGGGTTACCGGGTCAAAGCAGTGTGTGGTCATCCTGGCGTTCGACTACCGCCTCAGCATACTTATCAGCGCTACGTGAATGGTTTGGCACAACAGTACATGACAGGCCCTGTTCAAGTGCGCACTGTGCCTCATGCGTCCATTATGGCATTTGTAATGAGCTCACCCCGTAACCGCCACGTCATCGTGGTATCTGATGGGTTATTTGCCCAACCGCCAGCGATCGTCCAATGGGTAATCGCCCATGAAGTCGGTCACATACGATTTGGCGACACGCAAAGCACTACGCTATGGCTCTTGGCGTTTAAGAGCATCCGGCTGCTCGATGCCGTCCGCTTACGAATCATGAACGTCATTCTCCGGTTGCTGGCGCGCATCCCGCTGCTTCGGCTCATTGTATGGCCGGTTTACCTTGTGTTTAGAGCCCTGTCGTTCATTGCATGGTTAGGGCAATCGCTCGGGAGCTTGATTTTTTTAGCCGCGGATCGCTGGGTAAGCCGACGCATGGAGTTCCGGGCAGACCGGTTTGCTGTGCACCATGAAGGTACCGCGCCAGGATTACATTTCTTCAAGTATTTAGTGGGCTCATTTGAACCCACGTTCGACCTCCTGGCGACGCACCCGAACAATATCCAGCGCTATGAGGCCATTATTCAACTCATGGAAGATGCGGACGTTAAAGAAACACCGACTAACGCACTGTGATTACACGTCGCGTTAATTAATTAGGCTTTTAAAAAAAGACTGATAGCTTATTCGCTATAGACATTTAACGAGAGGGAATTGACATGCGCGGTGTGAATAAAGTCATCTTAATTGGCGCACTTGGTGCTGACCCAGACGTAAAACCAATGAATGGTGGTGGCATGCTGGCAACAGTAAATCTGGCCACTACGGAAAAATGGCGCGATAAAGCGTCTGGCGAGCAAAAAGAACAAACAGAGTGGCATCGTGTCGTGTTCTTTAACAAGAGCGCGGAAATTGTGCAGAACTACCTACGTAAAGGCTCAAAGATTTATGTAGAAGGTCGTTTGCAAACTCGGAAGTGGCAAGATCAGAACGGCCAGGACCGGTACAGTACAGAGATTGTGGCCAACGATATGCAAATGCTGGATGGCAGCAATCAAAACACGACAGGGCAACAGAATCAGCAGCGCCATCAGCAGCAGAACCAGCAGCAGAATTATCAGCAGCGCCCGCAGCAGGCTTCACCGCCTCAACAACACCAAAACTATTCTCAGAACCAGAACTACTCCCAGAATCAGAATCAGGCGCCAGCCCCAGCACAGCGCCAAGGAACGCCGGTTGCGAATCCTTATGGCCAGTAGGCCAATACATCGCTAAAACGCTCACAAGCGCGTCCTAAGGGCTGAGAACCACGTGTTCCAGCCCTTTTTATTGGCATCTACGTCTTGGCCGTCACCCGGCAAGGTAAATCAATTTGTTTGCCTCTCTCAGTCCACACCGTTAACCGGGTTTCCCCAGGCTTCATTACTCGATCTATCTGGCGTGGATCAATCGTGATCATGAACGGAGTGGGTGAGTCGTCTTCAAACACAACATCCCAGCAGCCAGCCGAAACAATGGACGGCTCAATTATTGCCTGCACGCCCGTACGCATATCAGCAATAAACTGTTGCGCTATGTTTGGAACTAGCAAACGCCATACACCTGCGTTGCCTGTTAAATACATCAAGCCTCGTTTAGCATGGTCTGATCGCCAATAATTTGTATCTTCCAGGTCTTCACCTCTATTTGAAAAAGTAAACACGCAACAAACCCCTTAGCATTATTAAAATTAATATTCGGTAAAGAACGTCAAATGTTAAAATCCAAACTCACCTATTAAATAGCTTTATTTAAATAGGGTAAATACGTGGCCATGTTAGCTTATTGACAAGCAAACGCATTGCTAATTGGAGCTTCCCATGGACCTGTTCGCCACTGACACGCCGCCTAACGACACTGCCACCCCGATAGATACCTTTCGCCAGCACATCACCGCTGGCGATGCTAAAGCCGCCGTGTTGTATCTCCGCTCGTTAGATAAAAACACGTTACAAAAGCTGCTGCTCTTAACTGGCTTCTCTATTGGTGGCACGTATCGCCAATGGATTAACTACCAAGCAACAAAGCTGCTGGATGCGGCCGCAAACCGGGCTTTACCGCGTGAACCACGTCCAGGCGATTGGGAGGCGTGGAATTAAGCATGAGCTGCTACCAAAAGAATTTGCAGGAATTGAACTACGGTCTGTTTGGCCATGAATTAGTGGTCGATAACTTTGCCGGGGGAGGGGGAGCATCTGAGGGTATCGAGCAAGCGCTAGGCCGTATGGTAGACCTTGCCATTAACCATAACCCCCTGGCCCTGGCGGTTCATGCTGTCAATCACCCTACTTCTGAGCATTCGGTTGCCGATGTGTGGGATATCAACCCCGAAACCGCCACCGATGGCCGACCTGTGGGCTTATGCTGGTTTAGTCCTGACTGTCGCCACCATAGCCGTGCAAAAGGCGGTCGCCCGGTTTCTAAGTCAGTACGTGGCCTAGCCTGGGTAGCCGCTCGATGGGCAGAAAAGGTGAAGCCTCGCGCAATCGTTCTTGAAAACGTCAGTGAGTTTATGGAGTGGGGGCCTCTCATCAAAGGCCCGGATGGTAAAACGCGCCCATGCCCGGTACGCAAAGGACAAACATTCCGTGCGTTTGTGCAGCGACTAAAACGCCATGGCTACGACGTTGACTGGCGTGTGCTTAAGGCGTGTGATTATGGCACCTACCATCCGAGAACGCTTCTTCCTGGTGGCTCGCCGCGATGGGCGCCCCATCATCTGGCCGAAGCCTACCCATGGTGAGCCCAGCTCCTTAGCCGTGCTGCGAGGTAAGCTGAAACCGTGGGTGTCGGCAGCTGAGTGTATTGATTGGTCAATCCCCACGGTGAGCATCTTTGATCGTAAGAAGCCATTGGTGGACGCAACACTGCGTCGTATAGCCAACGGCATCGCCCGCTATGTGGTCCAGAACCCCCAGCCGTATTTTGTGAAGCCCCACCAGCCAAGCCCAGGCGACGTACTGGAGGATTGCGCAACAGAAGGTAAGCCATCGCATGGCTTATGCAATGCCCAACGGGTAGCGGCGTTTTTGGAGCAATACGCCCCAGGCAAGCTCGCTGATACAGCTGGCGCCCCTATCACGCTGACCACGGATCAGATACCGGGCCCGCTGGCTGCCTTGATGCTCAATATGAAAGGAAGCCAGCGCCAAGCCAGGGATATCACCAGCCCGCTCTCAACGATCTGCACAGGCTCTACTCATGCGTATCTAACCGTTGCTTTCCTCGCACCGTACTACGGCAGTGGCAGTGGCCTCACCGGTAGGGATTTAAACGATCCATTACCGACAATCACGACCAAAGACCGGCTTAAGTTGGTGACGGTTACGCTCGATGGGCAAACCTTTGCGCTCGTAGATATCGGCATACGGATGTTGCAGCCACACGAACTAGCGATGGCTCAAGGCTTTCCCAAGGGTTACATGTTCAGCCATGCAAATGGCGAGAAAATAGCCAAGAACAAGCAGGTCATGCTCATCGGAAACAGTGTCCCACCCCCGTTAGCTAAGGCCATCGTGCAAGCTAATTTCGCCCATGAAAGCCAATTACTGACCAGTCCAGTTGCCGCTTAATCGGTAAGTCAGTCCTCGCTATCCCCTGGTAACCGTACTCGCAAAAGGGGGTAGTGAGATCTGCTTAGAGGGATGTATGAAGTCAGTCATGAAATGACATACTTATCCACAATACTTGTGCATAAACATGTGAGTAAGCGTGTTAGTAACCGATATGTCGTGAATAATCGCTATCGGAAGTCATGAATAATCACTATCGCAATGGGCATGAATAATCGCTATCGCATCGTGAATAATCACTATCGTTTTATGCATAATTGCTATCGTTTTATGAATAATTGCCCCCCCCCGAAACCTATACGCTGTAAGGGTTACGTCTTTTACCTGTAGTAGTGTCTAAAGCCCTTTATCAAAAAAATAAGATTTTTCCCCTTTACCTTAGGCCGTGAATTTTTGGGGATAAGTATTCGGAGGGGAGGCGGTATTCGGAGCAGGCAGCAGCCGCTACGCCAAGGTGGCAGGCGAACAGGTGCATAAATAAGGCCTAGAGCTGCGCTAGTGAGAAGAACGACAATGCAGTAAGGGGTATGCCTATGGGTGGCAGTGCTGGCGCTTAGAAAGGCTTACAGCAGGGATAAGTTCATTTGTCGTTCTTGGCGGGTTCTAGGCGAAAGCATCAAGGCCTTTTCGACGTTCATGTGACGTGCATTCGAGGCTTTAATTTCAGCGACCAGTTCATTACTGGGGTACAGAAGAAACTCTGCATCCACCACAACCGGCCGTCCCGAGCCCTCGGAGCGTTGCTTGATAACGCGCTTCTCATAGCTGGCCAACGTACGGTCCGATTGCAGACGTTTAATCTCTTTCTCCAGATACGACACCCCATCGGTCACTCGCGAATAATTTAACCCGCTGGTGGTCTCTCGAAGCTCGCTGAACAGCACGCGCAAAGGGGTACATGAGGACAAATTGGTGGTGAAGATAAGGCGCTTTACCAGGGTAATGCCATAGCTACGCCGTGCATAAAGCCGTGTGAGGTCATATTGGCGGTACTGAGCGCTTTCGATCGCCTTGGCGACTACCCGGTGAAAGAAAACCCGCCATTGAGCTTCGGGTGAATGCCGAGCGTTGCCTTTAGCCGTCGCTGCTTGATACTCCGTGATGATACGACTCCGAGCAACGGCCTTCCCATTTGCTGATTCGAGCAGAAATTCTGACGACGTGAGGATATCTATCGACTCGACTATCTGCCGATGATTGTAGGTGTGGCCCATAGCCTCCAGTTCACGTCGAAGCTGCCGGATCGAAAAAACCACACCGTATTGGCGTTGTCCCTGATCAACCTCACAAATGCCCCCAATGTCTGACGCCAACTTCATAAGGGCCAGCTCAACCGCTTGCTCTTTGATACCGGGATAGCGCCGCATCCATGCTTCGCCTCGTTGGCTGTAATCGCGGCAGGTACCAGGAAATTGGGTGAAGTCGAATCGCTGACCGGCGTAGGAAAATTGTGACTCTACGGCATTGGGTAGTTTTGCCTCGGCATTTGCCGCTTCGTTGGCGTACTTAGGCAGCCAGTCCCAAAACACTATGGCATTGGATATGGATTGGCGATCTGCGCTCTGGTTGTACAAAAAGGATTGAAAAACAGCCAAAGGGAATTGGTCGGTATCAACCGAATCACGCGCCAGGATCACTTCATCAGGGCCATATAATGACCGGTTAGCTTGATTATCCATTCGCACCTCCACAAAGCGTCACTGCCACCGTATCGCAAAAGTATGGTCGAGGGTGGGTGCTACAGCTCGCAATACGGCGACGACACGCAAAAAATTAGTGCTAATAATCGTAGAGGTGGGTGCGCCAGCTCGCAGTAGCACTCTGGGGGCATTGCCACTCGCATGGGTCGAAACCCGACTAGGTGGGGGTTTTGACTCGCAGTAGCCACGCTCCAGCGCTCAAATTGCCTAGGTACCCATACCGCTTCTGTCCACGGCACACATTGCTGGCGCTGTACGCCTGGGTGGAGGCTGTGGCTCGCATTAGGTGGAGGCTAACGCTCGCAATAAAGCAAATAGCTGGTTATGCAGTCAGTTACGAACCGTTTTATCCACACAATAACCGGTGATAGGTGGGGGCTACAGCTCGCAAGAACGCAGAAGGGTGGGGGTCATTGCTCGCAAGAGCTGAACAGGGTGGGGGTTACCGCTCGCAGAAGGTGGGGGTTGTGACTCGCAAAATATCAGAAGTGGTAGTTATGACTCGCAGTAGGTGGGGGTGCTGGCTCGCAGCTGCAGGGGATAGTCTTAGCAGAACAAAGGCTTAGACGTGATCCCCTTTGGTTTCCTTATTCTTTATATTCCTTGTTATCGCTCACGTTACTACCCTGACGGTTTGCACTATATCGACCCAGCCAGCCCACTATGCACCTTTGACCTTGTACGGTACCGGAGGCGGGGAACGTTTGAGGCGCAAGCCCGTTTTAACGACGGCTATGTCAGCCTCGGGGTAGACGGCATGTACACGCTTCAACACTTTCAGGAATTCTCGCTTGAAATTGCGAGTAGCAGCATCACCCGTATATTCAGAACCAAACTGCGCATGCAGCTGGTGCCAGCGAAGAATGGTGTAAGAACCCTTGAGCCGATGCAATCGCTCTGTAAGCATAAGGTAGCAATCCAATGCAAGAGCAGACCCCTTCAAGGCATGCAACGCCCGCATATCAACCGGTACCGCGTGTTCGGCTAAATTCTCGTAATAGCGATCACTGAAAATGACCGTTTCAGGCCACATTTCACGACACCCGGTAGTTTCGGTGGTCCAGGCTTCGAAGCCCTCGATAATATCGCCTTTCATCGTATAGGCCCGATCCTTGACGTTATAGCCCAGCGTTAACCGGCACGCTGCCAATGCCTGGACCTGCTTTTTAAACATCGTGTAAGAGCCATTGGCGCCTCCCGAAGGGGTAATGCCCAAGGTGCGAAGAAAGGCAGACGCACTTGGCCCTACGTTCACCGTGGGGGAGCGCTGGCGCAAAGCTTCACTGTTCAATTGCGCGAGAATGAGACGTGGAAAGGCGCCATACGGGAGCGGCTGATCAACAAACTGCTTACCATCCCATAATGAGCCAGCGTCGATCTGTATGGCCACACCATCACATACCCGAGATTGCCGCGTTTCAGCGGTCTTACGTCGCGGCAACCCTAGTTGACACAGTACAGTGTGCATAAACGCTATATCGTCATTTTGTGGTAGAGAATCGCGTATTTGCTTGGCGAATGCCTGCAATGCTTTCGGCAGACCCGCATCCACAACAGGGAGTGCTTTCTTAGCTGTTTCCACCGTCTGGGGTTCATTAGCGGAGGCAGCGTGGATAGACGGGTCAGCTTGCTCACGTCGCAGCTGCAGGACTGCATCCCCGGCCTCATCACCGAAGCTTTTGCGTATGAGTTCGAGAGCAAGACCTGGCGCAATCTGATTCTCGCTTAACAGCGCTTCCATATTAAGCGCGTTTTGTCTTGTCGTGGCGTCTAACGTAGCGGGCATCTTGCTTTCCAAAACAGGTGGCGGGGTCGATCGTGGTGGTATCGGCGCATCATATCCTCCCGCTTTGGAAACACAGGGGCACTGACCATGCCTTTAAAGGCACTCAGCAGCACATTTGAGGCCCGGTAATGACCTAATGGGTGCCACCCAGGATGTGAAAGCTGTAATCCCGCTTAACTATGTCCATTTAAAACAAATATAATAAATAAAAAAGGTTTTAAACGCACATTGTAAAAGTTTATTAAAACAGCTTATTTAAATTGACCGATAAAGTTTACCGTTTAAACTCACCGATAAATTAAAGCATTAAATAATGATTGTTTAATGGATATTGCAGATTCGATAGACCTGTAGCCTCCTGATAGCCCTTATGGGATGCTTCCGACTCCAGTGTGGGTAATTTGTTGGGTGATAATACCCCTATAGCCGACTACCTGAACTGGCAATACCTACGTGAACATTCAAGACAGTAAAAAAAGGAACTCACATTGACTCATCTGCTACTAGAAGGCCTTCAAGGACGGTACGAAGTCGAGGCAATGTGCGTGACTGAGACGGGCATCGCCCCTATCGAGCTGATGGAAACTGAACAGGTGCCGCAGCTGTGGAGCCTAACTGACGAAGATCATCAACAGCAGCCTGTTTATGGGGATAGCTTAAGGGAAGTAATCCAGCGCTGGTGCAAGCTAGAAGTGGAGGAAGGCTTGGCTTTGCTCCAGCAATCACATTCGCAGCCGTACGAATTCCGATCCAGCCAGCAAACAACCTGGGCATGTGATATTACCGAGACAACCGGGATGGTAATCGCCCGGTTCAAATACGCAAAAGAAGCTTCACGCTGGTTTTCTTTACTGAACGCAGTTACATCGCAACAGCGCGAGGCCTGTATTGATAATTACCTCACCGAGGTGTTGCCCTATGCCAATCACCATCATCGGTGGTGGATGCCGTTAACCCTTCGCCATCAACCCTTCAAGCCAACGCCTATCCTGCTAGATCGTCTTTCGTTAAAAGCCGATAGGCAGACTCCTCCTCCTGAACTTTGGTGGGAAGTTTCGAGCAGTAACAACACTGAACACGTAGTAGCGGAATTTAGGATAGCTACGATGGCCAAGGCATTTAGCGCAGCGCAGCTCTATCGACTTACCGCCACCTACCGCGATCTGTCTCCAGGCGCGACCGTGGCAATTAAGGGAGGGCAGAGCCAAGCGACAGTGGTGGAGACACCACTACTGAACCAGCTGGCGCCTTCCAGCATGATTAAGGTTCGCTTCAAACCGAATGAGGTGACACAGGTAGAAGCCCAAAAGCTGACTTGGGTGATGCCCAACCAATCAGCAGCGAATTCTTAACTTACGCTGATATGGTGTAATACATGTATTACAGTAATTACAGTTATTCTTGAGCGTTTATAATTTTGGCTAGGACAGCCCCTATCCTGCAGCCGCTATGATCAGAAGGTGACAAATATGATGGATGACTACGAGAAGATGAATGCACAAAGCGAATGGTCGCCTTGTGATTACGCTGTGCCGTTAGCAAGCCGCGCCAAGATATGCCATTGGCACATTGAGAGGCCGAATGAACCAGTGCCCGAAGGTGCAATCGAGCTGAACCCAGCCAAGCCACTCAAAAAGAACAGCTTTGCACTAGCGGTACTTCCCGAGGAAAAAGACGCAATACCTGGCATAGGCCAATACGTCTTTATTGAGCCCGGCAGCGTGCAATCAGGAGATGTTGCAGCGGTGATCGAATCGCACAACGTCATTACGCTTATATCAGTGAGGCAAGAACCGACGGGTACGTGGTGCGTCGATGCTGCGCACAGTCCTCTACGCACTACCATTGACGCTGAGCGCATCGTGGGGCGAGTTGTGGGAAGCATTGAGTAGGTTAATCATGAGGCAAACGATGGATACCCCAGGCAAGGTAATTCTTGTAGACGGTGCTAGCGCCAGCTGCGCACAAGTAGAGTGCTTGGTACGGGAGGACGACATACTTCTGGTAGCGCATAGCGACGAAGCCGATCCCGAATGCTGGAGAGAGCTTTATCCGCAGCCCAGTGACATACGCTTGGTACCGGTCTCTCGGGCGCTCAAGCAGGCTACCGGATTGTCGCTGGCATTTGCGGCTGGTGAGCTAGTGGCTTCACGTAAATGGCTAATCCATGTCCCGTGGCTGATTGTGTCCAGTAGCCAGGACTTTCAGGCCATTACGAATTGCCTTGCACAGCGGGGCATTGAAAGGTGCATGCAGGTCACGGTGCACCCTCTCCCAGACCAGCCTAGCAATGACACTTCGCTACTACACGGTGCTAACCCTGTTGCAGAGGAGCTAAACGAACTCATTCAGCGCACCTCGGGCTATCCGATCTTAATATCCCAGGTGAGACCGTTAATTACGGAGCATGCACCTAACGTAGTGGACGCGCTAAAGGGGAGGGGGAAGCTCAAGAAGCAATTATGGGAGCTGGGTTTTCATTGCGATGCTAAGAACGTCGTGAGCTGGACCATGGCGGAGTTATGTAGGGCGGGCTAATTGCAGAGGTGTGATTAAAGGTACCTGAACTCTGACCCCTCAAAGGTCAGAGTTTTTTTTGCGAAGAATTAAGAACCTAGCGGAAGTGGCAAGCGAGTACATAGGATTGCAGTCTCTTTTACGATTCTTGTTTCTTATTGATCAAGTGTAGTGTCTGAGGCCATGCACTTGTTTCAAGCGCGATGACCATTACCACCGCCGGCACTAAGAGCATGGGGTTTAGCGTCACAAGGCCCGCAATGGAGAATCCAATTAGCACCAATGTCAGCGTGGATTGTGGTAGCGACTGATAAGGTCGGTTTGTAGGTCGATACGGCTGTAAAAAAACCTTCAATTTCTGCATAAATACCTTCCACATTTAAGGGTTAGATTAGGAGCTTTCCGCACAGGTTGCGCGGCAATGATAAAGACACTGTTGCATTGTGAATCACAGGATAGTAATAGCATCTACATTTGTTTATATCATAACTAAATAGATAGCATAATTAAAAAATATTAGAAAGCGGCTATTTTCCCCTTACTGAACACTTTGTGCTAACACAACAGATTATATCCAATTTGTGTGGTCTGCAGAGCAACACAATTAAATAGGGTAGATAAGATTTATTGGTAGTATTGGATTAATACTAAATAAATGATCGCTGCTCAGCTCTCAAGTGGTTTTAGAGGTGTGCAAAAGAAACAACCCAGGAGTCGGTATGTTTGAAATAGCCCCCTTCAAGCAGCGCCTGTTAGAAAATGTCGCTGAACTGATAGAAGCACGCCAGATGTTCCAGGTAGCGACAACGAAAATGAATGGACTTGGTGAAACCAGGCTCAGCTCACAATACCTAAGTGATATTCCCGGCGCGCTCACACGGTTATTGAAAAGCCGATTTAGTGAGGTAGAGATCCAGCTAACAGCTGAATACAGCAATGGGCTCCCCGTTAATATCACCACTAATGAGCAGTTTTATAGATTTGTCTCACACCCGTACTCTGGAGATACACGGTATTTATCCGACGCGCTGAATGATGAACTAAAAGCCGTAGAAGGTAAGAGCCCACATGAGCAAGTGCTGGCTTTAGAAAACACCGTACATAACATGCCCTGGAGCAAGATTAAGGAGGACTTCGATTCCCAATGTTTGAATACTAAAAAATCGGGGATGAGCGCATGCACGCTGACGGTTCACGACTTCTTCTCAATCGACAAAAGGTACAATAAGGCCGTCTTCAAAAATGGCTGTTTGGTTGCTACACGAGACTACACTGGGGAGTCTTGGGATATTCGCGGCTATATCCAAGCCATTAGCAATGTACAGGACGCATTAGGCCCCATCGTCGCAGAAGCCAACCTGGATATAGGCGATAGCCTACAAGCGTTGCTAACGGCGCTTGAAAAGACCTACCACTCCCGACAGCCCATCCCAATGCGTACCCGCTTTGGCAAAGGATCAGCAATAGATGTTACGGTATTTAAAACAAAAATAACCTTCACCCTGAGCCCTGCCGTGGTCGAAGCGATCCAGGCCTCGACCGTGTTATATTGTGACGAACACGTTATTGATAGCTTTATGAACCTTATGGATGAAACGCCTGCTTAACCGATTCTCGATACAGGCGTTAAAACTTTGCTTAAATTAAATAGGCTCTTGGAAAAAACCGGGTTAGCATAAAGGTATAAATCATTCAGCAGGTAGTGACGATGTTTAACATAGATGCCTTTAAAAAAGAGCTTATCGAGAACGTAGCCAAGTTAATTGAAGCGCGGGCAGCGTATGCTAACTCAGCACGTACTTTAAGACAGCTTGGCGATAGTGATGCCGATAGGCATTATCTACCCGCCTTAAACAATGCGTTTGCAAGTATTTTGAAAGTCCATTTTGAGCGTGTAGAGAAAGACCTAACCGCTGAATATAGTAATGGCCTTCCTGTTGAAATTACGACAGATTACAGTTTCTACACCTACGAAGATTATCATAATAGAAATTCAGGGCGGTTCCTTAACTACCAACGAAACCAAGAGTTATTAAAAATCGACAAAGAGAGTCTTCATAGCCAAGTTCTTGCTTTAGAAACGATGATCCACCAGATGCCCTGGGACAAAATCAAAAAACATTTTGATGATCAGTGTGAAAACGTCAAAAGTGAAGGCATGCGGAATGCAGTCCAAAAGGTAAATCGCTATTTTAGAATTGCTAGAGGTCGTGATAAACCCACATTCAAGAAAAATAGCTACGTCATTTCTCGTTATTACAGTGGCCATGCTTATGATCTACATACCGACGTTGAGGAGCTAGGCGCCGTTATTCAATCATTAGCACCAATAACAACCGAAGCCTCGGTTAACGTTGGAGATAGCCTCCAAGAGCTACGTAGCGCTTTAATTGAGAACTGTCAGACTCGCACCCCTATTCCGATGCGTACCCGCTTTGGGAAAGGATCACAAATGGATATCACCGTCTTTAAATCTAAAATCACCTTTTCATTAGGTGCCAGCTTAGTTGAAGCAATCCAGAGCGCTACCATTATGTACGGTACAGACGAAGATATTGATAGCGTGATGGCATTAGTGGCGAGAGCCGAAGCGGCATAACCCCATTGAAGTTAAAAAAACCCAGCCTAAGCGCTGGGTTTTTTGTTGCTGCACATTTAAATAGGGAGTTTAAAAACGTGGTGTAAAGTAATTATAAAGCAACGTTAGATAGTCACGGGAAGGGTGTCATGGGTCATTTTAATTGGACGATTTTAGACGAACTCGCTTCAAGAGGCAGTCGCGCAACGAAGGCCCAAAACATGGGCGGGCTGCATGCCAAGCGAAAAGAAACCCTTTCGCAGTTCTTTACCCCCGCGTGGGTGGTCAAAGCGGCATGGTCGCTAATTTCTCCAGCCTTTGCACCTGGCTGCCGTTACCGCTTGCTCGATAACTCAATAGGGGCGGGTAGCATGTTTCGTTTCGCCCAGGCAGAGCAACACACCTTACATGGGCTTGATGTTGACCAGGAGCTCATCGACGCCGTTACCGATCGGCTGGACGCTGCAGGCTATCAAGTCGATATTAAAGCCATTCCCATGGAGGATGCCGTACTTGGCCAATACAGCGCAGCACTTATCAACCCTCCATTCTCCATCACGTTATCTAGCCCGAATTTAACGCCTTTCCCAGGCGTTACCACGTTTGGTAAGCATGGCCCCCATACCTCGGCACTGTCTCACGAATACGCCTTGGCTCAAGCCCTCGATAACGCCGATATCGTTGCCGCGGTCGTCCCACGTACGACAACCCAACGGCTGACTGCTGGGGAGCTTGGCGATCTGGATAAGCGACTGGTTGCGGTCTACCGTCTCCCTGCCAATGCGTTCACCCAAGAAAACGTGGTTAGCGTTACAACAGACCTGCTTATTTTTGGCGAACCTGCCCAGCAAGCCAAGTGGCACGATGGCGGCACGCTGTCACCTGATGCGCTTCCTTCGCCGCTCCCCACGCTCTTAGCCTGCCGAGAAGAACGTATGCTTAAGACTAAGCCGGTGGGTGCAATTGGCGTCGATGAAGGGGAGCCGGTTGTATCCCTTCCTGTCACTGGAGATACCCGCGTTGTTATGGACCGGGCAGGGCGCCATATCAAGCTGACCTTTCACGATGCGGCAACCGAGGTAAGGGTTAAGAATGCGCTATGGGAATCACGCCTGATTTCTAATGAGCTCCATCGCTATTCCCCAACGACACGCTATGCAGGCCAATACCGGTTATCCCTTGATGCGATTGTCCTGCAGAAAGACCCTATGGCAGCGTTGGAGTCCGTAGCTGCTCGTATTACCGAGGCCGGGGGGAATCCCACCATTACGGCCCAGCTTCGCCATGGCGTTGCTTCGCTCGTCAAAGAACATCAACAAATGAGCATTCCCTATGGCCGGTGGGTTTATCGCAAAGGCACCCCCAGCTTTTCAGCAACGGCTAAGCGGCTAGCGATGATCGACAAGCGCCAGCGTACGTCTGTGGTGGCCATGGGTGAAACCGTCACGGCCCTACGCAGCAATGACGGGTTTAACGTGACGACGGCACGCGGTGTGTTCGCTATGAACCACGACGCCTTTTTCAGCCTGTTTGATATGGAAGAACAGGCAGCGAGCGCCGACTATTGGGAAGCCATTCATCCGCCGATCCGTGAGCACTACCCCCAGCGTATTAGCCAGCTGGAAGCGCAAGCTCGCGCTTTGGGCTTAGACCGTTGGCTTACCTGGGATTTCCAGCTAGAGGATCTTTGCGAGCTGGCGTTCCGCCCGGTGGGTGGCGTGTGCGCGTGGCAAATGGCGTTAGGTAAAACCCGGCTCATCTTGGCGCTGGCGCTTTTACAGCCTGGAAAGTCGCTGATTGTGGTCAAGTCGCGCCTAGTGGATGAACTCATGCGTGAGCTGGCCTTGCTTAAAGTGCCCGCCGACCACTACCAAGCCATTACCCGCGCCAGCGATTTGGCCAGCCTGAGCAAAATCAACATTGTCAGCTACGAATCTATCCGCAGGCCGCTAAATGTGAAATGGCCAAAGCTCACCCTGGCTCGGCGCTTGAAGGGGCGGTTTGCCAACATTTACTGCGATGAAGGCGGCTTGCTGAGCAATGCGCACTCCCAGCAAACCCAAGCGGTGTGGTCGTTGGGCGGGAAAAAGCATTATGTGTTCGATGGCACGCCTATGGCGAATTACCCCCGTGACATGCTGCCGTTAGCGTGCTGGACCATGGGCGCAGAGCGCTCATACCAGCCGTATAGCGTCGATGCGGGCTTTATGTACCCTGAGCTGTTCAATAGCGCCTATAAGCAGAGTAAAGGCCGGCAGGAGTTCCATAACCATTATGTAACGATGGCGTGGTCCACCAATGAGTTCCACGAGACGGGCCAGGGGGCTAAGCGTGAGATACCTAAGATCCGGTCCGCAGGGCTGGCGCGATTCCGCCAGTGGTTGAGCCCCATGGTGAAACGTCGCGTGCAGCAAGAGCCGGATGTGGCGCGGCATGTCAGCTTTCCTGTGCCAACGCTGCATGAACCAATAGCGGTGGAGTGGGATATCGACCACTTGGTTACCTATGTACAGACCGTAGAGGAGTTCGCGGACTGGTACCGGGATTATCAAGAGCGTACCAATGCCGATGGCAAAAGCCTCAATCTGACGATCATCTTGCAACGCCTGGAGGCGTGTTTTAAGGCCGCAAACGCGCCGCACACCTTGAGTGGGGTAGTGGCACCCTACCTGCCTACTACCAGCAAGCAACGGGCGTGTATCGACCTTATTGTTAAGGAAGTGGGCAAAGGGCGTCGTCCTATTGTTTTTGCACGCAACCCCTCGACGTTAGAGCGCTTAAAGCGCCTGCTCGATAGCCAGGGCATCACGTCTATGGTCTTCACCGGGGCCGAAGGTATTAAAGCGCGGACGAAGCGGCTAAACGCCGAAATCCGCGAGGGCGATACCCAAGTGATGTTGGCCAGCCTGGGCGTGACGCAAGACGGTTTGAACCTGCCGGAAATGAACACCTTTATTTTCTATAACCGAAGCTTTAAAGCGCGGGAAGAATTCCAAGGTATTTTCCGTCTGCTTCGTGCTGCACAGACAAAAGACGTTTACGGCTACTTCCTTCACTTAGCGGGAAGCCTCGATGACTACCAGGGCCAATTAATTCACTGGAAAGCCTTAGCAAGTGAGTCGGGGCTAGATTACGGGGAGGGCATGGATGACGACGCGGAGTTTGTGCACTTCGATGCGGTACTGCAGCGCTTCATCGCGTCGTTACCGGGCCTGAAAGATAAAATTGATAATTTGCGCCAGCGCCAACGTGCCGCCTGAGAGGAGAACCGATATGGAAACGTCTTGCCGTACGATCCGCCAATTTAACGTAAGCGACGATGGCAGCCTGACCATCCGCTTTAAAGGCACCACCACCCGCGTACGCGCCAAGGTGATTGATCGTCGCTATGACCAGGAAGGGCGGTTGGTCTATCTGTGTCTTGACCGCCTAATACATCGTCATCATGAAGACGGCTTTAAATTTGATCTGCCGGATTCTCCAGAATATGGCCACTACCTCAGCGCTGAGGTGAAAGGCTGTTTTGGATCAGAAATTACTCTAGTACCTTTTAATTAGGCGTATTAACGCGACGTGATACGCTAAGCCCAAGTTCGACTTAATCAGAGGATATTCGATGCTAACCACCATTGCGGGCCTGCCCTTCGCCCATTTGCCTTTAACGACCGAGAAGCCGAGCCATACCCTTTCCCGGCTGACCGTGGACGGCATTACCTGTGACGTTCAGGTGACAACGTTGAGCAAGCGAACCTGCTTAGCACTGCGCTTTGCTAGCCCTGGTAGAAAGCCTGAGCAGGTTGTTCTTTCCGACCGACAGGTAGTGATGTTGTACCGGGAAACGAAGAAGGCGCAGATGGTTGGGCTTGTGGTGCCCCACTTAGCGCGTACGGCACAAATGTGGCGGGAAGATGGCGTGCTTTATGAAGACCAAGCAGCCTAATACGGCAAGTTAAGAACCCATCGAAAATAGAGCCCGATCAAGGAACGTTATGTTAATTAAATTAATGGCGGTGCTGACACTGACTGGGTTGGTTTCATTCTCAGCTGTCGCAGATCAAGAATCCACCGACACAAAACCTGGCATGTTTGATGGTATGGCCGCGGATGTGAAGCGCACGCTTGACGAAAAGCATGCTGCTCGCCAGTTGCGCGGCAATCAATCCAACCCTAGCGAGAAAGCCGAACCGGGCATGTTTGATGATATGGCCGCTGATGTTAAGCGCGAGCTTGAAGAACGGCATGCAGCACGCCAGTTACGTGGCAACCAATCCGACCCTAGCGAAGACGCCGAACCGGGCATGTTTGATGATATGGCCGCTGATGTGAAGCGCGAGCTTGAAGAACGGCATGCAGCACGCCAGTTACGTGGCAACCAATCCGACCCTAGCGAAGACGCCGAACCGGGCATGTTTGATGATATGGCCGCTGATGTGAAGCGCACGCTTGACGAACGGCATGCTGCACGCCAGTTACGTGGCAACCAATCCGACCCTAGCGAAGACGCCGAACCGGGCATGTTTGATGATATGGCCGCTGATGTGAAGCGCACGCTTGACGAACGGCATGCTGCACGCCAATAAAAACCGTAATACATAGGAAAAGAATTTTATGAACGAACAAATTAATACCGATGAAGTATTGGCCATGAATGGTCAAGATATTTCAAGCCTCTCTGTTGAGCAGCGGCAAAAGCTCAATCAGGCGATTGAAAAAAGTCGGCTGTATGGTCTAGCTATTTCCGTGACGAATAAAGCGACCAGTGAAGACCTTGCCATTGCGTCTAGCGCTGAGGATGCAGAAAGAATCATGGCTGAGGCAGGCAGCGTTATCTCCGTGCGCAAGCAGTAGTTACATTAGGCTCCTACTGATCAAGGAAAAGCGATGTGTTTTCCACGCAAACCAGGGCTAGGCCGTTACAACGCTAGCAGGCATGAATGGCTGCTAGCATACCGTACCGCTAGGGTTAACGCGGCGACTGGTGCAAAGCCTGACCCAAAGACTGACGGAGTGTTCTGGAAAGCCCAGCTCATTGTTTGTTACGAGCGCACTGATCTTGGCGATAAGCTTTTGCATACAGCATCCCAACGTCTGGCCATGATCAAACTCACCAACGATGTGCTCAAAGAAATACAAAACGAAAACATGTGATAGGAAGTGTTTATGCCAGGGCTCGATAGCAAGAACAGCGATGACCAGCCCATCAAATAGTAATTGGTAAGCGGGTGAGGGCATGGCTAGCAAGAAATTAGTTCGTTTAGCACAGGCAGCCGCTAAGGCATGCGCCAAAGCACAAGCTGACCAATCTGAGTGGGTTGAGGCATTTCGAGCAGAGTACGGGCATGACGACATATCAGACACCCTTGTCGAAGCCATCGACTATGCCGGTGGTCCAGATACCCTGACAGCATCGTTCATCGAAGAACATTCCGGCAAAGGCAACTCTTGATCCAGGCCGTTCAGTTAAGGGAGCGGTTAAGAGTTAATGGAAAAACTGGCATGAGCTACCGAGTCACCATTGAAAAGTTGACCTACACTAGAAGATAAGGGCTTAAAGATGAATTTTGTTTGGGTTGTTATTATTGGATCTGCCTTTTTTTATATGATGGCACATGCCCTTGAAGCTCCAGACGTGGGAACGTTGATAGCGCCTTTTATTGCAGCAACCTTCTTTATGTTTGTACCGATAGTATTGTGCGGGTGGACGAATACGAATCCAAGGCATGCAAAGAACCTGTTCTCCTTTGTCTTCCGTATTCTTTTATTTTTCCTTGTGTTGCAGTTTATTGTTTTTTGGATAAGGCTTTTATTCGGCTATATCTAAGAGAAAATGGCTTAGACACTATTAAGCGCGAGAGTTAAATTAATAGCGAATGCTCTGGTTACCAGGACATTCGCTAGACACAGGCAACGGGCGAAATTTCAGGAGATAAAATGAAAGAATTTTTATTCCTCTGTGTTGGTTCAATACTTTTAATACTTATCGTTAAAGATGGAAGGAAGGGTTTCAGCAGAAAGCCAACAAGGAAAATTAAATTGGATGAGTTTGAGGATAGGCCACGACTAACGTGGACGGGACGCGACCCAAACAATCCGATTGATACCGATTTTTAAAAAACTAGGTAAAGCTAACGATGCCAATGAATGCAAGCAACCAAGAGCAACGTCGAGCACATGTTTATAGTTGCGTCAAAATCTACTACCAAGCCACCGAAAGGGGACGGCCAAAGGAACTTCAAGAGTTTTGTGAAGAGGTCTCGGAGCTCGTGCTGAACTTACCATACCGTGGGCTGGAAAAAGATGGTGAGCGCATTGGAAAGCTTCTTGGTATTAGGTCTAATGCCCAAGAGGCTCTTAAGTCTGAAAACACGGCGTATGAAGATAACAGGGCGTCAGTGGCCGCTATCCAATTCGCATTAGAGGCAGAGGAAGGGTTGGCGTTTTTGCGCTACTGGAATCAAGGCGACTTTGATGTGATACGCAAAGAGTGGCCCGAAGCACCCGAGGACGTATTCATCGGTGCCGATCCGCTTTACAAAACAGGCTAACTGTTCAGGGAAATGGTGAAGGTATGTCTCTTGCAATTGTATTGGCAGCACCTGTTGTTGGAATAGGAATTGGTAGTTTTTTCGCGCTCTCTGCTATTGGGAGCGATGTTCTCAACATTCCTGAATGGAGCTGGATTGGCTTCTTTACGTCAATATTCGTAGCAATCCCTGCCCTGGCTTTCAGTAAGCAGGCTAGAAAGCACTCAAAGACGTTGTTGGTCTACCCAGCCGCCCTAAGCTCTATTGCTGCGCTCGGCATTATGGATGGCTGGTCTGGCACCGGCCCTATGGTAGAGGTAATGGACACGCTTGCTGCCTTTGTCGGCACAGTGCTGATAGGCGTGATCCCGCTCATCGTGGCAATTGGCCTACTCTGGCATGCTTGGCCAGACGTTACGGCTAAGCAGTTAAGCCAGAACAGCGCCGACAAATAGGAAAAGCGTAAAAGAGTTAGCAGCGATTTACGAAAGCTCAGAGGCATAACGACAGCGGCGCCAAATATCCGGCTGGTCACAATTATGGCGCGCTCTTTATGCAGGTATTACATCTTAAGACTATTTCTGTCGAAAAAAGCAACCTAGATGGCGTGGTAACATCATTGCTTCGTTAGCACTATAGTCTCTTGGTACGAACAGCAAATTAACAGTTTTCTTATCAAGAGAACTTTTTTAATCTATGTTCTCTTTGGTGCCCTTAAGAGCCCGCTAGCCGCCCATCGTCAAAATTATTTCCTGGTAACGTTGATCCATGCTCACTGAAAGGATTTCAGCATGGCCACACAACTGTACGCTACCTTCACGCCTGCCCAGGCACATTCAATACTCACATCGGGGGTGTATACGCCCTTAAGCTTGCGCCCTATGGACCGCGAAGCGTCTTTAACCTTGCACTGTTGCGATCTAGCAGGTGAAGCGCTGGCGCTGCGTCCAGGCGCGACGTTAGATGAAGGCGGGGTGGGTTTAGTGTTCAAGTGGCTAGGCGAGGAGGAGTGTTTAGAGGGCTGGGGTGCTGGCCCGTCGCCGGATATTTTGTATCATGAGTACAGGACACACGAACTGGTAGAGGAACCCACTTATCAACGTTCCTTGGTCGTGGCAGGCACGAGAATCAACTTTCGCCTAGAGTCCTTAGTCTTTGATGATAGAGCCCTGCGTCACCACCTCTTGGCGCGTTCGGTGCCAAAGCCCCTGTTACCCCCGCGTTGGCGAAGTATGAACAAGCGGATTCGCGATTTAGCGGATAACCTCACAGCCCATGTACCTGATTGTGGCCTTAATGTGCGCCTTGATGGACCATCACTTGGTTTGCGCCGTATTCATGACTTGTATGCGGCTGCCTGCATTGACCGGGCAGAAGATGTGCAAAAGGTTAAATCAAAGGATGTACCGGGAATAACAGCGCAAAAGCACCGAGACCGTGACGATCCTCCCGAGGTCCACGATGTAGCACGCTACCTACTACGGTCGCTAAATATCCCCTATGCGTTGACTACCGGTGGACCCTTTACCCTTATTCCAAATACTGAGCTCTATATGGATGCCTACGCGTTAAGTAGTTTGGGCCCACAACATGCGCAACTAGCGCCCTTGGTGGAGGCAGCCGAAGCGGGGTAACAAGATCCAACGTGGTTCCAATGCACCCGAGTAGCCGGCTAAATAAAGATACCGCCTTCGATAACCGAGTGTTGTATAAGCACAAACTCTAGCGCTTTAGGCCAGGGCTATGTATATTTACCTCATACTCACTGTTTAGTGAGCAATCGTGGTAGCACTGGCCACGCAAAATTAACCAGTATTTTCGTATTTGCGCACATCTAGTGCGCTCAAACCCTAGAGGGGGCAACACTCCCTCTAGGGGTTGTTGCCTCCTCATTTTTATTGGAGGCAACAAAATGAAACATATCATCGCATCATCGCTGAAAAGCGTTGGAAACCTGGGAACAGGCATCCTGCTGTTAGGTATCTTCGCACCCCTAACAGTGACAAGCTCAATCGGCTTGTTCTTCGTCACTATTGGCTACGCCATGCTACTACTAGCATTTGGTGGCCACGTCCTCGACATTAGACTTCTCTATCCTTCCAGACCTTGGCGAGCAGCCATTTATAAGGCAGTACATGCCTTATTCGCGCACCTAAGCACATCAACGTTCGTCACCGGCCTTGGCCAAGTAGCTGGCGCTTTCGTCGCTCCTGTAGCGGTTGCAAGCGTGGCAACTACATTATTGCTATCAATGGTCATGACCATCATCTGCGTAGGCGCCTATTTTGCTTATAGGCACATTCTCGACTGTTAGAGGGATTCAACCATGCAACCAACGAACGTCTTCATCATCCTGTTCGTTATTTCACTGGTTATTTCAGCGATAGGTCTCGTTTTTGCCTTTTGGAAAGATCGGCAAAAAAAGGATTAATTTCCCAGAAGTATTAAAAAAGCTGTGCCCTACTTAGTAGGGCCATTATTTGATAGACCAATACCAGAAAATGGGATTGATCTATCAGATAATGGTGCTAGGATGTGTATGAAACTAACAAAGTGGGGTCGGATCGGCTCCAGCAAGCAAGATGGAGCTGTTGTGACGAAAATCTTATCGTTAGCCGCTCACAAGGGGGGCGTGGGGAAAACCACCACTACCGTTTTGTTAGCGCATTATCTAAGCAGCAATGGCTATAAGGTGCTCGTTGTCGATAACGATGCGCAAGGAAATACTACCAGTGTGCTGACACTGAATCCTGATGGCACCTATGTACCGTTCAGCACCATCATTACGGCCGACCTATACCAAGAGGGGCTGGATGGAAGTGTGGAGCCTATCCATTGTAGCTACGGAATTGACGTAATACCGTGCCCAGCCAACTGTGATCGTTTTCGTCAACTTAGCTCTGAGCACATCAAAACGCCCTGGATATTTTCCGACAACCTGAACGATCTTTGTCAGCAGTACGATGTGGTGTTGATTGATTGTTCATCGAACTACAGCAATAACGTGAATGCTGCCCTGGTTCTATCCACACACGTACTGTGTCCAGTGAAAATGACAGGTCATGGAATTGACGGCGTTTTAGGTTTAATGAAGACCATTTCAGAGGTTCAAAGTCGCCACAATCATGAGCTTAAGTTCCTTGGGTGTTTTTTAAACCTTATGGAGTCGAGAGGTAAGCGTATCCAGGAGAACAGCAATCGCTTACGCGAAGCGTTAGGCGACGATATGCTGAAAAATGTTCTGCATCGACGCCCTCCCATCGACACCATTCAGGATGAAGGTGGGACCTTGGCTGAGCTTGGTTATGCGCATGTCGCGGTAAAAGAAGTGAACCAACTGATGGAAGAAATAGTGGAGAGGTTATATGCCTAACAAGAGTAGAAGTAATGCGCAGCCCGTGGCCGGGAAATATTCTCAACTGGCTCAACAAATGGCTCATCAGGCACACCATTCTTCTGGCAGCGCCCGTACGTTAACTAATGGCCAAGCTTTATTGATGCTCGACCCCGACCAAATTATTGTCGAAAAGCAAGTACGGAAGAAGCTAAAAAACATCGAGGAATTGGCTGAAAGCATTGAGCAGAATGACCAGCAGCAACCCATCATAGTGCGCAACGCCCCCGGTCAGCGTGATATGTATATCTTGGAAAAAGGTGAACGGCGTTTAGCAGCCTGTCGCCTTAAAGGCTTACAAGTTGCCGCCATCGTCAGTAATGCCAAATACGATAGCATTACTGCCCATGCAGGCCAGCTGGTCGAAAACATCCAGCGTGACAATCTTGAACCCTTTGATATTGCTGATGGTCTCCAGCGGTTCATAGACGAACCCAATGGTGGATGGACGCAGCGCAAAATAGCTGCGTACATTGGAAAGGGCCCCGGCTATGTTTCGCTCTACCTCGCATTAGCCAAAACACCTAATAGCATTCGTCAGCTCTATGACGATGAGGTTGTGCAGGACCCGGAAATGCTGAATAGCATTCGACAGCTTGCTGAGCTGGAACCCGAATGGGAGAAGGCACTTATCCAGCAACTGGTTGATCAGAAGAAAGCCGACAAGCGAATCACTCGGGCGCAGATACGTAATTGGCTGGCCTGGGCAAAAGAGGCTGTTGAATTAGGCGAGAAACCCAGCGAATACATCGCGAAGCAAGAGGCTGCCAGTAATGCACCTCAACAAGCAGCTTCACAGGCGTCAAACCCCGAATTACCAGACACGACACGGCCAGGTCTTAATGTAGGCGCTGGGTACCTGCTAGACGATCATCAAGGCCCGGTTACGGGTGCGGATGACGACAACGGCAGTGACGTGCCGGCGAAAGACAAAACGGCTACCTCAACGACGACCACAACCACGACGACAACGGTTGAAACCGACCTTGAAGACGCAGAAGAAGAATACCAAGAAGACCAAGGCGATATCTTTGCCAGTGAACTGGACGTAGCAACGACACCTAGAGCAACAACAGCACAGTCAGCAAACGACGGGCATCCGGCAAACGAACCGGAACAAGCCGCACCAGCAGCAAAAAGTAAGCCTAGCCAATGGCCGATCTACCACACTGGCTATGTCGAGTATGCCCCAGGTCAACTGGTTATTTACGTAGAAGTCGATGGACAGCAAGGAGAGCTGATGACGAACCTTATGGATGATCAATCGGATTATGTGTGGGTGATGATTGATTCTGAGAAGCAGCGAGTGCATGTCGATGATGCGCGGATCTCATGCATGCAGCCTCATTCTGATGTGGAGAAGTAGTAGTGACTCAGATTGAGTGGGGGCGTTTGTCGCAGCCGATGCGTCGTCGTTATTTAGTCGTAGCTGCCATAGCCGAAGAAAAATATTCGTTGCAGCAGATTACGGATAAAACCGGAATACCAGTGTCTTCATTACGTCGTATTTTGCGTTCGTTAAGAGTCGAATTTGGTATGGACGTTCGTTACATTAATACGGGCGTTTCAAATGGTTATGAACAAGACGGGTACTACAAAATTGAACAATGGGGCGTTTTCGATAAGTCTTATTTCCTAGATAAAATAGCGACAAACGTGCCACTTTAGTATTATAAAAACGGTCACTGCCTACAAATTTGTAAGATATGGCTTACAAGAATGTAAGAGATTGCCCATACATGCAGCAGAGAATACTACTGTAGAATGGTGCAAAGGGAGCAACACCAGATGTTTCTTTTTTGAAAATAACTGTTACAAAAAACTATTTGATTAAGTCTCCACAGCTTTTAACAGAGAGACGGAATCCCAACTTGGGATGAATAAAAAAATGTGGCGAGGTATCGCGTGTGAAATCATGTGCAGGGGCAGAGAAAAAGCTGGTCGCTTTATCTCGTAGCAAAATTATAGGGAAAGCCTCCGAGGAGTGGAGGCATGATGGACTGTGCCAAAATCTGGAGTCACCGATCGCGGGATGTGATCTGTGCGCCAATAACAAATTGCGTTTTGCTTTTTTGATTCAGAATCAAACGACGCATGAAAAAATGTGGGTAGGTGCGGGCTGTTTATTACGCTTTCAAATCCCTATCTACAGCGGAGGAGTGCGCGTACCAGCCCATCGTGCTCGTGATCACTTAGCTGAGCTTGTACAAATGCTTGTGACCCAAGAGGCTATGGCACGGTGCACGATGGCCGCAATGGAACAGCAGCATAGTGCTTTAGCCGAGGCGATTATCCAATATCGCATGCACGGGCGTGTGACTGTGTTTGAAGCCTCACTAATATTTAGCGCTGTTGAGAAAGCAAACATGCTCACTTCGGACGTGGTTTTGCCAATTTATCTACGCCGGGAAGAAGACCTAGAACAACTGCGTGCGATACCACGGTGGTCATTATGGCGCTTCTGGCATTGTCTAAAAGCCGAACAAGTTCAGCTGGCGCTTCTATGCGGGCATAAGGCTCCTACGACAGAACACTCGAAACTCGTGAGATACCAACGTCAAACTGATACCAAGCCGCAGGAAGACTGCTTAGGAAAGATTGACTGATCGAGTTGAGATAGCGCCCGTGAGTTCACGCCACTATAAATAATGCCCGGTAGCATCAGCTCCGGGCATTATTGGTTTACTGCATATTGAATAGCGCAAAGGCTTGGGGCTATTTACATGCCCTGGAGCTGGTAGCGAACGCCTTGCGTCATATCAAAGCCCAACATGGCGCCAATGCTCGGGCCGATCCGCTGTGTTAGCCGCTCCAGCGCAGAGAGGCGAGGCGTGTAATTGCGGAACTGTACCTCACCGATTAACTCACGCGATAGCTGCTCCAGTGTCATAACGTCATCAATAAGACCCAAGGCCTTCGCTTGCTCGCCCGTCCAGACCAACCCAGAGAACACTTCCTCAGAGCCTTTCAAGCGGTCACCACGGCCATCGCGCACTGCCTGGATAAACTGGTCATGCGTATTTCCCAGTACCGATTCCCAGAATTCCCGCTGCTCGTCCGTCACTTCACTGAATGGATCTAAAAAGGCCTTGTTCCTGCCCGCGGTAAAGGTGCGACGTTCAACACCAACACGGTCGATAGCATCATTAAATCCAAACCCTGAGCTAATCACGCCAATCGACCCTACTAGGCTGGCTGGCGCTGCATAGATACGGTCAGTAGCCGCCGCAATATAGTAAGCACCACTTGCGCCCACATCCTCTACCCAGCTAAGGATTGGGGTATCGGGGTACTGTGACGTGAGATAACGGATCTCCTCGTAGACCGCTTGTGATTGCACTGGACTACCACCAGGGGAGTTTATACGCAGAACCACAGCTGCTACATTTTCAGCCTCAAGTGCATCGCGTAGCCCGCTATTGATCCGGGACGCAGTAGCTTCCTCGTTAGCGTCAATGACCCCCTTTACATCGACCAGGGCAACATGGCGTATTTCATCTTCTGAATCACCACTGCTGGCAAAGTGAAAAAAGTACGCTGTGTTGGCCAGCGAAAGCATTAAAAAAGCAAAGAAGGCGAATCTGAAAAATATCTTCCAACGCCTAGACCGGCGCTGCTCTTTTAGCGATTCGTTCATCCAGTTATCGAACGTTTGCCACTGCTTTTCCCTTAAAGACCCTTCATGATCTGTCATCACAGGTTGTCCGTTTTCCATTGTTGGTGAGCCAGGAGGCGTATCTTGCATGGTTACTTCCTCAGTTAAATCTCTGTAACTGCTATAGCTCTATAGTGGGTGGCCATAAGGTGAAACTGCCATGCCTGCCTGCTTTCGCCTCACCGCCTTGAGCAAACCCTAAAGCGGTAATTAAAATTTCATCACCGTTGATTTTTATGTATCCCTTTTTTTCTAGCTGGCTTGTAAGTTCAACACGAGTAATCGACAGTGATTGCGCCAATCTTGTGAGCGTAAGCTTGCTATAAGGCACGCTTTTACTCTCTTGGCTTTCTGGTTTAGCGGCAGCCTGTTCCTTGCCACTGGAAGGAATAGGCGTATTTGCTGGCTTTGGAGCGGGTTTCGACGGCCCTTGTTTAGGCGCTGCTTTCGTGGGAGGCGTTTTGGATTGCGCTTGCTCTACCAGGGCAACATCTTCATCGCTAATGCGGATAATTCGCAGCGCTTCATCGTAGGCATCCCGATACAATTCTGTATCGTCGGTCTTATCGACCAGTATCCCCATTTCGTTGTTGTTCACCTGCGAAAACTCGTAAAGGTTAAGGCTGGTGATAATGCACTTGTTCTCATTGATATAACATTTGGCATGCAAGTTCTTACAAAAGCTCGTACGTACAAAATTGAGCTCAGCCAACCATTCAGCTTCGGTAGGGCGCAGTTCACTCTTGCCATAGACAATGCGAATGTCGATTTTGAGCCGGTTCTTATCTTCCAGAAGCTCTTTTAAACGGTCATTCAGCTTTAGGTACGGCGATATAAATATCAATCGCTCCTGTGTCGTTTTAACCATTTCCTCAAGAAAGAAATTAGTCGCGCTAGTATTTAAAAATCGTGCCATTTGTATTACTCCTTTTATCTATAAAACCTGCTCACATTCGTTTTTTAGCTTCGGCGGGTGTAAGCGTGACTTTGCAATTTGGCCAGCCAGTACAGCCCCAAAACTTGGTTTTGCGTTGTGCGTTCGGTTTTTTTCCTGATTTTTCGCGCATGACGCTGCCACATTCCGGGCAGGATGGGGCGCTTGCATCGAGTTGGGCTTGTCGCTGCTGGGGTTTACCCTTGTTGTCAGGGAAGGTCTCTTTGCATGTTTGACTGGAGCATGCCCAAAAGAACCCTTTGGAGCCTTTGATACGCTTGAGATTACTGCCACATGTGAAACAGCCATGCACCGGTCCACCGGCCTTAGCAAAAGCAGCTGCCAAGGCGGGATTTTTCTCAACGATCTGATCGCTATTATCGCGTACGGTCACCACCATGTTCGTAACCCACTTATTCATCTGGGTCATGAAGGTGTTCAGGTCTAAGCGACCATCAACAATGCCTTCTAACTGCTGTTCCCATAGGGCGGTAAGGCCTGCAGACTTAAGCGCTTGAGGGAGGATGGCGACCAGCGCATGAGCTTTGTCGGAGGCCACTAATATCTTTTTTTTGCGCTTTATGTAGCCTCGGCCGACGGCTCCCTCAATGATCCCGGCGCGGGTGGCACCGGTACCGATTCCCTTAGACGCTTTTAGAATGGCTTTGAATTTCGGTTCATCTACATAGCGAGCGATGTTACTCATCGCATCAAGCAACGTGGCTTCTGTGAAATGGGGGGGAGGCCGGGTCGTTTTTTCTTCAAGCGAGGCATCAGCGACCGCGGCTGGCTCGCCCTGGCGCATGGGTGGCAAGAGATTCCCGCTATCGTCTTCATCCTCCTCAGGAGCATCCTCTGGCTGCTCGTTGGCAAAGAGAATGCGCCAGCCTTGCTTAATCGGCACCTTGCCCGACGCACTGAATAGATGATCTTCCACGTTCAGGCGGATATTGGTCTTATCGAATTCAAAGGGCGCATAAAACTGGGCGATGTAATGTCGGCGTACGGCGTCGTAGAGATTGAATTCCAGTTCCGACATTTTGCTGATATCGGTGCGCGTGGTCGTGGGGATGATCGCGTGGTGCGCTTCTACTTTTGCATCGTTAAACGCACGGGAGGCACGATCTGGGTCAGCGCCAGCCACTAGCCCACTAATTGACTGATCAGACAGCACTACCGACTGCAGAATTTTAGGTATGTCCGCTCGCTGAGAAACAGGCAGGTGACGCGACTCGGTACGCGGGTAGGTCGTGGCTTTGTGGGTTTCGTAAAGCCCCTGGGCGCCATCCAGCACTTCTTGTGCGGTATAGCCCCATTTACCGGATGCGTATTTCTGCAAACTGGTAATGCAGAAGGGCAGTGGTGGTGACTCCTTACCCCGCTTGGTTTCGGCATGCTCGATGACGCCATACTTTCCTTTAACCTGGCGCGCTACTTGTTCCGCAAATGCTTTATTGATGCAGCGCCCTTGATCGTCGCTCACTTCCTCGGGCGGCAACCACTTGGCATAAAACGCTCCTTGTTGTACCTGGACATTCGCTTTTAGCACGTAGAATGGTGACGGCTTGAAAAGCGCTATTTCCCGGTCACGCTGGCAGACCAACGACACGGTAGGGGTGATGACTCGCCCAATGTGTAGCGTTTCCTTATAACCGATCTTCTCAGCGAGCTTTGAGTAAAGCCGAGACATGTTCATGCCAATCAGCCAATCCGCCCGCTGACGGGCTAGGGAGGCGTGATACAGCGGTATGGAAAGATCGCCTGGGCGAATGTCGGCAAGGGCTTTTTTGATGCTGTCATCATCAAGTGCCGACAACGCCACACGACGGACTTCGCCCCGGTAGCCAACACGCTCCATGATACCCCGCGCAATCGCTTCTCCTTCGCGGTCGAAATCGGTGGCCACGTAGACAAGCTGCGCTTCTTTCACCAAGGCTTTAATGATGTTGAATTGCTTTTTTGCCGATGGCTTAACCTTGTACTGCCATTGTTCGGGCATGATCGGCAACAAGCTCATATCCCAGCTCTTGTACTTCTCGTCGTATTCCTGGGGCATGAATAGTTCAAGCAGGTGGCCAAACGCCCATGTCACTGCTCGATTACCATCCCGTATGCAGCCGTCTCCTCGGCCACTAATCCCCAGTACGCGGGCCAAGTCTTTAGCCTGGGAAGGCTTCTCGCAGATATAAAGCTCCATGCCGGTCACTCCGATGGCTTAAGGTTCGATATTGATGTGTATCAACTGCAATAAACTGCGGGTATGCGGCAGGGTGCCCCGTAGCTCGGTAAAGGGAGATGCGTTTAAGGCCGCGAAGCGCACTGCACGGTCAAAGGTGGTATCACCTGAACTCAGCACCGTCTTCGCGCTAAGGACATTCCCGTAGTCGTCCATCATCAGTTCTAACGTGAGGGGCTGAGGCGGCGTTGACCCGCTGTGATTCACACGCTCTTTGATGCGGCGGGTTAGTCGATTAGTCGCCGGAACAAAATCGGCATTGGCCTGTACGCTGGCATAGCTCTGGCATTCATTCTCTATGCACACCATGCCTTCCGCTGCTGGCGAGCACGTATCATCTTCACAGGGTGGCTCAGCACCAGCGCTGACACGCACACTGCTGCAGTCGGCATTAAGGCAATAAACGCCAGGTCGTGGCTGTTCCCAAAGTTGGCCTTTTGACCGTTCCGCATGTCGTGGCTGGACAGATAGTGTTTGCTCATCTGTCGATTGCTCGGCACGGTCTCGTAGCGGCTGGGGAGGTGCGGTCAGCTCATGGCCATCCAGACGCTCGATCCGGTTAATTTCGGGGGTCTCCTCGTCTCCCGAATCCCGCCAGCCTTGAAACACAACAAAAAGCCCGATAATGGCGCCAATAGCGAGGAAGGTATTAACGGGCATATTCTTGGATTCTTCGGCCATTAAGGCGCCTCTTGTGTACTAACTTCTATCCCGCCGAATGACAGGATGATGCGAGTGAGCAAAGCGCGGGTTTCAGGCGAGGTTGTGCGGATCTCATAGAAGGGCTGGGTATCGAGGATGGCTACTTTGGCCTGCTCGTCAAAATGAGAGCTGCCTGATGATTCAACCAACTGCGTTTCCTCAACGTGGCCTTCTTCATCAAGTATCAAACGCACGCGAACACTTAAATCATCTGGATCGGATTTAGACCATGTATGCCAAACGCGGTCACCGATGCTTTGGACAATTTCTTTAAACGATTGCTGGCTTCGTATGTCGCGCTCATTAGTACAGTCTTGCATCACACAAATGTAAGTCTCCTCCCTACAACGAGCGCTCTCATCGCCGTTTAGGTAACGGTTATGATCATCGCCGCTGGCGCAGTGGAGAGCATTTTCCCGATATACCCAACAGTCGTCGGTAATGCACTCGTACTGATCGGGCATTTGATGTTTGGGAGAGGTTTTGATGACAGGAGGCACGAACTCGCTATCGTCTTGGCTTAGCAAGATATAGGCAGCCGCAGCGCCGATCCCTGACAATAGGATAGCGCCGGAAATGAGCGAACTTTTAAGTGACACAGCCGTTACCTCAAGCTGCCGTCAGGAGATACATGGAGGTTGAACTGTCGAGCCTCGTTTTGCTCCTGCAGGGATAGACCGCTTAGGCCTTGGAAAGCCGGCATGTTGCGTACCAACTGATAAATCTGATCATTCAAATCAACATTATTGGAAGGGCGTAGAAACTCTATGTCCGCCACGTTCCCCATCGGTACCGCCAGCGTGACTTGCAACGAAATATCATGATCGACACCCGTTTTTAAATCCGCTGGCCAGTGGTTGCGCATGGTGCGTTTAATCAAAGCCACGGTTCGGTTTTCAATTGAATGCTCACTAGCTTCATCATCATCGGTTGCGTCGATAGCCTCCTGACGCGTCCAGGTCGATTCGTATGCTTCAATAGATTCCATCGAACCAAACGTCAGTGAGAACGGGTTTAAGAGTGTTTTAGCGGTACTGGTCAGGCGGTCAACTTCCACAAACGGGGCGCTATCTTTCGCTGCTGCTAGCACACTGTTGTTATAGCTTTCATTGCCAGAAGAACGGCGGATACGAATTTTATTGGTGGCACCGCCACTTCCTAATTCGATGCTCAAAATGGCCCCATGCTCTGCGTGATCCTCGCCCTCGTAATACCAAGCCTCGCCAACGCGGCGACCAATAGCGGCAATCACTGAATTGAAGTCTTCTGAGCGCAAGATTTCATCACGCTGAGATCGGGGGATTTGACCCCTACGAACAGTCTGCTCGATGCGGTTGCGGTTTAGCGCTAAACGTTCAATATCGCTGGCAAGTTCACTCGCGGCGGGTACGGTACTGCCATCACCATTAACGGGATTGGCATCCGTCATCGTCGCGTTCGGTTGGACACTTTGATCAATGGCAACAGGCAGCTCACCGGGAAGTACCTCAGCTGCGCCGGAAGCATCTTCACCGGCGTTGTCGGGTTCGAGGCTGGCGCCAGCCCCGACTTCTGATACCGAATTAAGGTTATCCACGTAGCCGGGGGTTGCCTCAGAATGCTCGGCCATTTCGCCTAGCTCTGGGGTAGGTTCCTCGTCTAGCGTTTGAACTACTTCTTCGTCTTGTTCCTGGTTGGGCTTCTCTGACTCATCCAGCCAGATATCCGTTGGGTTGTACTGATCGAGCGTAGAGCCCGCTAATCGAGGGGCTGGTGACAAAGCACTATTGTCATCTTCAACGTCACCGGCCATTTCCGCTATGTCATCTTCGTTATAGACAGGCGGTAGGAGAGAGCTATCACGGGGCTCCTCATTAGCATTTTTAGATACAGGCAGAGCGTGTGCATCATTTTGATCAGATTCATTGTCACTACTGCCATCACGGTTGCCTGAGAAATTCAGGTATAAACCGCCGCCAATAAAGACAGCGACGATGCCGTACTGTATCCACTGCTTGGTACCGGATGGTTTAGATAATTTAGGGCGTTTAGGACGATAATTGGCCATTACACATTCCAGACAGTTTAATTAAGGGCTTTGCAGGGATTGACGACGGTTTTAGGACGCACACTGTTACGAACGATCTGGCGCTGATCGGCGGTCGTGTTGTCGGACTCACAGAAGCTTGTCCAGGCCTGGAGGTAGTCAGCAATGTCATGCTCGGGGGGCTTACAGCCGACAACTAAAATGTCGGGGATGTTATTGGGGGCGCCAGCCTCTGTAACGAAACGCCAATCGGGCTCGTCCATTCCCCTGCCACGATCACAAAAGCGCTCCCAGCGTTGCAGCTCGTACATGGAAGCACCGACCGAAATCCAGTTGCGGTCGTCACTGTCTGGTCTGCCAGAAGGCGGCTCCGAGCTAGTAGCAGTAGTGAAGCGGTCGCCATCCATGTCATAGCGATCATTTAAATTCTCGCCTAAAACATGGATGTAAGCGGGTTGGAGCATGGCGGCACCGGCACGACCACGATTACCCCAAGACAGCGTAAGCTCGCGGTCAACCTGGCGCATTTTGTCGTTTTGTCGCTTGCGTCGCTCGGCTAGCGCTTTTAAATCCTCGACCAATGCCCGGTTAGCCGCCGTTGGGTTGCGGTCAGCCGCTTCACTGTAAATAGATAAGTTGGTCTCCAACCACGAATCACTAGGGTAAGTGGGTGGTTCTGGCAACGTACTGGTGCCCGTTGTCGCACATGCGCTAAGCATCAATGCAAGAGAAGCGGCTAGGATCGGTTTAAGTGCCATCAGGTAGCGTCCTTTGATGTTTGGGTATCCGGCACTGCCACTAATGTGGGTTCGGCTGGTTGTCGGGTAAACGTTATACGGCCCTCGATAGTTTCTTGGTGGTGCCCCACCAATTCAGACGTAGATCGAGGTTCGGCAAGTGGATGGCGAATGCCACTCTGTGCGCATGTTTTAGTGACAAAAGGCTTGAGCTGTTCGTATAGACCTTTTGATGGTGAAGCCGAGTTGGAAAAGATCGAACGTAACGTGGAGGGCGAACCGCCGATATGGCTGGCCAAAAGCCATAGCGCATCAATTTCCCGCTGAGAACCAAACTCCATTACCACTTTGCCGTGATCGTTTTTATAGACGTTCATGTATCCCCAGGGCGGTTGGCGCGAGGCAACCAATCCCATCTCCTTTGTTCGTCAATAACAGTTCATTAGGTAGGTATGGGGTGAAGTTTAATCGCGGAAGGAATTTTACTGGGGGCGCTGAACACGCCCTTAAGGGGTCTTTCGGTGCCCATAGGATCATCAACCGCCGTGGCACACTACGCGCACTAACACGGGGAAGATGAAGTG